>JAZDNQ010000046.1:0-11198 GCA_043799575.1 Patescibacteria group bacterium | reverse complement strand
GCGTGATTTTGAGCTGCGGGAAATTCTGGAGTTGCTTTGAAATGTATGACGCGGTCGCCTCCCCCTCGACGGAAGGATTCATCGCGAGAATGATTTCCGCGACGCCGCCTTTTTCGACGCGCGAAATGAGATCCGCGATCGTCAAACTTTCCGGCCCAACGCCGTCGAGCGGATTCAGCACGCCGTGGAGAACGTGATATTGTCCCGACCACGCACCCGCTTTTTCGAAAGCCAAAACATCGAGCGCTTCCTCGACGACACAAATTTTATTTTGCTCGCGGTCGGAATCCTCACAAATCGAACACTTTTCACTCGTCGCGATATTGCGGCAACACGCACAAAGTCGCAGTTCCTTTTTGAGATTTTGCGCAGCCTCACCGAGCTCGCGGGAAGAATTTTCCGGCGAACGCACGAGATGAAAAACGAGCCGCGTCGCGGTCTTCTCGCCGATACCGGGGAGGCTCGCGAACGCATCGATGAGTCGGGAAATCGAAGCGGGGAAATTTTTCACCTCCGCATTTTAGCGTGCGACTATTCTTTTACGAATCTGCCTTTTGGATCTCGCTTCTGTCCGGCCGCAATTCCCTGAGAGATCGGAGATTGTCGTGCTCTTCGTTCGCCAGCCCAGCTCATTGCACAGCCCGCTCGCCGCGCCGCAATCGCATCCGTACTCAAAGACCCACAGACCATTCGAGAAACCTTAGTCGGATCATTGGCAATTTGTTTTTGGGCAATTTCCGCTTGATGAATTCGCCCCGCCGGACTGCAAGCGCGCTGTACACCATCTTGCAATCCGTGAAACCAATCTGGATGTTTTTTAAAATTAGCAGTAGCAGCCTCACTGCTTTTAAGTCGCCTTCTGTCTGTGCCTTTGCTAGAAGCATTGTCGCGAAGCGAAAGTCCAAATTCGAGCATAATATCTCGCAAAGTATAATCGCCAAGCTTCAGAAGCTTTTTTTCCAAGATGTCATAATCATCTTTAGCGCCAAAAATTGCAGCCTTGGTAAACTTACCAGCTTTTTCGTCCCCAAAAAATAATTGCGCCAATTTGTAAGTTTGTGCCATCGCTTCCCCAAAAATTTCTTCATAACGCTCTCGCTGCTTTTGGACCAAATCGCGAATCATCGCATAAAACATTTCAGGTAAATCGGACTTTAGGCTTTTTTCGCACTCGCCGTGTTGAAGATCAAGAAAGGCGGACAGATTATCAAAACCCTTTTCGGCAACCATTAATTCATAAAATTTCATCCTGAAAAACGCGCGCAAAGTCGGAACAGCCAAGCTCGGCTTCTCCAAAGCCGAAATTTTATTTTCGTAAATTTCTTCTAAATTTTGCATGTTTTTAATTTTAAACACAAAAAAGCCCCGACGTCAATCGAGGCCTTTTCGCAAATAAAATATTTTTAGTATTCCAAGTATCTCGCCTTCTCCCAATCCGAGACATTGAGCCGGAACTCGTCGTACTCGGCGCGTTTCGCCTCGATGTATTTGCCGACGAAGTGCGGGCCAAAAGCTTCAGTCAAAAGTTTGTCTTTCTCGAAATTGTCGACCGCATCGCTCAAATTGCCCGGCAAAGTTTTGATATTGTATTTCTTCGCCTGCGCCTCGTTGAATTCGAAAATGTTTTCGTTGACTGGGTTCGGTGCTTTCTTCTTGTTTCTCACACCGTCGAGACCGGATGCGAGCATCGCCGCAAACGCGAGGTATGGATTGCACATCGGATCCGGGCAGCGCAATTCGATGCGCGTCGCTTTCGAAGCAAGCGCCGGATTGACACGCGGGAGGCGAATCAAAGCGGAACGATTCGTCGTGCCCCACGCGATGTAAACCGGAGCTTCGTAACCCGGGACGAGACGTTTGTATGAGTTGATCGTCGGATTCGTGATCGCTGCGAAATTGGGAGCATGCTCGAGCAAACCAGCGAGATAGTGCTTCGCCAATTCGGAAAGGCCCGATTCGTCTTTCGCATCGTAAAAAAGATTTTTGCCAGTCTTGATATCGGCGAGCGACATGTGCGTGTGCATACCCGAACCGTTTTCGCCTTGAATCGGTTTCGCCATGAAAGTGCAGTGCAGATCGTATTTTTGCGCGATCGCTTTGAGCGCGACTTTGAAAAGAATCGCGGAGTCAGCAGTCGAGAGCGCATCGGCGTAACGGAAGTCGATTTCGTGTTGACCCGGCGCAACCTCGTGATGCAGCGCCTCGACATCGATACCGAGCGCGGTGAGTGCCGAGCTCATATCTTTGCGAATGTGTGCCGCGAGGTCAGTCGTGAAATCGAAATAACCCGCGCGGTCGTGCGGCAAAGTTTTCGGTTCGCCATTCTCGCCTTTTTTGAAAAGGAAGAATTCGAGCTCCGGACCAGTATTGAGAATGTAACCCATTTTTTTCGCCTCGTTGACTTGCTTGCGGAGAATTTGGCGCGGATCGCCCATGAAAGCTTCGCCATTTGGCAAGAAGACATCGCAAATGAAAAGTGCTGTCGGTGTGCTGCCCCACGGAAGAATACGGAATGTATCGAGATCCAATTTGAGATACATGTCCGATTCGAAAATGCGCGTGAAGCCTTCGATCGAACTGCCGTCGAACCACTGATTGTTGTCGATCACACCATCAAGCTGCGAAGCCGGAATGGTGATGGACTTCACGACGCCGTGAATGTCGGTGAAGTAGAGATTGACGAACTCAATCTCATTTTTTTTAACCTCGGCGAGGATTTGAGCCTTATTCATTTTAGTGGGGTTAAATTGGTTAAAGGATTTTAATGTCGGCCGGTCGAGAAGACGAGCGGCTGAATAATTTTAGTGAACACAATTTCAAATTTGATCGGAATAAGCTGGCAAACCATGTTTGCTGTCCAAACCCGCGAGCTCCGATTTTTGACTGACGCGGAGACCGAGCACCGCACGGATGATACGGAAAAGAATGTACATCGTGACGATCGTCCAGAGTGCGACTGCGAGTGCGCCGAGCGCTTCGACGCCGAGCTGGTGCCAGCCCGCGCCGTAAAACAAACCTTTTTCTGTGTGGAATAAACCGACTGCCAAAGTCCCCCAAACTCCCGAGAAAGCGTGCACCGGAGCGGCTCCGACCGCATCATCGATTTTCAATTTTTCGAGCAAAATCACACCGAGCGAAGTGACGATGCCAGCGACGACACCGATCACGATCGCCATTTCCGGAGTGACAAAAGCACAGCCCGCGGTAATGCCAACCAAGCCCGCGAGCAAACCATTGACCGCGTACGCCGCGTGCGGAATGCCAAATTTGATCCAAGCGAAAATCATCGCCGCGACTGCACCCGCACCAGCGGCGAGAGTCGTATTCAGCGCGACGAGCGAAACGGCGTGTGCATCAGCTGCCGAAGCGATCGCCAATTGGCTGCCCGGATTGAACCCGTACCAACCGAACCAAAGAATAAAAGCGCCCAGCATC
The DNA here is from genome assembly GCA_043799575.1 of Patescibacteria group bacterium. Taxonomy (GTDB): domain Bacteria; phylum Patescibacteriota; class Gracilibacteria; order JAHISY01; family JAHISY01; genus JAHISY01. The sequence continues at coordinate 7,763 of JAZDNQ010000046.1, read as the reverse complement.
GCGAGCGGAAAATTGTGACCCGCGATTCCTTTGCCACCGTTGTCGAATCGGCCGATGCGCGGCCCGATCATGATCGCACCAACGAGTGAAGCCCAACCACCGACCGAGTGGACGACGGTCGAACCAGCAAAATCGAGGAAGCCCATTTCGCTGAGCCAGCCGCCACCCCAGACCCAGTGTCCGACAATCGGATAAATGAGAGCTGTGATGAAAACACTGTAAGTAAAGTACGAGCGAAATTTGACGCGCTCGGCTAATGCTCCGGAAACAATCGTGGCAGCCGCACTCGCAAACATCGCTTGGAAAAACCAAAACGCCGGAGTCGAAACGCCGGACATCGTATCACCAAATCCTTGCATGAAAAAACCGTCCAGTCCGGCGAAACCGTTGCCCGAACCAAACATCAAGCCAAAACCAACCGCGAAAAAGACCACCACTCCGGCTGAAACATCCATCATGTTTTTCATGAGAATGTTGACCGCGTTTTTAGCGCGCGTCAGTCCGGTCTCGAGCATCGCGAAGCCAGCCTGCATGAAGAAGACCAGCGCGGCGCAGATGACGACCCAAGCGGTATTTAGACCGAGCACCATTTCTGAGACTGAGGTTTCCATGAGGGTGGGGTTAAAAAAAGTGAAAAAGGAAACCAACCGCCGCTTTCGAGTAATTTGACGGCGAAGTTAATTTCGCGAGGATTCTAACTCCAACTTTTGGGAAATCAAGCAAATTTCCTTGACAAATTTCTTATTTTATTGCTTCTGGACAACATTTTTAACTAATTTGTCAAGTTTTTTATAAAACTTTTGGCTGATTTTCCAATTTTTCACTCAAAAGTGATTTTGGCTAAAATCGGATTATGCAACTCAAAATGATTGTCTCGGGCAAAGTGCAGGGCGTCTGGTATCGCGCCTCGACTGCCAGCGTCGCTCGAGATTTGGGATTGAAAGGCTTCGCGAAAAATCTTCCTGACGGTTCGGTCGAGATTATCGCGGTCGGTGAAAAAGCTCGATTGGAAAAATTGCGAAAATGGTGTGAGCTCGGTCCGGCGCACGCGCAAGTCGACTCTGTGTCAGAAGAATGGAGCAGTGCCCGGGAAAAATTCGAAGATTTTTATGTCTTGTAGGAGAACGACATTTCTAGCCCGCGATCTTCTCCGCGATTTGTGCGGTCACTTCGTCAACCGATTGCGTGCCGTCTATTTCGACCAAACGATTTTCGTCGCGGTATTTTTCGATCGCGGGGACAGTTTCTTTTTCGTAAACATCGAGTCGGGTCGCGATCGCTTCGGCAGTATCGTCGGCGCGAATTTTGAGTTCCCCACCGCAGACCGGACATTTTTCCAACCTATCGGAACCGTCTTTTGCGCCAAAAATTTTGCCGCAACCGGCACAGGTTTTTCTTCCCAATAATCGGGTCAGCGCTTCTTCACGCGAGATCTTGATGTAAACCGCGACGGGGTTCCGACCGACTTTCGTGAACTCGGATTCGAGGCTGGCGCGCTGGGCTTCGGATCGCGGAATGCCGTCGAAAATCGCTTTCTCGTTCGCGGGTAAATTTTTGAGGAAATTCGCAACGATTTCCATCACGATCGCATTGTCGACGAGTTTTCCGGCCGTCGTGATCGCTTTCACTTTTTGGCCGAGCGGCGAATCTTCGGCTGCGAGTTTGCGGAGCTGTCCCCCAGTCTCGAAAATCGTGTAGCCAAATTTTTCGGCGAGAATGCGCGCTTGCGTACCTTTGCCGCTGCCCTGCATTCCGAAAAGGATGATGTCCTGCATTTGAAACAGTTAGGTGCAAGCATTTTACTTTCTATCCGGCTGACTGCAAGGAATTCTCTTTGTCATTTTTTTGGTATGGCATTGATAAGCTCAAGCCAGTGCTTAAATTTCTCCTCTTTGGGAAAAATTTTAATCGCTTCTTGGCAGGCTCTAGCGGCATTATCCAGGTCTCCAGATGCAACATGTCCGGCAATACAATCTTTTACAAGCTCCATGGTCTCTTTATCTACATTTTTCTGAATATCAACTCTTGCTTTGCCAACATCAACACGCCCTTCTCCTTGATTGGGTTTTGTTTCAGCTGGCAATTCAGGATAAGTACTCTTAATTTCCGGCATTTTTATTTTTGTTATTTTCTGTATTTTAACACTTTTTTATAAAAAAATCAATCACTCCAACACTGCTTTTATTCGACGAACTCCCGCCGAACTCGATTCTTCTTTTTTGATTTTGAATTGCCCGAGCTCGCCCGTATTTTTCGCGTGCGGACCGCCGCAAATTTCTTTTGAAAAACCTTCGATCGTGAAAACTTTTACTTTCGCGCCGTATTTCGAATCGAAGACGCCGACCGCACCGGCGGCTTTCGCCTCGTCGACCGACATCTCGGCGCACTCGACCGGAATATTTTTCGCGATCGCAGCGTTCACGAATTTTTCAACTTCCGCGAGCTGCTCGGCCGTCAACTTTTCGGGATAATTAAAATCGAATCGCAATCGCTCGGCGGTGATGTTCGAGCCTTTTTGAAAAACTTCGGCGTGCAAAACTTGGCGCAGCGCGGCGTTGAGCAGATGCGTCGCCGTGTGCAGTCGCGCGACTGTCTCGGAATCATCGGCCAAACCGCCTTTGAATTTGCCAGCCGAAGCCGTGCGCGACGCGTCGGCATGCGCTTTTTGCGCCGCGAAAAATTTTTCGGGATCGAGAATTTCAGAATGAAAATTTTCTTTCAAAAACTCTTTAGTTAGTTCAAGCGGAAAGCCGAAAGTTTCGTAAAAATAAAATGCCTTCGCTCCATCTATTTTTTCGGAAGAATGAAAAAAATAATTTCTAATTTCGCGCTCTCCTTTTTCCAAAGTTTTTTTAAACTGGTTTTCCTCTTTTTCCAATTCAAGCAAAATCTTCGCCGAATTTTGGACGAGCTCGGGATAAATTTTTCCGAAATTTTGAATTACAACCTCAGCGATTTGCGTCGTGAAAGTTTGGGCGAAATCGAATCCGAGTTTCCGCGCTTCGCGAATCGCGCGCCGAATCAAACGGCGAACGATGTAGCCCGCATCGACATTCGACGGCGGCACGCCGCGCGGATCGCCGATGATGAAAGTCGCCGAGCGAAGATGATCTGCGACGATGCGTTCGGATTTTTCGTCGTTTTGTAGGGAATGGGCATGCCCATTCCCTACCGCTAAATCGCGAATTTTCGAAATAATCGGCGCGAAAATGTCGGTCTCAAAAACGGTCGGCTTCTTTTGGAGAATCGCCGCGACACGGTCGAGACCGAGCCCGGTGTCGACATTTTTTTGCTTCAGCGGAATATATTTTCCGTCCGCTGTTTTTTCGAACTGCATGAAAACATCGTTCCAAATCTCGACCCAAGTCGCGTCGTCCGGATCGAAATTTTCCGGCGCGGGCTCGGTCGAATTCCAAAAAAACATTTCTGTGTCCGGTCCGCACGGTCCGGTCTGTCCCGCCGGCCCCCACCAATTATTTTTTTTCGGGAGCTGCGCAATTCTTTTTTCGGCAATACCGAGACCTTTCCAAATTTCGAAACTTTCGGAATCGAATGGCGCGTCGTCGTCTCCGGCGAAAACAGAAACTGCCAAACTTGATTTCGGGAACTGCAAAACTTCGGTCAAAAATTCGAAACTCCAACTGATCGCCTCTTTTTTCCAGTAATCGCCGAGCGACCAATTGCCCATCATTTCAAAAAAAGTGAGATGGCAGCAATCGCCGACCTCGTCGATGTCTCCGGTTCGAATGCATTTCTGACAACTCGTCAGCCGCGTCCCGGCGGGATGTTTTTCGCCGAGCAAAAACGGAACGAGCGGATGCATCCCGGCGGTCGTGAAAAGGACGGTCGGGTCGTTTTCCGGAATCAGCGAAGCTGACGGAATTACCGAGTGGCCTTTTGAAGCGAAAAATTCGAGATATTTTTGGCGAAGTTCGTCGGATTTCATGACTCGGATTTTAAAACAAATTTTTCGAGTTCGAATTTTTTGACGATTTTTGAAGCTGAAGCTTTTTGCACAAGGTGGTACGAAACAAAACCTTCCTCGAAACCAACATAAATTATTTCTTTCCCGGTTTCACGAGCAGCGAATTCGATCGCCGGAGCAAGATCGCTGTCAGAGGAAACAACGAGTGCTTTTTCATAATAGTTTTGCGCGGCACCGATCGCGATGTCTATTCCAATGCGCACATCGACGCCTTTTTCCATAAATTTTCCACCGATTTTGACGAGTCGTCCGCGGACGAGATAGAAACCGAATTTTTTGAGCCGCTCGAAGCGCTGCTGCTGACTTTTATAAAGTTCCTCACTTTTCGGATTGTCTTTTTCTTTTTTGACCTGTCCAACATAATACCGCACATTTTCTGCACTCTCACCACACAGCCAGTCGACAAATCCGCGATAATCAAAATCTTTTTCTTGAATCCCCGACTTTTTCAGGCTGTGAAAAAAGTTGCCACCGTCGATGTACACACAAAAAACCCGCCGTTGCCCGGAGGCAAAGACGGGGAGATTAATTACTTTGATTTTATCCGAATCTTTTCGCGATTGCAAGTTTTTTTTCGGGTTCATTTCAAAAATTTTAGCCTAAAACATGGACTTTGGTGAGCTGACCGAACAATTTATTTTTTCGCCGCCGCTTGGACGAAGCCGAGAAAAAGCGGATGCGGTCGGAACGGCCGGGAGAGAAATTCCGGATGAAATTGGCAACCGAGCATGAAAGGATGATTTTTGATCTCGGAAATCTCAACCAAATTCGCGTCTGGATTGATCCCCGCGAAACGAATGCCCTTCGTCTCGAGCGCGTCGCGATAGGCGTTATTCACTTCGTAGCGATGGCGGTGCCGCTCGGAGATAATTTTTTGATTGTACAGTTTGCGCGAAAGCGAGCCGGGCTGCAGTGCGCAGCGGTACGCGCCGAGTCGCATCGTCCCGCCTTTTTTGAGAATTTTGCGCTGATTCGGAATGAAGTGAATCACCGGATTTTGCGTCTTCTCGTCGAACTCTTCGGAATTTGCATCTTTCAAGCCCAAAACATTTCTGGCGAACTCGATCACGAGAATTTGCATACCGAGACAGAGACCGAAATACGGAATTTTGTTTTTGCGCGCGTATTCCGCGACTTTGATTTTGCCCTCGATACCACGATTGCCGAATCCGCCCGGCACGAGAATCCCGTCCGCCGCTTTTACTTTTTTCCACTCGGGTGAATTCGCTTTGGTCAGCTCGGTCGAATCCACCCAAACGATTTCCGGCTCGCGACCGATCGCCAAGGCAGCTGCCTTGATCGCCTCGTTCACGGAAATGTACGCGTCGTCGAGGTCGGTGTATTTCCCAACCGCCGCAATCTTCAAAGGTTTTTTTGTCGCGGAACAAAGCTTAGTCAGCTTTTCCCACTTTTCGAGTTTCGGTTTTTTGAGCGGCAAATCCAGTTTTTTCTCGATAATTTTCGTGATTCCCGACTTTTCAAAATTTTCCGGAATACAATAAATCGAATCGACTGTCGGCGCGGGAATCACGCACTCCTCAGGCACATCGCAAAAGAGCGCAATTTTTTTGAGCAACTTTTGATCAATCGGCAAATCCGACCGCGCCATGATCAAATCCGGCGCAATCCCAATCCGGCGCAACTCGCGAACGGAAGCCTGTGTCGGTTTCGTTTTGAGTTCGCCCGACGCAGCGAGATACGGCAAAAGCGTGAGATGGATGAATAGAGTTTGGCTCGGCCCCATTTGGTAGCGCATGTGGCGAATCGCCTCGAGAAAGGGCTCGCCCTCGATATCGCCGACTGTCCCGCCGATTTCAACCAAAACAACGTCGGCTTTCGAAACTTTCGCGGCGAGCAGAATCCGCTCGCGAATCGTCCGCGTAATGTGCGGAATGATCTGAATCGTCCCGCCAAGGAAATCACCACGGCGTTCTTTTTCGAGCACTTCGAGATAAATTTGTCCGCTCGTGACTGTCGATTCTTTCGTCAGCGGCACGTCGATGAATCTTTCGTAATGTCCCAAATCCAAATCTGTCTCCGCGCCGTCGTCCGTGACGAAAACTTCGCCGTGTTGGAATGGCGACATCGTCCCCGGATCCACATTGAGATACGGATCCAATTTCATCGGAAACACCGAAAAACCTGCCGACTTCAGCAAAGCGCCGATGGAAGCTGTTGCAATCCCCTTCCCGAGAGAAGAGCAGACTCCGCCGGTGACAAAGATGAATTTCGTTTTCATTTAAAAAACGAAAGTGATTGTATCACAAAATAGTTTTTGCTAACCAAAACTGAGATTCCTATTTGGGACTATTGCGGTTTGACCGATTTCAGCTTTTCAGTTTTGGCACACCTTTGTCGAGAACGACCTTTTTGCGATCGGTCGCGCCCAATTCTTTCATAATATCTTCAATATTTTTCCAATCGTCTTCTTCTCGACAACGATATGTTTTTAATTTTGGGTAATTTGCCAAATCTACTTTCGCGGAATCGGCGGAAAGCTGTTTCAATCTATCCATAGTCTTGGGAATTTTCTTCGCAGATTTGGCAAGAAGTATCTCCAGGTCGGTAAATTCTTCTGGAATTTCTTCAACCGAATCAGCCGAGAGCTCTATCAGGTTGACCAGCGTATCAGGAATTTCGGTCGCAGAGTTGGCAGAGAGAAATCGCAAATTAACAAAACCTCCTGAAATCTCAATCGCGGAATCGGCATGGAGAAATGTTAATTCGGTTAATGTAGGAGGAATTTCTTTACTTTTCGGTGCAAAAATAAATTGTAAATTCGTTAAAGTCGGAGGGATTTTAGTTAAATTTTGGGCAAAAACATATTTTAAATTAATAAATGTGTCGGGTATTTCAGTAATTGAGTTGGAATGAAGTCTTTCCAGCTTTACCAAATCTTTCGGAATCGTTGGCGCAGAGTCAGCCGCCAATACTACCAAATTAACTAGGGTCGCCGGAATTTCGGTAGCGTCAGGCGCAAAAAGATCTTTTAAATTAACGAGCGTAGTCGGAAGTTCTTTTGCTTCTGCTGCATCCAAAACTTCTAAATTGACGAGTGTCGCTGGAATTTTTGGCGCGTATTCGGCACTAAGCTCTTTTAAGTTGACCAGCTCTTCTGGAACTATAGTAGCCCCAACAATATTCATGCGGAGATTTGGAACTTTTTTTAAAAAATTGATTTCATCCTGATTGAGATTCTCTCCGTTGTAATAATCGAAAATAAGAAATTTATCTGCTAAGTCCTTCGGATCACTTTCGCCAACAGTATCCGCGAATTTGGGTGAAAAATTCGCCCGATTAAATTCCTTATTTTCCTTTGGAGAAATTTCCTTTTTCAGCTCATCTAATTTTTGGGCCGCCCGATTGGTGGGTGGATTTGTTGGCAATTCACTAGTCACTTCTACCGCTCGAATGGGGTGCTTAAAAATTGTAAATCTTTCTCGAAAAATGATCTGCTTTGTTTTCATTTTGTTTTTCTAAAGTCCGTTCATTTTAACAGAAATAAGCCAAAAAAACAAGACTGGCACGGGGATTTTTTGTTAAAATCCACTCAATGAAACTTTCCCATTCCCTCTCGCAAACGAGCAAAAGCGTCGCGCACGACGCCGACTCGATAAACGCGAAATTATTGACGCAGGCCGGATTCGTGAAAAAAGAGTCAGCGGGCGTGTATTCGTATTTGCCCTTCGGGCGGAAAGTTTTGGCGAAAATCGAGCAAATCGTCCGCGAAGAAATGAACGCGGTCGACGGCGAAGAAATTCTCATGCCTGCGCTCACC
>JAZDNQ010000045.1:0-25414 GCA_043799575.1 Patescibacteria group bacterium | reverse complement strand
CGAATCTGACCAAATCCGAGCTTGAAATCGATGGCGATATCATCACTGCGAATAATGCTGATGTGGCGAATGATTTCGGGGAGACGATTATCGCAAAGTTTGCTCGATAACTTCGCGAGAAAGCTCGGCCAAAATCAATTCTTCTATCTCGCCACGCTGCGCATCAAATTTACAACTTGCTAAAAAAATACGGTTGCCAATTTTGATTTGCGTCTTGCCAAAATTTTTTATGCTTTTCATAGTATCACCAATTTTCAACAACGCGTAAACAAAAAGATCCTTTTGCCGCGAATTGGGATCTATCCATGTGCCAGTAAGTTCAACTTTTATTCCGTCAATTAAAACTTTTTTGTTTAATCTAAGGGTGATTCTCTCACCCACCGGAATTTCGGGAATTGCTTCAGCTCGATTCATTTTTTAAAAAAAGTTTTGATCAGCAAGGTGGGATGCCGGCTACCTCTTCAAGCAATCTTCTGATTCTTTCCGGGAGTCCAATACGACGATGAATCTCTATAATATCAAGACCATCTCTTGGGTTATGAACTATACGAACCGTTAATTGACCAATTTTAAATTTTTCGTTGTGCGCTAATGTGGTGGGCTTACCATCAACTAAGATGGTAAATCCAACTTCGTTATTTGGTCCGCACTCACCTAGCCCAATATATTGAAAGTTATGACCGCCCAAATCACCGGATCCGCCCCGAGATAGTTTGAGCGCCATTTTGTTCGGATCATCCGGAAATAAATCTCCGCGAGATTCAGTTGCAGTCATTGTTTCAGTCATTTTTGAAAAATTAAGTTCCGATTTTCAACAAAAAAACTCAATTCGTCAAATTTTTGTTTTGATTTGCTCGACCGAGGCTTTTTGGGTAGAATCACGCGGCTTAATTTTTTGCAATGCAACAGCACACTTTGAAACCGAAAAAAGGTTCGACTCACCGCCACAATCGACGCGGCATCGGCGACAATTTCGCTGGTCGTGGCTGCAAAGGTCAACAAGCACGCGTCGGCGGCCGCTCAAAATTCAGCGCCGGATTCGAGGGCGGACAGACTTCCCTCCTCCGCCGCATGCCGAAACTCGGCGGCTTCCGCAATATCAATCGCGTCGACTTTCAGCCGGTCAATCTCGCCGATCTTGAAAATCTCGCGATCGACAAAATCTCTCGCGAAACCTTGAAAAACGCCGGCTTGATTCGCTCAAAAAATAAACCGGTCAAAATTCTCGGCTTCGGAAAATTCGCGAAAAAGATGACTTTCTTCGTCGATGCCGTCTCGAAATCCGCGAAAGAAGCAATCGAAAAAGCCGGCGGAACGATCGAATTAAAAATTAAAAATTCAAAATTAAAAAATGATAAAAAGGATGCGGCGAAAGCTGATAAATAATTTTGCATTTTGCATTTTGCATTTTAAATTTTCGAAATGAACTACTTCAAAAGAATTTTTCAAGCTCCCGATCTGCGCAAAAAAATTCTTTTCACGATTTTTGCTTTGGTCGTCTATCGCGTGGTCGCGCACATCACCGTCCCAGGAATCGATCACGCCGCTTTGGAAGGACTTTTCAAACAAAATGAACTGCTCGGCGCATTCGCGATCTTGACTGGTGGCGGCTTGAAAAATTTTTCGGTTGTTTTGATGGGTCTCACGCCTTACATCAACGCTTCGATTATTGTGCAATTAATGACCGTCGTGATTCCCCGCCTCGAAGAACTTTCGAAAGAGGGCGAACAAGGTCGGAACAAAATTAATTCGTACACACGCTGGCTGGCTTTTCCGCTCGCCTTTTTGCAAAGTTACGGCATGATTTTGCTTTTGAATAAATCAGCTGGCGGCAGTCTGATTCCGAATATTTCGGAATGGTCGGTAATCCTCCCGATCATGCTCACTGTCTCGGCTGGGACTATTTTCATGATGTGGCTCGGTGAATTGATGACTGAAAAAGGCCTGGGAAATGGTATCTCGGTTTTGATTTTTGCTTCGATCGTCTCGGGAATTCCGAGTGTACTCGGACAAACTCTCGGCATAGCACAATTCGACCAATCCAAGTTAATTCCTTTTGCGATTCTGCTCGTCATCACGGTCGCACTGACAATTTTTGTGGTTTTGGTGACTGAGGGGGCCAGGCAAATCCCTGTGAATTATGGTTCGCGCGCTGGTACGCGCGGCGCGCAATCCGCGCTGCCGATTCGGATTAATCAGGCTGGAATGATTCCGATTATCTTCTCGGTTTCGCTGGTCACCTTCCCAACCATTATTGCCCAATTTGTCCAAAACTCGACCAACCCGACTGTCGCGGCGGTTGCGAAATTTATTTTGGCGAATCTGAACGGATCAGCTCCCGGAATGCTTTATATTTTGCTGTATCTCGTTTTCATTATCGCGTTCACTTATTTTTATGTTTCGATTACTTTCGATCCTGTGAAGGTCGCGGAAAATATTCAGAAACGCGGCGGCTTCATTCCGGGCATTCGTCCGGGTCGCGAGACGGCAGAATATCTCGGCGCGGTCTCGAATCGGCTGAATCTTTGGGGCGGCGTATTTTTGGGCTTTGTAGCAGTCTTGCCAATTCTTTTGACTAAGTTTTTTGCTAGCCAAAGTTTCGGTTCGGTTCCCCTTTTGATTTCCGGCGCAGGACTCATCATCGTCGTCGGCGTCGTGCTTGAAATGATTCGGCAGATCAATGCCCAGCTCATCATGCACGATTACGATAAATTCAATTAGAACAGGACTAAGAATTAAGGAGTAAGAATTAAGTTAATATCGAAACTCCCCCGCCAAATAACGAAAACTCACTCGAGCAAAAACTCGACGAGATTTTGGAAACTTTGAAAAAAATCGAAAAGCAAAATCACAAAAATCCTTGGATGAGCGGCGCGAAATTTTTCGTCGTGAATTTCACAAAAATCGCGGTCTCGCTTTTGACCCTCTTTTTGCTTTGGAAAATCTGGGGCTTGGTTGCTGGGATCTCAGGCGGAATGGATTTTCTGCTTGAGAAAATCACCAATTTGAAATTTTGGTGAAAACAGTTTGAAATTATTGAATAAACTCTGCCTTATTTTGATTGTGCTCATCCAAAGTTCGCGCGAAATGAATCGCACCGTCCGCATCGTGCAGGTAATACCAATACTCGTTTAATTCCGGATGCAGCGCGGCACTGAGCGCGCTGCGACTCGGCGCAGCGACGGGAGTCGGCGGGAGATCGCGGTATTTACGCGTGTTGTACGGCGAATCAATCGCGAAGTCATCGTTCGTCAAATTCTTTTTGTGGCCGACGATATAAAAAAGCGTCGAGTCGGCATAAAGTCCCATTCCGCTTTCGAGTCGCCGCCAAAGAATATCCGCGACTTTCGGCCGATTCGCTTCGGAATTTTCTTCCAGCTCGACAACCGAAGCGAGCGTCAAAATTTCATGCAAAGAATGTCCCGAATTGCCTGGTTTGTAGCCCAATTCGTTCAGATTCGCTTGCATCGCGACCAACATTTTTTGCACCAAATCGCGGACTGTGAAGTTTGCCGGATCGATTTTGTAAGTCGCGGGAAAAAGATAACCTTCGAGCGACGCGACCGGCCGATCTTTGGCAAAATCAGGAACCGGAAAATCACTCGGCGGATTTTTGACGAAGCTTTCGAATTCGCCAGCTTTGATCAAATTCAGCGCAACTAATTTCGCGTCGATTTCCGTTGAATTCCAGCCTTCGAGAATCGTGAGCGAAACTTGTGCGACCTGTCCGTCGAGCAAAATCTCGGCAACTTCGGGGACAGTCTCGCCGCCGCGAAATTCAAAATTTCCGGCCTCGACTTTGGTATCCAAATTATTTTTTTTGAGATAATCGGTCAAAACCCAAGCTGCATCGATCACTCCGATCTGTTCAAGTCGCGCCGCGACACTTTTGAGACTCTCGCCCTGGTCGATCACGAAATCAATTTTCAAGCTGTTCGCGCCAGTTTTTTGGAGCGCCGCCGGATAATAAACAAATTGGCGGTAGATGAAAATCGCAGCGAGCGCGATCAACGCAATCGCGACGATTTTGGCAATGACACCCGGTCGGGAAGATTTCATTGGCACGAAATTAATTTTGGGTCGGCTGTCCTCCGCCCATGAGTCCCTGCATCTCGGCCATCACACCTTTCATTTTTTCCGCTGCTATTTCCTGCGCTTTTTTGATCGCTTTGTTGCTCGCCGAAACAATCGCTGCGTCGAGTTTTTCCGTATTTTCCGGCGTTTTCAGCTCGGCCGGAATTTTGACCGAAATGACTTCCATCTCGGCATTGACCGTAATCAAAACGCCATCTGTCTCAGCTTCGATGTGAATATTCGCGAGCTCTTTTTTGATTTGCTTCGCCTGCTTTTGCAATTTGTACATGTCGCGAACCTGTCCAAGCATTCCCATTTTTGTGAAATTAAAGTGAAAAGATTTTAGCAGATTTGCGCCGCGAAAACTTTTACCGTAAAATCTCGCCACTTTTCGGCGGATCGGGCCTCTCCTCCCGAGTCGAAGCCGGAAAAATTTTTAACCCCAAAAAGGATGAATAATTCAGAAGATTTGCGCCGGTTGCTCGCGGCCGGACTGCACATCGGTCACCGGACCGACAAATGGAATCCGAAAATGAAGCCGTTTTTGTTTGGCGCGAAAAACGGAATCCATATTTTTGACTTGGAAAAAACTGCGGAAATGCTCGTCGCCGCGATGAAATTTTTGGAAGAATCCGCTGCGAATGGCAAAACGATTTTGCTCGTCTCGACGAAGCAGCAAACGCTCGAAAGCCTCCCCGACATGGCGATGGCTTTGAATTGTCCGTTCGTCACGGAAAAATGGTTCGGCGGTTTGCTGACCAATTGGCAAACGACGAAAGAGCGCATTCGCCAGTTGCGTGAATTGAAAAAAGAGCGCGACGAAAATGATTTTGCGCGGTATCTGAAAAAGGAGCGCAACCAAAAAATGAAGCAAATTGAGAAGCTCGAGAAATGGCTTTCAGGCATAGAGAAGCTTGAACGGAAGCCAGATGTGCTTTTCGTCCTCGACACCGTCCGTGACAAAATCGCAGTCCGCGAAGCAAAAAAATGCGGTATTCCGGTAGTCGGCGTGTGTGATTCGACCGCCGATCCAGACATGGTCGACTTCCCGATTCCGGGGAATGATGATGCTGTGAAAGCGATTCAGTTGATTTTGAATGAGGTGCACGACGCAATCGAGCGCGGACAAAAGCGACCCGCCGAGAAAAAAATTGAGAAAAAAGCGGAAAAATAATTTACAATTGGAAAGAATTAATTATTGAAAAATGATTGACGAAAATCAAAATCCCGCCAATCCGCCAGCTGGGGATTCAAATCCGACTCCGCCTCCGGCGCAGCCGACCGAGCCGATTGCGCCGACTGTCGAACCCGCTCCGGCTCCAGAGCCGATTCCTGCCTCCATGCCGACGCAAATTCCGATTGTCGAGACCGAACCAGTCGTCGCACCGACTCCTGAGTCTGTTCCCGTTCCCACTCCGGTCGAACCAGCGCCACCGCAACCCGAACCGACTCCGACGCCTATCGCACCAGATCCGGTTACAGCAATCGTCAAGCCGATAGAAAAAATTGTCGAGAATCCGGTCGAAACTGTCGCTGCGGCTGCGATCAATCCGATCGGTACAGCCAGTGAAATTATCATGGGCGCGCCCACGAAACCTGGCGACAAACCCGAAAAACCTGAGGTCGAGGCCGTAGCGAAAGCTGCGAGCGGTTTGGCTGCTGCGTTGAAAAATTCGCAAAGTCAAAATGCCGGACCGAATTATAAAACTGGTTTTCGGCCGGACGGCACAACACCACTCGACGCCGAGGAAAAGATTTTTGCTGGTGTCGGTTACATCTCGTTTCTCTGTTTCCTTCCGCTGCTCGCGCGCCGCGATTCAGAGTTCGCACAGCATCATGCTCGCCAAGCGACCGTAATCTTTTTAATTTTCTTGTTTTTATGGATCGTGGGACAAATTTTTAGCATCACCGGCTTCATCGCTTTTCTGCAAATTATCGAATTCATCGTCGGCTTCGTGATCGCATACAAAGGCGATTGGTTCCGCGTCCCGCTGATTTATAATCTCTCGCTGAAATTGAAGAAACCGGAAGTCGTTCCGGCTCAACCACAAAATCCCAATCCAACAGCCAATCTGGATGAGGAGGAGGCTGATATCGATCAGGACGATGACGATTGAGATAATCTGATATTTTTTAAAATCTTTTAACTTTTTTTCAAAATGGCTGAAATAACTGCTCAACAAGTCAAAGAATTGCGCGAGGTGACTGGCATCTCGATGCTCAAATGTAAAAAGGCTTTGGAAGACGCGAATGGCGATCTCGAAAAAGCACGCGACATTCTACGAAAAGCGGGGGAAGCCGACGCGGCGAAACGCTCGGCACGCGAGGCACACGAAGGTGTGGTCGCGCTCAAAATCGCGGACGACAATAAAAAGGCGATCGCTGTGCAGCTTTTTTGCGAGACTGATTTCGTCTCGGCGAACGAAGGCTTCGCCTGTCTCGCTGACGATCTCGCGAGCGCAGCTTTGACCGGAGTCGATATTTTGAATGAAAGTGCTGCCAAAATTCAGGAGGCGGTTCAAAAAAACGGGGAAAATATTAAACTCGGCGAAGTGAAAACTTTGGCAGGTGCGACTGTCGCAGGCTATTTACACTCGAATAAAAAAATCGGCGTGCTCGTCGCCGGATCTGGCAATGTCGAAGTTTTGTCCGACATCGCGATGCAGATCGCCGCGATGAATCCGAGCGTCATTTCGCCGGAAGAAGTTTCGAACGAAGATGTCGCGAAAGAGATGGAAATTCAAAAGGAAATTTTGGCGAAAGAAGGCAAACCGGCTGATATGATCGAGAAAATTTTGGCTGGCAAAATGAAAAAATTCCGCGAGGAAAAAGCACTCTTGAAACAGCCTTTTGTGAAAGATCCGAGCAAATCAGTCGAGCAGTTTTTGGCGGAGAACTCGACGAAAGTCGAGCAATTCGTCCGACTCGCGATTTGAAGAAGGATTGGAAAGATTATAAAGAGCCTTAAGGAGCGCTAATGATATTTTGGTAAACCACTTTTTTATTCCTTACTCCTTATTTCTTAATCCTTATTCAAAGACTTTCCACCACTCGCGTAGCTCGGCGACGGTGAGTTGTCCCGGCGCAGTCGCATTTTTTCTGTCGAGCGGTGCGAACATCCCAAGTCCGCCGATCAGCGGCGTGATGACGCGCGTCGGCTCGCCCGGCTCACCCATCGCCATCGTGAGAAAACCTTTTTGTTTCTTCGCGAGCTCCCAAGAAATTTGAAAAATCGGCGAGCAGTCGTCAAAAGTTTTGGCCGTTCCGACAATTTTCACAAAATCAGCTTTTAGCTTCTCTGCTTTTTCGGCGATTTTTCGCAGTTTTTCGATCTTCGGCATTTTGGCAAAATCATGAAACGAGAGAATTAATTTTGCGCCGGCTGAATTTTTTTGGAATTGGCGGAGAAGCACGACCGGCGTGTCGAGTGCGAGATCGACGAAACTCACGCCGGATCGCGCCGCGCTCGCCAAAAGTTCGACGCGTTTTTTGTCGCCGAAACGACAAACGCCACCTTCTTTTTTCGTCTTCAAATTCACAATCACGGGCTTTTTCGCCGCCTGCAGAATTTTTTGAATTTTGGATTCGTCCAAACTTTTTACTTTGTCGAGCCAAACTTCAACCAAGTCCGCCTGATCCTGCGAATCGAGAATTTGCCGCTCGAAATCCGCGACCGAAATCGGCCGCAACGGAACGATAATTTTGGGATTCAACATTTGCGAATCAAAGTGAATTGAGGCAAATCAGCATTAATTTCGAGCCAAACTTTGGAATTTTGTCCGCCGTGCGCCGCGGAAATTTCAGTAAATTTTTCGTCGAAAATTTTACCGATTTCCAATTTTTTTAGCGAGTCGTGCGGCGGGACAGCCTCGATTTTATCACCTTTCTGAAGCCGATTTTTCGGCGTGAGTAAAATTTTTCCGTCGGCACTTTTTTCGACGAGCCCGAGAAAATTTTGCGGATTTTCGCTCCCCGATCGCTCGAAATTTTGAAGATTTTGAAGCGAACCGTCGAAAAATCCGAGCGTGAAATCACGATTGCCAGTCGTCAGAATTTCGTGCCACAAATTTCGGTCGAACTTTTTTCCCGCAGCGAAATCATCGAGCGCTTTTCTGTACGCGCGAACGATCGTCGCGAGATAGCCGAGCGATTTATTACGACCTTCGATTTTGAACGAACAAATCCCCGCGCGCGTGAGCTGCGGAATTTTTTCGAGCAAGCAAAGATCGCGCGAATTCAAAATATAACTGCCTGCGGAATCTTCTTCGAGTGGAAAAAATTCACCCGGGCGTTTTTCCTCGACGAGCGAATACGACCAGCGACACGGCTGCGCGCACTGTCCCCGATTCGCGTCGCGCTGCGTGAGAAAATTCGAGAGCAAGCAGCGCCCGGAATACGACATGCAAATCGCGCCGTGAACAAAAACTTCGAATTCCGTTTTCGGATGCGCCGCGACGATTTTTTTCGTTTCGGCGAAAGAAAGTTCACGCGCGAGAATCACCCGCGCAACGCCGAGCTTTTTCCACTCCCCGACCGTATGCGAATTGACGGAATTTGCCTGCACAGAAAGATGTTTCGCGACTTTCGGAAAAAATTTCCGCAGAACGGCGAGTACGCCGAGGTCAGAAAAAATGAACGCATCGGGCGGCGTTTTTTTAAATTTAGCAAGAAAACTTTCCAATTTTTTAAACTCGTGATCGCGCGGAAAAGTGTTCGTCGTGAGATAAATTTTCTTTTTCGCAGCACGACAAATCGCGATCGCTTTTTGGATCTGTGGAACGCCGAATTTGTTTTCACCGACGCGCAGCGAAAAATCAGGTGTGCCGAGATACACCGCGTCCGCACCGAACGCGAGCGCGACGCGCAATTTTTCGAGATCTCCCGCGGGCGCGAGCAGTTCGGGAAGGTTGTTCGATTTGTTCAAAATGTTCAAATTGTTCGAGTTGTCAGATTGAACATTTCGAACAAGTGAAATGATCGAACAATTCGAACGCACAGCATTTTAGCTGAACGCGCGCTAAAATTCCGAAATGTTGAATTGGAAAAACGCCTCGCATCCGATCCTCGCGCTCGCGCCGATGGCCGGCTACACCGACTCCGCGTTTCGGCAGTTGATCCGATCTTTTTCGAAAAAAGTAATTTTGTGGAGCGAATTTGTTTCCGCCGACGCGTTGAAATTCGATTCGAAAAAGTCGAAAGAAATGCTCGCGTTCGCGCGAAACGAACAACCTTTCGTTGCGCAAATTTTCGGGAAACGCGTCGAGAATTTCGTCGAAGCCGCGAAATTCGTCGAGTCGATCGGCGCGGTCGGCGTCGATTTGAATTTCGGTTGCCCGGCGAAAAAAGTCGTGAATTCCGACCACGGCTCGGCACTTTTGCGGAATCCGAAATTGGCGGCGGAAATAATTTCGGCAGTCGCGCGCGCTGTCAAAATTCCGACGAGCGTCAAAATGCGGCTCGGAACGAACGACGATTCGAATTTGGAAAATTTCGCGAAAATGGTCGAGGACTCCGGCGCGCAACTTTTGACAATTCACGGACGGACAGCGAAACAAATGTATCACGGCGAAGCTGATTTCGAACCGATTTACCGCGTGAAAAAAATTTTGAAAATTCCAGTGCTTGGCAATGGCGACATCGACTCCGCAGATAAATTTTTCGACAAAATCGGAAATCTCGATGGGCTGATGATCGGCCGCGCGGCCGTCGCGAATCCGTGGATTTTTCGTGAAATCGAGAATCGACTTGCGGGCAAGACTTCGAAAACTCCGCGAACTTTGCAGGCGAAAATTCCGACGATTTTGCGGCACGCCCGTTTGCTCGTCACGACGAAAGGCGAAAACCGTGGGATGCTCGAGATGCGGAAATTTTCGGCAAATTATGTTCGCGGCGAGCCGAATGCGAAAAAATTGCGCGCTAAACTAGTTCGAGTCGAGCGGCTAAGCGAGCTCAAGACAATTCTGACTAAATTTTAGTCAGTGTTCCGGTCTAAGAACGGTTCAACGTGTTTACGATCGATCAGATCATTAGCGATCAGACCTTCAGCAAATCGACTCATACTAATCATTCCGAGATCAGAAGACGTGGCAATTGTGTTGTCGAGCTGAGGCGTATCACCTTTGCGAATCGCATTACGGATCGCACTCGTCGTAATCATTAATTCAAAAATCGCAATCCGCCCACCACCCTTCTTCGGAACTAGCCTCTGACTGATAATCGCGATCAGAGAATCCGCCAGCCGTGAGAGTACTGCATTGCGCTGATCAAGCTGATAGGCCTGCATTAGACGATTTATCGTTTGGGAAGCGGAATTCGTATGCAAGGTCGAGAAAACCAGATGCCCTGTCTCGCACAAGTTTAAAGCTGCTGTGATGGTATCGCGATCACGCATCTCCCCAACCATGACGATGTCGGGATCTTCCCGTAATGCGACACGCAAAGCAGCGTCAAAAGAATTCGTATCGTAATACAACTCACGCTGTGAAAAAAGACACTTCTTATTCGTAAAAACAAACTCAATCGGATCTTCGATCGTGATTATGTGCTCGACTCGCGTTTCGTTAATTTCTTCAAGGATCGCCCGTAGAGTCGTTGATTTACCGCTTCCCGTCGGACCGCACATCAAAATCAAGCCTTCTTTCTTTCGAATCAAATCGTGCACGGCTGGTGGCAAGCCGATCTGTTCAAGCGTGGGCAAAATTTTATCGACCTGGCGCATCACGAGCGCGATACGTCCGCGACGAAAAAAGGCATTGCAACGAAAATTCGTACCATCAGTATGCTGGTAAGAAAAATCAAATTCGCGATCACGCTTGAGTCTCTCAACCTCTTCCTCTCCTTTCAACATTCCAAAAATCAAATTTTCGGCAGCCGACTCGTCGAGAATCGGTAGAGATTCGACGAGATGAATATCGCCAAAAATTCTTAAGCCTGTTTTTTGCCCAGCACCAAGATGGATATCTGAAGCATTTTTCTCGATCGCTAGATCAAGAAGTTTTTTTAAATCGAAGGCGGGAATTGATTCATTCATTTGCTGTTTTTTTGTAATCAAATTCTTGACTGGCTTTCGAGCGTTCCAGGAACTTCTTGCCAACAAGCAAGTCGAAACTTGGCAAATTGGCGGCAAAGCGAGTCGTGGTCTCGTGATCGAGTATCAAAATTGTAGAATCCGAAAATGCTCTTGCCGAAGCATTGCGTGACTTTTGACCCAGCGCCCCAAGCTCCCCGAAAACATCACCGGGCTGCAGAAAAGCAATTTCTTCGGCAATGTCGTCCTCAATTCGCACAATTTCTATTTCCCCGCTTTGCACGATAAAAAGTTTGTTGTCCGTCTCACCTTCGTGAAAAATAAACTCCCCCGCTGGTACATTTTTTATCTCGATTTTGGCAATTAAGTCAGCGTCACGTTTTTCGTCGATATCGGCGAAAATGGGTAGTTTTTCGATCGTGGCCAAATCTAGCGACGACATTTATTTGTGTTAGTTCTTGTGACTGCAATTTTAGCATAAAAATAGTAATTAATCAATCTTGCCGTCGAAGAAATTGGGCTAAAATGAGGAAAATTTGCAGTTATTCTTACTTTTCTCGCTAGCCCATCTCTTGGGCGATTACCCGTTTCAGACCAACTGGATTTATAATCAAAAAATTAAAGGCCCTCTTGGGACGCTTTTGCATGTCGGCATTCTGGGAGTTTGTTTTGCAGTAGTTTTGAACTATCTACTTACCAACTATGCCATCTTGTCGTCTGTCGGCATAATTTTGGTTATTCATCTCATCCAGGACTATCTAAAAATAGAACTCGTTAGTAGGCGAAAAAAAATTGCCCCTTTGCTGGCGTTAATCCTAGATCAGGTCTTGCACTTTATGCTTTTAGCTATCGTCGCCTGGCAATTGGATTTTGACAATTTTAAAATCAGTTTCGGGGATCAACTTACGATTAATGAACCGCTTTTATCTTTTATCCTAATTTACTGCATCACTCTTATCCTGGTGACATTTACCTGGGATGTCTTTAAGTTCGTCGGACGAAAAGAAAAAACCTTACAGCACGATATATCTGACATTTTTGCACGATTAACTGTGACTACTTTAGTCTTCGGTGTTGTTTACCTCGTTGTTTTTTTGTAAAACCACTATTGACCTGAAGTATTCGCAGGACTCACGTTGATATATATTTTGCGATTCTGGGTGTCACCAAAGAAATAACTATCCTCGTTGGTGTTATCGACCGTTGTTTTTTCCGTCGCACCTGAATCAGTCTGACGCAACTCATCCGCTTTTTGTTTTAGCCAGTCTTCCGAAGAGCTTGTGCTGGAATCATTTGTCTGAACTGTCGTAAAATTTATCGGTATAAATAGCTCGTCGTTATTACCTGTGTCTGGAGATACTTCTGGTTGTCCAAGTTCCGTTGGGGTATTCGCAGCACTTCCTGTATTACTGATACTTCCACCTGTTGAAGACGTGTTTTCAGTAGATTGATCGACGGTATTAGCGTCTTGATTCTGTTGGTCACCGTTTCTGTCTGTGAGTCCTGATTTGGCGCCTTCATTTTCCGTCGTGCTTACCCCACGGCTAACTGGAAGATCAACCTTATCTTGATTTTGATTGGCCGAATTATCTTCGAAAATGATTGTTTCTGTAGCAACATTCTCAAGGTGCTCTTCTGGCTGTGGATTATTATTAGCGGTTGGCCTATCTGTATTTTGGCCATTCTCGGTCGCTTGAGGTTCCGTATTTTGTTTTTCCGTAGTGCTTTCGGTTGTCGTGCCACCACCCCAGACAGATTGATTTTGAGACTCTATCGCCTCAATTCTCTTAATCGTAGCATCTAAATAAGGATCGACTACGATCGACTGCAAAGTTTCTGCTTCAGTGGTGTTAGCGCCACCAGATTCATTACTCTTGGCAAAATTACTTTTAATATCCTCTGCCAAACTACGAACAACTTTTTTGGCTGATTCGTTGTCGCCGCCCTTGGCCAAATCGTAAGCCTCAATAATTCTGTTTTGATATTGCGTTTTTTGAATCTCCGCTTTTTGATCTTCTGGTGCAGTGTCTAACTCGACATCATAAATAAATTGCTTCGTGCCGTAATCACGATCGCGAGGGGTCGTGGCATTCGCCATCTGTTTGGAATTATTAATCGCGCGCTTGATTTTCGCATCGATCTGGGCGCGCACTTCCGGATCTGTTGAGGCATCTCGATCTTCCTTGATTTGCAAAATCAAATTTTGAGCCGCAGTCAATTGCGTGTCTGCATCGACATCGTTACCCTTACGCATCAAAACTTGAGCTTCAACAATTTTGCGTTCCGCAATTTTGGCGGCCACTTCGGCTTTTGCTTCAGGCTGATTGGCTAAGACAAGAAAAATTTGATCACGTAGACTCTTGACTCCGTAACCGAATTCGCCTGGCAAAACACCAACTAAATCTTCCTGCGCACGCTCAATCTTGCGACGAACTTTGATTTCTTGAAGTTTATCGTCAAGCTCATTGCCTTGATACCAAGATGATGTTTTCTCATTCTCGGCAATATCCTCAACTTTGAAACGAATTGAGCTTTCTGGGACTGCCGTGACCAGGGAGGGTGCTACTGCTCGACGAATGCGTGGCTGAGAAACAGCTTTCTGCCCCTCGATAATGACGACCGATTCGTCTTTCTCAAGTTTGCTTGTGCGAACTTTTTCTAAAGACAAACTGTGCTCGACAGCCATCACAGACGTATTTCCACTTTCGTTTACTGCAATACTAAAGGCAGAACCACGAACTGCGGCCGCTACATCAGTAGTCGTGATTTCGAATGTCGATTCATTATTGACTAATTTAGTGACTTTTGACCAAACTTCTCCCAGGCTTAATTTCAGTTTCACGCGAGTCACACCTTTGTTTGAATCTTCTCCTTCAACTTGTGACAACGTGATTTTGGTACCTTCGGAAAGACGCGAGATTGAGTTATCAAAGAAAACGATGTCTGCTTCAGCTCCTTTTTGGACTTCGACATCATCTCCCGTTTTTAATTGAATTCCATTCTTGGCTAAAACACCATTAACTAAAACTTCGCCACTTCTAATCTCGAGATGGGTCTGATTGTAAATCTCGCCCAGAAAATCCGGCGCTAGGGCAGAATAGGAAAACAAACCGCTTTGCAAAACTGCAAGCGCAAAAATTCCTAAAATTATCGCAATAAAAAATATTTTTTTCATTTTTAAATCCCCCCATTTTACCACAAAAAAGCATATTTAATCAAGTACTAAAACCACAAAATTAGTTATTGCCGACTCTTTTAATAATTTCTTCGAAAATTTCAGCAGAAAGACCAAGTTTGATGTTATTAAACGCCTTTGCCGGTAAAAAAAGAGTCTCTATGTCTTCAGCGGCAATAATCGTAGCTGTCCGCGGTTTAGCTACCGAAAGCAGTGCCAATTCGCCAAAAAAATCATTTTCGGCTAACTGTGAAATCGTTTGGCCGTGCTTGACTACATCAGCTGTGCCAGAAATCATAACGTACATCCCATCCGGCGTGTCACCCTCACGAATCACAGTATCGCTTTTCTTAAATCTCTTCACTAAACAAGCGGCTGCAACAACTTTCAACTGATCTGTAGTCAAACCTTTGAAAAAAGGCAATGCTCGCAATTTCTCGATAGACTCGTTCATTACGTTAAAAATTTAGCATTTTTACTTGTTTTTTAAAACTGTTTCCCCGCGCCAATTTTTCGGCGGTGGTTTTTTGATAAACACGGAAATTTTATCAATCAAAACTTTGGAGGCCGGATTATGTATTTCACGATAAATTTTAATGGCCTTTTTGAAATCGCGTTTACTGTAGGCCGCAAAGGCTTCTGCGCTTTTTTTCGCAAGCTCAATCTGGGCACGTGTCGCTGTTTTTTGCTCAGCAAGCAGCTCGTATATTTCAGTAAATTCGCGACGACCTTTTACAGCCACACAGTCAATTTTGCGCGCTAAGAAATCATTTTTGATTTTTTTAAAGGTCTCTCCAGAAATTAAAATTTGCGTACCATAAACTTTATTCACGCCTTCTAGACGACTTGCTAGATTGACTGAGTCGCCAACGGCTGTGTAATTGAAGCGCATAGAAAGACCGATATTGCCGACAATAGCAGGACCTGTATGGATACCGATACGCAAGCGCGGATTTTTGCCAGCAAGAATCTTTTGCGCAGCCAAAGCAGCACGGCAAGCCGAAAGTGCGTGAGCGGAATTTTTGAGCGGCGCATTCCAAAAAGCCATCACTGCGTCACCGATGAATTTATCGAGTGTTCCTCCTGCTGCGAGAATCACTTTCGTGATTGCACCAAGCCTGTCGTCCAATAAGCGGACTAGTTCTCCGGGTGACATTTTTTCGGAAATTTTCGTGAAATTTTCAAAATCAGAAAAGAAAATTGTCAGTTCGCGTTTCGCTCCACGCAGACCAAGTGCTGCTGGATCGTTTTCGATCTTGCGAACTAATTCTGGCGCAAGATAGCGCGAAAAAGCTTGCTGAAGATAGCGTAGGTCAGCGCCTTCGCTAAAGTAGCGATAAGCTAGCGCGATGATCAAAATCGAAAAAGTCCCAACTATATTGAAACCAAAAGGCAACAAAATTCCATTTGAAAAAGCCAAAATTGCAGAAATAATTTCTGCAAAAAGCGCTGTAAGGAAAATCAAAAAAGTCGCCGTAAGTGAAGTTGAAAAAAATAAAATCCCAAAAATAACCAACGTGAGAACGATCAGCGCTAGGGCGAAACTGCCATCAAAATTCTGCAGCGTTTCGCCAGAAAGTAAAGTTTGCAAAATATTTGCGTGTATCTCGACTCCGGACATCGCCTCGCCCGCCGAGACCGGCGTGAGCTGCTCATCGTGAATCCCGGTCGCACCAGCAACACCAATAAGCACGATTTTGCCGCGCACAGACTCCGGAACGAAATTATTACGAAAAACATCGACAAAGGGAATCTGGGTAAAACTTCCCGGTCTGCCAAAAAAATTAATCAACAGCGTTCCGTTTTCAAGCGGCGCGCTAATCGGCCCATAACTCTTGTCAAGACTGCCCGCTGGACGCAGTTTTTTATCGGAGAATAAAAGTGTTTTGGAGTTGATACTCTCAGGTTTGATACCGAAATATTTTTCCAATAAGGCAATATCAAAATTTAAGATTCCGTCTTCGGAAATCTGGACGCGACGAACTACCCCATCACTCGCATCAACTGCCAAATTTGTGAAACCAACTGTTGCTGATTCTCTCAGCTCTGGCAGTGGCAACAGATTTTCGGTCGGATTCTTTTGCGCTGCCAGTACCGTCTGAGTATTCCTGCGCAACGCAGCGGATAAATCTTTGTCTGCAGAACCTTTCGAAGGCTCCGAAAAAATAACATCAATCCCGATAGCTGCCGCACCGGCAGTGTTTAAATTATCAAGTGCAACGGCAAAATTTTCCCTAGACCAATCTTGCCAGCGCCCCAAACCTTGCTCCGAAAGACTTGCATCATCAATTGCGACGATGACAATATCAGCACTAGCCCTGTTTTCGGTCGAATAAATTTTGTCTTGCAAAGTGATTTGCCAACCACCAAAGATCCCGAAAAAATAAAAAACGCTCCACAAAAAAGCATTTGCTAGGATCAGGAGAAGTGGGACGAGTATTCTCTGGCGTTTATTTTTTGGCACGTCAAAATTTTAGCGCAAAAAAATTGGTTGCGGGGGCGGGAATTGAACCCGCGACCTTCGGGTTATGAGCCCGACGAGCTACCACTGCTCCACCCCGCGACAAGGCCAGAATTTTAGCGAATTATTTATTTTTTTCCAATTCTGAGAATTTTTATGCAGAAAAATTAAATTTTGATTAAACCTTTTACCTTATTTGTTGATTTGCTTAATGAGAAAACTAAAATTCTGACTCACACCCACACTAAAAAATACTGTTTTGATCCCAAACTCAAATAGATCGCAAAGTGAGACTCTAAAAAATACAAGGGAAACACTCGTAATCGAGCTGAATACCGATCCGGTCGGAGTCGATGAAGCTGGCGATGAAAAAATAAAACAATATTTACGAGTGGTCGCGAGAATTTTGGGAGCCGAGTTGGTCTGTGAGCCACAGACAAACCTCTCTCCGAAATACGGTTTTTCAGGCTGGCTCCCCTGCAAATCGCCGGAAGGACCTTTCGCGATCCATCTTTATATTTGGGACGACCGCGATCCGTCTTTCGTCAGCGTCGACATTTCAGCCCCGACTGAATTATTGAAGACGCAAGAAGAGGCGTTAAAAAATCACGCTTTCCAATTTTTTGGCGGAAAAGAAATGATTATCAAAACAAGTCGCGATCAATCGGACTGGAGAGACATCGCTCCAGACAAAGAAATTATTCGGCAAAGACTTGCGCTGCGTTCCGCAGTAGAAAAACTACTACAGCGGTCATCTCGCGAAGCGCAAATCGAAGAAGTTCGGCATTATTCGCAAAGTCTCTGCACCGACCTCAAAATGGACAAGATTTCCGAGCCGGTCGTCGTCGAGGAGGACGGACTGGTTGTCGGCTGGATGCACTGGGAGACTTCCGGCGTGATCACAGTCTGGACTAGCGGGCAATTTTATTGCGACATTTATACCTGCAAAAAATTCAATCCTAAGATAGCAATCAAGTTAACTCGCGCGAAAATCGGTGAAGTTTTGGAAAGCTACAATTTTTAAATTCAAACAATGAGTCTGCTCATCAAAAACGGATTGGAGATAGTCAAAGATCCCTTTATCGGAAAAGATGGTCGTAAATTAGTCATCGCAGTTCTGCGCAACCACGCAAAATTCGGCGATGTGATGATCGCGCGACTCGCGAGTTCGTATCGCGATATTTATGGCCACGGCGAACCGGTCGACAAAGCCAGCTGGAGCGAATATTTGCGTTGCCAGGGTTGCCAAAAAACACGGTCAATTGAAGACTTTTATAGACTGACCAAATATCAACCGATCGAAGATTTGGAAAAAGACGGCCCACCAGAAAATATCCCCTGCCCGAGCTGCGAAGGCAAAATGGAATTATTTTGGGATCCCAAACAATTGGTCACCAAAATTCGTAACCAGGTCCAAAAAATTTGTTTGTCAATTATTTGTGATCCGAACGGTGAAAGAATCGAAGGATTCGAATACGGCTGGGTCGATACGCTCGAGAGTGCCTGGCAAGAGACAATCGGAGAACTGTATCACAGCGATGGATCGAGAATGGATTACAGCGAATTTTTACGACAAATGGTCGAGCGCAGTCAGGGCAAAATTCAGCCCGGAAATCAGTTTTTTCATTTGGTCGAGGCCGGAATGCGACCCGCCGTCCGCGAACATTTTTTTGCGATGTTCGGAGCGTTTATGAATGCAACCGCACCGCACGAAATGATCGCATCGGGACATGGCATCACCGCGACTCAAAAAGACTCAAGCGCGGCTAAAATTTTGCAACGGGCTGGCTGGGAAATAACTTGCGGTGATCCCGATTCCAAAATTATCGTTTGCTCCGGGCCTTTAGATGTCCCGACCGCAGCTTCGTTGACAGGTAATCGCCGCGATTATGCCAAACATTGCAGGGAAAATGTGAAAAAATGAGATAAAATTTAGAAGTCAAAATGCTCGCTTTCGCCTATTTAGCCGCGTCTCTGACTTATCTAATAATGGCTTTATTGATTTTTTTAAAAAGGCAAAAATCAATGGCCGACTGGTATTTCTTAGTCTTGCTGGTTGGAATTTGTCTTTGGACTGCAACTCTTTATTTGTATATTTATGTCGATCTGAAAAATTATCTGCTTTTTATTGGTCGCTTGAATTATGCTGCCGGGGCTTTAGTCTCACTTGGAATCACAGCTTTTTCGTATTATTTCCCTTGGAAAAAATTTAGTTTTCCGCGCTGGGTGGAATACGCTTTTTTATTTTATTCAGTCGCTTTGTTTTTTATCAGCCTCTTCACCCCACTGATTGACGCATCAGAATTAATGACTCCCGACGGACCAGTCGTGACACTCGGTCAATACTATTATCTCTACTCAATTCATTTGGGCGCCTCAATTTTTTTGTCTTTATTTTTCGGTCTCAAAAAAATGCGTCATCTTTCCGGTCTGGACAAGGTGCGCTTCCAATATTCTTTCTGGGTTTTTATCCCGGTTTATAGTTTTTGTTATTTGGTTGCGACGATCTTGCCGATTTTCGGCATCATCGACCAATTCAAATATATGTTTTTGATTTTTATTCCAGGAATTATCGCAGCCTTTTACGCCACGATCAAATATCGCTTTCTCGACATCAGGTTCACGATTTCCAAGACGATTCGCGTAACACTCGCTTTCGCTCTTTCCTTGATCGCGCCTTTTTCGGTTTATCTGTTTTTTTACAAAAACTCAATCCAGCGATTGCCATCTCCATATCTTGTGCCATTTTTGATTGGTTTTTCCTTTTGGTTTTATGCCTACTTGCTGAAATTTTTCAATTCTCACACATTTCAAAAATTTTTTGGTACGACCGCGACTGAGTATTTCATTAAAGCCGTGAATAGATTGCAACGCAAAAGTTTGATTTACACCTCGCTACGACAATTTCAAGAAGATATTCACCAGGCTTTTATCGTCGGACTCAGAATTGATTTTGCCAATATCGTGATCCTCGACGAAACGAATCGGCAAAAATTCCGGACTTTAATTAAATATAGTGAACACGCAAAAGGCGCTTTAGTTTTGAAAGAAGCGCGGCTCCTAGGACAAAATAAAAGCCTGCTCGGAGAATTAGAAAATTTGGGTGAAGTGGTTTTACCACTATATCATCCCAATCAAGATTTACTCGGTTTTCTCGTTTTGGGCGAGAAAGTTTTTGGCGATGCTTACTCAAAAGAAGAAATTGAAGCGCTCGAAAAAGCGCAAAATAATTTCAGTCTGAAATTGACCGGTGTACTTTTCAATTCGCAATTACAAAAAGAAGTGCGCCGCAAAACACAAAGTCTCAAAAAACAAAATGAGCGCATTCGCGAGCTGCTGCGCCAACAAGCTGACTTCATCGCGGTCTCGGCGCACGAACTCAGGACTCCCCTCTCAATTGCGATTTTGCAAACTGAAATGCTCGAAAACGCGCTAGCCGAAACGGAGAAAAGAGAGGATGCGAAAAATGCGGGCGAGGCTCTGCACAAGTTGCAAGACCTCGTCCAAAAACTTTTCACAGTGCAAAAATACGATATCAATAAGGTTGATTTGAATTTGGAAAAAGTCCGATTGAGCGATTTCCTTGCAAAAATTTTCCGCGAATTCGAGGCAGTGATGCGCGAAAAAACCATCGCTTTTCAGCTCGAGAATAAGTTGGAAAACGATTTTGTAATTTCAATTGACCCACTACAGATCCGACAGGTTTTGCAAAATATTTTATCGAACGCCGCGAAATTCACGTCGAAAAATGGGCGAGCGGTTTTGCGCGCCGAACGACGTGGCGAAAATATTTTGTTGGCGGTACGCAATTCAGGCAGTCCGATCCCCGACCACGACAAAAGAGCGATTTTCGAAAAATTCCGCAGTTTGCAGACTTCGAAAAATAAAGGACTCGGACTCGGGCTTTACCTTTGTAAAAAAATAATCGAGCTGCACCGAGGCAAAATCTGGGTCGAGGATGTCGAGCGACAGACCGAATTTCGGATTCAGTTGCCGATCAAAGCCTGAACCCGCTCAAGCAAATTTTTAAGCGATAAATCGACTTTAACCCAATAATCTACTGCTCCGGCCGCGAGCGCCCGAGCTCGCAACTCAAACGGACTGTAGTTCGAAAAAACAACGATCTGTGCCCGCGGGAAGAGTTTTTTGATCTGAGGAATCAATTCAATCCCATCCAGCTCCTCGTCCGGCAAACCATGGTCGAGCAAAACCAAATCTGGATCGAAATCTTTGGCGGCGGAAATCGTGGACGAAAGCCGCGCTTCGAAGCCCGAGCGCGAGAGATGTTCACGATAAATTTTGCCCAGTTTTTCCTCGTCTTCGATAATTAAAATTTTTTTCATCGAGCCGATTTTAGACAAAACAAAAACAACTTTCGCTCGATGGAATGACTTTTTAATTATTTTTTAAGAAAGTCGTAAATTTTGTTCGCAGATTCAATTTTGCCGAGCGGCATCACGTGCACGCCATCAAGCCGATTTTTCAATTTTGCCAGCAAATCGATCGCGAGCTCCGCGCCGCAGTTTTCGTCCACGGACAATTTTTCGAGCACCGATTTCGGAATCGTCACTCCGTGCACTTTCGAATTGAAATACTCCGCGACTTTCAAGCTTTTGAGCGGCATGATTCCGAGCAAAATCGGAATGCGAATCCCCGCTTTTTTCGCACCCTCGAGAAATCGCTCCGCCGTAGCGACATCGAAAACCGGCTGCGTTTGCACGAATTGCGCACCCGCCGCCTCTTTTTCTTTCAGATATTCGATCTGTCCAGCGACATTCGGATTCGCTGCAACTGCTATTTGCAAAGCAGTTTTCGATTTAATTGGTTTACCATCAAACTCGCCGGAATTCAAATTGCGGATCAATTCGACGAGTCCGGGAGCTCGAATTTCAAAAACATTTTTTTTGCCAGCGTCGCCCGACAGCGCGAGAATCCCGTCTACTTTCAAATTCCCTGCCGCGAGCAGTTTTTGCGCGAGACCGAGTTTCGTCGAGTCACGACAGGTCAAATGCGCGATCGTCGGCACTCCGGTCGCCTCGCGAATCCGGAACGCTAGCGTGATCGGCTCGATCGTCAATCTGCCGAGAATACCGTCGGGAATATTGAATGCATCCGCGCGCAACTTCCGCGCCTCGTCGACAACTACGGAAACGTCCGCACCCGCGAGCGAAGTCAGTTCGACCGTGACCGGAAAATTCTTTAAATCCAGCATTTACTTAATTTTAGCAAATTAATTTTTGCCTCATGTTTCATGTCTCATGTTTCATGTTCTGACCCAATTCATTCCACCAAGATTTTTCGCGAGTCCTTTCATTTCGAGCAGCGAGAGAATCGACGAAGCCTCGCTCGCAGTCAGTCCCGCTTCACGTGAAATTTCGTCCGTATGCCGCGCCGTTTTTTGGATAATTTTGAGAATTACGGCCTCTTCTTTCGAATCGGCAATAATTTCGCGCACCGCAATTTTTTCCGGCAAATCGCGCAAATTCAAAATGTCGATGACGTCAGCGGCGGATACGATCGGATGCGCGCCGTCTTTTTGCATCAGCCGAATCGGGCCGACGGAATTTTCAGAAAAAATCGGTCCGGGCACGGCAAAAACTTCCCGCCCGAACTCGTTCGCGAGCTGCGCAGTAATCAGCGAACCTGATTTTTCGCGACACTCGGTAACGACGACGCCGCGCGAAAGTCCAGCGATGATTCGATTGCGCAGCGGAAAATTGTAGGTATTCGGCGGCGTCCCGACCGGGAACTCGGAAATGATCGCGCCGCCTTTGGCGAGAATCCGCTCGCCGAGATTTTTATTTCGCGGCGGATAAATCGAATCGATTCCGTTTCCGAGCACCGCGACCGTCCGTCCGCCGACTTCGAGCGCGGCTTCGTGCGCCGTCGCGTCCGCACCGAGCGCAAGTCCGGAAATGATCGAAATACCTGCCGCCGCGAGTCCGCGCGCGATTTCGTCCGTCACCTGCCGCCCGTAATTCGTGAGAATTCGCGAACCGACGACGGCGACCGCGAACTCGTCGACCGGGAGCGGAAATTCTCCGCGGACGAGCAAAACCGGCGGCGGATCGAAAATTTCGCGGAGTAATTTCGGATATTTTGCATCCGTGATCGGGAGCACTTTTGCGCCAACTTTTTCGAGTTTGCGGAAAATTGCGTCCGGATCGACTTTTTCTTTTGCGATAAAAATTTCGGTGACAGCTTTGAACTCGATTCCCGCTTCCTGCCAATCGTGCCGCGACGCTTTCCAAATTTTTTCCGCGTCGTTGCCGAAAAATTGCAAAAGTTTGCCGAACCGCAACGCAGTCAATTTTTCGAGCGAATTCAGCGCGGCAAAATATTTTTGCATCACCAAAAAGTTTTTTTAACGCCGAGAAAATAGCCGGAAATATTCATAATCGGATTCACAATCGTGGCGAAAATGAGGAGAAAAATAATCGCGCGCCAATCCCAGTGAATCAGGAAATTCGTAAAAACGAGCAGCCCGACAATATAATCGATTTGATCAATCGGGATAAACGGCCGCCCTGGTGCAACCTGAAAAAGCCGTTTCAAAAAACTGCCGGCGAGGTCACCGACGAGCGCACCGAGTCCGGCGAGTGCACCGAAAATTATCGCAGCGAAAAAATTCGCGAAAATCGGAAGTGAAAAAATATCGTATTTCGTGAGGAAAAATTGAATCGCGCCGACCGCCGCACCGCCGACCGTCCCGACGATCAGTCCGCGGAAAGATTTGTTCGCACCAAAAATCCGATTGCTAAAAATTTTTTTACCGCCGTCGACCGGAAAATTGAGCCACGGCCAAAAATTAATTTTCGTCGCAAAAACCGGCAGCATGTTTGCGACGAAGGCCGGGAGCGCGAGATAAAGCAACGCGAAATAACTCATTTTTTTAGTATTTTAAACGAATCGCGCAAACTGTTTGCGAGTGAAAATTGCGGACGAAAACCGAGCGCGCGACGAATTTTACGATCGTCGAAAACTCTTTTTTTGAAGCCTAGAAAAATATTCTCGGTCGGAACCGACGCACCGAAAAATTCAGCGGCGCGCGCGCATCCACTCGCGAGCGAGCAGAGATTTTGCGGCAAAATTTTGACCGCGGTTTTTTGACCGAGCACTCGCGCAGCTGTCCCGAAAAGTTTTTGGAAGGAAAGATTTTCGCCGAGCACGATGAAGTTTTCTTTCGGTTTGGCCTTGGCCAAAATCAATCGAATCGCGGTCGCGAGATCGCGGACATCGATAAAAGCATTCGTGCCATCCGGAACGAAAATCCGTTTTTTATTTTTCACAAAATCGAAAATCCGCACGGCGGAAGTCGGGTCGCCCGGACCAAGTACGAGCGGCGGAAAGACTATATTCGTAGGGATTTTCGCCGAATCGATTTGGAAATTGGGAAAAAATTTGGAATGCGAATAAGTCAGGTTTTGAAACTTTTCCCAAGCAAATTCGGTCGTCTCGGAAATTTTTTTCTGGCCGAAACCGAGGGCAGCACTGGATGAAATTTGGACCAAGCGCGCGACTTTTTTTTGCTCGCAAACACGCAAAAGATTAAGTGAGCCGAGCGCGTTGATCTCGAAAACTTTGCTGCGATCTTTGCGCAAAAAAGAAACTAATCCGGCCAAATTGACGACCCAATCGCGCGCGCGAATAATTTTGGCAAACGATTGCGGCCGAGTCAGATCGACCCGCGAGAAATACTGGACGCCCGGAATTTTATTTTTCGGCGCGGAACGATTCAGCGAAATAATTTGTTTAAAACCACGCTTTTTTAAGACTGAAATCAATTCGCGTCCGACAAAACCATTGCCGCCAAACACGAGAAGTCGGTCGGTTTTTTTCACACAAAATAAATTAAAACCAAAACTCCAAGCGCGGCGTACAGTCCGGCGACGAGATCGTCCCAAAAAACTGAAGCGGGTGTTTTGAGAGCATCGATTTTGCGGATTCCCCAGATTTTGGAAATATCAAAAAGACGAAAAAGTAAAAAAGCCGCGCCGACCAAGAGCCAATTTTTGGGAAAAAAGAAAAGTGGAAAACAGGCGACCAGCATCCCGGCGAACTCGTCCAAAACTATCCATTGAGCATCAGGATTTTCTTTCGAGGCAAAATTTTCGATCGCCCAAACTCCCGACCAAGAAATCGCAACCAATAAAATTAGCCAAAAAACGATTTGAATCGGCAAATAAGCTTTTTGAAAAAGGAAGTTGAGTCCGAACAAAATCGGCAAAGCGAGCAGTGATCCAGCCGTGCCCGGAGCGATCGGCACGAAGCCGATGCCAAAAAGCGAAAGCCAAAATCGAGCCAAAGATTTCATTTGCGAAAAAAATTTTTGAGATAAATCGCGCCCGAAAAATACGCGCACAAAACGGCAAGTACAGCCGAAACCTCAGCGAGTCGGGTGAATAAATTTTGCGTGGGAAAAATGAGCGCGAGCAACACGAAATTGAGCATCAAAACTTGGAAAACCATTTTCAATTTTCCCGAAAAAAGCGGCGCAATCGGCCGATTTTGCGAGAGCGAAAAATTTTTCACGCCGTCGATCACGAGCTCGCGAATGAGTAGTAAAACAAAAACCCACACCGGTAAAATCCCCGTCGGCGCGAGCAGAAGATACAAAGTCAGCGTGAGAATTTTATCGAAAAGCGAGTCAAAAACCTTGCCAAATTTCGACTCGACT
>JAZDNQ010000062.1:0-7299 GCA_043799575.1 Patescibacteria group bacterium | reverse complement strand
TTCAACGAGAACTCGACGCGCACGCGATCGAGTTTCGAGCTCGCCGGGAAACATCTCGGCGCGGACGTGATCAATCTCACCGGCTCGGTCTCGAGCGGCAAAAAGGGCGAAACACTCGGTGACTCTGCGCGAACTTTGGATGCGCTGAACGCCGATATTTTGATCATGCGCGATGAACACTCGGGCGCGCAATTTCAACTAGCTAGTCTCGTCGGTGCGCCGCTCGTAAATGCTGGCGACGGTTGGCACGAGCATCCGACGCAAGCGCTGCTCGAATTCATGACGCTGCGCGAAAGATTCGGGAACAAAAAATTGACTTATCTTTTTGTCGGCGACGCGCTGCACTCGCGTGTTTTCGGCAGCCAAGTTCGACTTTATCGAAAATTGGGTTGGGAAATCCGACTCGCCGCGCCCGCCACGCTTGTACCAAAAGGCATCGAAAATTGGGGCGTCAAAGTTTTTTACAAAATCGAAGAAGCGCTGCCGGGCTGCGACGCGATTCACGCGATTCGATTACAAACCGAGAGAGCCGCGGGGAAATTCGTCGCGACCGGACGGGAATATTCGAAGAATTATTGCCTCAATCCGCGTCGCGTAGCACTCGCGAAAAAAGACGCTGCGATTTTGCACGCCGGACCGGTGATTCGCGAGTTCGATCTTCTGACGACCGTGCTCGAATCACCGAATTGTCTCGTCCAACAAATGGTCGCAAATGGTCTACCAATGCGGATGGCAGTCGAGTGGCTACTCGCGACAAACCCGAAAAAGAAAATTAATCCCTGGAAATGAAAACGATTTTGATTCAGAACGGCCAAGTCGTAAATCCTTTGAACAAACGTAATCCAGTTCGAATCGCCGACATTTTCATTCGGGATGGAAAAATCACGAAAATCAAACAAAATCTCGCGCGGCCGGGAGCGGATTTGGTTTTGAATGCGAAAGGCAAATTGGTCTCGGCGGGACTCATCGACATGCATGTCCACCTGCGCGAACCGGGCCGAGAAGACAAAGAAACGATCGAGACAGCGAGCCGCGCGGCGGCGCTCGGCGGAATCACGACGATTCTCGGGATGCCAAACACGAACCCGACTATCGACAACCAAACCGCAGTTAAGTTTGTTTTGGAGAAAGGTCGCGAGGCGGGGATTGTGAATGTTTTGACCGCAGGTAGTTTGACCAAAAAAATGGAAGGCAAAGAACTCGCCGAGATTTGGGAAATGCGCGAAGCGGGTGCATCGATGATTATCGACGACTGCGCGGAAAAATCGGGAATGGGACTACGCAAACTCGCGCTCGAATATTGCAAAACTTTCGGCATGCCGATTTTGACGCACCCGGAAGACGCGGATCTCAAAGACGGCGCGGTGATGAACGAAGGTTGGATCGCGACGCAACTCGGACTAGCTGGCTCGCCGATTGCGACCGAGGCGCTCGTTGTCGCGCGCACAATTGAACTTTTGCGCGAAACGTCAACGCCCTATCATTTCACACATGTCTCGACCGGACGAAGCGTGGAATTGATTCGCGCCGCGAAAAAAGAGGGGTTGCCGATCACCGCGGACACGACCGCGCATCATCTCACCTTGACCGACGAAGCCTGTATCGACTACAACACCACGGCGAAAGTCGACCCGCCGCTACGCACCGAATCCGACCGGCAGAAACTGATCGCCGGCATTTTGGACGGGACGCTCGACGCGCTAATTTCCGATCACGCGCCGCATTTGCTTGTCGAAAAATTCGTCCCATTCGCAGAGGCTGCAGTCGGAATCACCGGACTTGAAACCCTTTTCGCGCTCACATTCACGGAATTAGTAAAGAAACACAAAATGCCGCTCGCTGAATTTTTCGCCAAACTGACTGTGAATCCAGCGAAGATTATTCGCACGAATCGCGGCAAAATCGAGGAAGGCGCAGTCGCCGACATCACGATCATCGATCCGAATCTCGAGTGGACAATCGACAAAAATAAATTCGCATCGAAAGGTCGCAATACGCCGTTCCATGGACGGAAAGTTCGCGGGAAAGTCGTCGATGTAGTCGTCGGCGGGGAGATCGTCGTCCGAAAAGGCGCGCTCGTGAAATGAATTTCGAACCACTCACTCTCGCCTTTTTGTTCGGCTGTTTTATTTGGAGCGGATTCACGCGGACTGGTTTTGGTTTTGGCGCGAACGCGTTGATGCTGCCGATCGCGCTGCTCGTCGTCCCGCAGCCACTCGTGATTATTCCGGTCGTCGCCGCGCAGGCAATCATTTTTTGCGGTTTCGAGGCAGGTCGTAATTTTTGGCGCATCGATTGGAAAACTTTGGGTCAAATTTTTTTAATCACGATTTTGCCTTTTTTCGCCGGACTTTACGGACTGATTAAATTTCCGGACCGAGTTTTGGTGATCGGAATTTATTTGGTGACTTTGCTTTATGCGCTGAGCTACATTTTTGATTTGAAAATCAAAAAGGGCTCGAAAATCGTCGATGTTTTTTCGCTAATTTTGGGCGGCTACGTCACCGGTTTTTCACTCTCCGGCGGTCCGCCGATCGTCGCCGTCGCGTTGAAAAAAATTCCCAAAAATCTTTTTCGCAATTCGATGCTCGCGTTTTGGACTTTGGTCGGCAGTATGAAATTGAGTGCGCTCGCGCTCGCCGGAGTCGATCTGCAGGCCGGACTTTTTGTTTTCACTTTGCCAGCAGTTTTGATCGGTCATCTCATCGGACTGCGATTTCACGATCGTATTTTGCACAGTCAAAAGTTTTATCATTGGCTTGGATCGGTTTTATTGGTCGTCGCAATCATCGGAATTGTGAAGACATTTTTATGATTTTTGATTTTAATTTTTTCGCGTTCTTCGCGGTCGCTTTCATCGGCGGATTGATCGCCGTGCCAGTCGGGGGTAGTTTTCTTTTCGTCGTGCCGAGCTTTCTTTTACTCGGATTGAATGGTTTGCAAACACTTTTGCTTTCGCGCATTTTCGCTTTTTCGGCGGTCACTACGGGCAGCGCCTATTTTTTGCGAAATCACCGCGACGAATTCGAGTGGTCGGCGATCGCGAAATTTTTGTTGGGAAATGTCGTCGGTTATTTGCTCGCCGCGAAAATCGCAACCTCGATCGACACCGAATTTTTGACCAAAATCGTGCCCTTCGTTTTGCTCGTCGGCGGAATTTTTTTGGTGAAAGATTGGAAAATCCAAAAACTCCACCACCGCAAATTATTCGCAAAAATGCTCCCGCTGCTCGGTTTCGCCGCGGGAATTTACGCCGGACTCGGCGGCGCGCCGAGCGCGGTCGTGATTTTGATTTTGACGCTCGCGCTCGATTTCGGAATGCACCGCGCAGTGGTGAACACGCGGCTGATTGAAGTCGTTGGCAACGGAACGGTCGTCGTTGGCTATTTGTTTTTCGGCGCGCAATTCACCGGTTTTGAAATTCCGGTCGTTGCCGGTGGAATTTTGGGCGGACTGCTCGGCGCGAAATTGACTTTCAAAACTAAACCAACCTGGCTTAAAAAAGCCTTCCTGATTTTAGTCGCGATTACTGCCATTAAAGTAATCTTTTACTAATTCTTTGATCCAAGCTCTTCCTCGAGCCGGCCCTTTTCCTTTTCGACTTTCGCCGCAGCTACTTTCAGTTCGCTATCGTCTTTTTTGACCTCGGTTCTTTTGCCACCGCGTTTGCGACCGACTTTTTCCGAACCCTTTTGTGCAGCCTGTCTTTTCTTTTTTGCTTCGTCTTTTTCTTTCTGCAAATTCGCAACGAATTTTTTAGCCGCCTCTGTCATTCTCAATTGGCCCAAAACGCTGAGCATCGCTTGTCCGAGCACGACGCGATTATTCGTGCCAAAACTTTTGGAAAGGACATTTTTGACGCCAGCCAATTCGAGCATTTTGCGGACAGCTGAACCAGCAATCAAACCAGTTCCCGGAGCAGCTGGCATGATCAAAACACGCGCGGCTTTGTATTTCAATTTGACCGCGTGGGGGATAGTGTCGTTCACGATCGGAATCTGAATCAAATTTTTCTTCGCAGCGTTCGCAGCTTTGCGCGCCGCGATTTGGACATCCGCGCCTTTGCCGAGACCGAGTCCGACGCGACCGGCGCGATCGCCGATAATCACAGTCGCACGAAAACGCATACGGCGGCCGCCTTTCACGACGCGGGTCACGCGGTCGAGTTGGAGCATATATTCTTCAAATTCTTTCTCCTCGCGCGGAGCGCGCGAGCGACGTTTATTGTTGCGTTTATTATCGTTTGGATTGCTCATAAAAAATTATTTTTAGAATTGGAGTCCGGCTGCGCGCGCGGCATCGGCGAGAATCTTGACACGACCAGCGTAAAGAAATCCGCCGCGATCGAAAACAACTTTTGCGACTTTCGCGGCTTTCGCCGCTTCGGCGACCAACTTGCCGACCTCGGCCGCTTTTTCCGCTTTCGTGCCTTTTTTGATTTTCAGCGAATTCGCGGAGACCAAAGTTTTGCTAGCTGAATCGTCGATAATTTGCGCGTAAATCGCACTGTTGGATTTGAAAACAGCGAGTCGCGGGCGCTCGGTCGTGCCAATCAAATGGGCGCGAATGCGGCGTTTGCGAGCCTGACGATCGAAAAGTTTTTTGGCTTTTTGCATTTTTCAAATATTATTTCGCGGCAGATTTACCGGCCTTACGTTGAATGTGTTCGCCTTCGTACGCGATACCTTTGCCTTTGTACGGCTCCGGTTTGCGCCATTTGCGAATATTCGCGGCGACCTCGCCGACGAGCTGCTTATCGATACCTTTGACGACAATCGTATTTTTCTTCGGATCGATTTCGAAAGTAATGCCGTTCGGCGCTTTGACCGGGACGGGGTGACTGAAACCGAGCTGCAGCTCAAGATCTTTGCCTTTCGCAGCGACTTTGTAACCAACACCGACCATAATCAATTTTTTCTCGAAACCTTTAGTCACGCCTTCAACCATATTCGCGAGCAAAGTCCGGACGAGCCCCCAAATCGCGCGCGCTTCTTTTGAGTCATTTTTCGGCGCAACCACGATCGTTTCGCCTTCTTTTTTCAATTCAACTAAAGCGTTGAAATTCTGGCTTAATTCGCCTTTTGGGCCTTTGATCTTGGCAGAATTTTTACCGATCTCGGCTGTAACGCCGGATGGAATTGGGAC
Source organism: Patescibacteria group bacterium (assembly GCA_043799575.1). Taxonomy (GTDB): domain Bacteria; phylum Patescibacteriota; class Gracilibacteria; order JAHISY01; family JAHISY01; genus JAHISY01. The sequence continues at coordinate 2,154 of JAZDNQ010000062.1, read as the reverse complement.
GGGATTTTTGCCGATTCGACTCATTTTAGGTTTGGGGATTAATAAACTTCGCAAATTACTTCGCCGCCGAGTTTTTTGTCGTGCGCTTCTTTATTGGTGAGGAATCCAGCCGAGGTCGAGATGACCGCGATGCCGAGACCATTCAAAACTGGTTTGATTTCCTCAGATTTGGTATAAATCCGGCGACCCGGTTTCGAGACACGGCGGAATTGGAAACCAGCGCCATTTTTCAATTCGACTTCGAGAACAGGGAATTTTTCCGAGTCGTTTTCTTCGATTTTTCCCACGAAACCATTGGCTTCCAGCACTTTGAGAATCGCAAGCTTTTGCTTGGAAAACGGAATGCGCACAAGCGGCTTGCGCGCGGCTTGCGCGTTGCGGATTCGTGTGAGCATGTCGGCAATTGGATCGGTCAACATTTTTGAAAAAATTGTTTTAAATTTGGATTCCCGCTTTCGCGGGAACAAAGTTTTTACCAGCTGGCTTTTTTGACTCCGACGATTTCACCTCGGGAGGCGAGTTCGCGGAAACAAATACGGCACATTTCGAACTTGCGCATGTAGCTGCGATTGCGGCCGCAAATCCGGCAGCGGTTCACGGTGCGGGTCGCCTTTTTCGGCTTCGCACCAGCAGCGAGCGCACTCGCGACTTTGCGTTTGAAACGCGCTGCTTTGACGATACTTGAAGTTTTAGCCATTGTTTAAATTATTTTTGGAAAGGGAAGCCAAGCGCAGTGAGCAATTCTTTGGCATCTTGGTCGGAGCTGGAAGTCGTGCAAACTGTAATCTCGAGACCGTGAACAAAGTCGGCATCTTCTGGGCTCACCTCGGGAAAAACTGTGAAATCTTTCATTCCGAGCGAGTAATTACCATTGCCATCGAAACTTTTTTTCGGAATACCACGGAAATCGCGTACGCGGGGGAGCGCGACATTGACCAATTTGGAAATGAAATCGATGGCGCGTTTGCCGCGAAGCGTGACTGATAAACCAATCGGCATGCCTTCGCGCAATTTGAAATTCGAAATCGCTTTTTTGGAAAGATGCGTCTTCGATTTTTGACCTGTAATCGTGGCGAGATTTTTCGCGACTTTCGCGAGAATCGCCTCGTCCATCGAATTACTCGAACCACCCTTGCGCGCGAGCTTACCGACGCCGACCGCGACTTTCACTTTCTCGATGCGCGGAATCGCGTTGATATTTTTCGCGCCGATCTTCTTGCCGACTGCGGGCAAGATTTCTGTTTTGACGATTGCAGCTAAATTGAATTCACTCATTTTTTAGAAATTTTCGGATTAATAATGCCTTCACCGCATTTTTTGCAAAAGCGCGCTTTCTTCTTATTCTCGAGAATTTTATAACCGACGCGGGCTGGCTTTTTGCAGTGCGGGCAGACGATTTTGACATTCGAGACATCGATCGGCTTTTCGAATTTGATGATTTGACCAGGCGTGCCGTCAGGACGCTTTTTGATGTGCTTCGTGACGATATTCACTTTTTCGACCACGATTTTATTCAGTTGCGGCAGCGCGCGCATGACTTTGCCAGTCTTGCCTTTGTCTTTGCCAGCAATCACTTTGACGGTATCGGAAGAAAGGATTTTCATGGTTTTTTATAAAACTTCAGGAGCTTGGGAAATAATTTTTTGGTAGCCTTTTTCGCGGAGTTCACGAGCGATCGGCCCAAAAACACGGGTGCCTTTCGGCTCGCCTTTTTCGTCGATAATCACAACCGCGTTGTCATCGAAACGAATCGCGCTGCCATCTTTTCTTTTAATCGTATTTTTGGTGCGAACAATGACCGCTTTTTGAATGCTTTTCTTTTTCGCAATAGCTTTCGGCGTGGCCTCTTTGACCGAGACGACGATGACATCGCCAATCCCAGCATAGCGGCGATGACTGCCGCCAAGGACTTTGAAGCAGCAAACCGTTTTTGCTCCGGTGTTGTCAGCCACTACGAGATAAGTTTCATTTTGAATCATTTTGCGGGAGCAGAATTAATTTCCGGTTTTTTTACTTTTTCTTTCACGACAGACTCTTTCAATTCTTTTTCCGATTCGGACTCGACTGCGGCCGGGCGATCAATCACTTTCGCATTTTTCGAAATGATTTTGACGAACTTCCAGGTTTTCATTTTGGAGATCGGGCGGCTCTCGA
>JAZDNQ010000032.1:0-5032 GCA_043799575.1 Patescibacteria group bacterium | reverse complement strand
AATTCCGATCGTCGTCGACAATACTTTCGCGCCGGTGATTTGTCGCCCGATCGACTTCGGCGCGAATGTCGTGATTCACTCGCTCACGAAATGGATCGGCGGACACGGCACTTCGATCGGCGGAATCGTCATCGACGGCGGTAATTTCGATTGGAAAAATAATCCGGAATTCGCGAAAAAAGATCCGAGCTACCACGATTTGGTTTTCGCGAAACTCGGGAAAGTCGCGTTCGCGACGAAAGCGCGCGTCGACGGACTGCGCAATCTCGGCGCGTGTATTTCACCTTTCAACGCGTGGCAATTTTTGCTCGGCACCGAGACGCTCGGTTTGCGCATCGCGAAACACTGCGAAAACGCGAATGTGCTCGCCAAATTTTTGGTCAAACATCCGAAAGTCGCGTGGGTCGATTTCGTCGGGCTGCCGAGCAATCCGCATCACAAAAATGCGCAAAAGTATTTCAAAAATGGCTTCGGCTCAGTCTTCACTTTCGGCTTGAAAAAAGGTGAAAAAGCCGGTCGGAAATTCATCGAGTCGGTCGAGCTCGCAAGCCACATGGCGAATATCGGCGACGCGAAAACGCTCGTGATTCATCCGGCGTCGACGACGCATGCGCAGTCGTCGGCGGAAGCGCTGAAAGCCGCCGGGATTCGTCCGGACACGATCCGCGTCTCGGTCGGACTGGAGAATATCGCCGATATCAAAAACGACTTCGCGCAGGCATTGCAAAAATGCTGATGTAGAAACGTTGCATGCAACGTTTCTACACCGGAATTATTTTTCTGCGTTCTCCGCCTCCGCGGCAGCCAATCTCAATTCTTCTTCGATGTCGATGATTTTGCGCGCTGCGCCGATTTTTTGGAGGAAAGAAATCACCGGCTGAGGCAAATATTTTTGGAGATCCGAGCCTTTCGCGATTTCCTCACGCACGACCGTCGCCGAGATCGCATATTTTTTCTTCGGTTTCACGATCTTTTTTTTGCCGTCTTTTTTGAAAAGTTTTTCGACGCGCGGATTTTCGGTGATCGCGACCGCGTCGAAATCGGGGCAAGTTTTGATAACGTGCTTAACCCATTTTTCGTCGTCGTCGATATCGGGCAGCGGGATGACGTGAAATTTTTCCGACTTCACGCCGAGATCTTCGAGAGTTTCTTTCACCATCGCGTGGCGCTCGCCGACCGTGAATGGATTTTCCGGCGTACGAAATTTGTCGCTTGAACCGATCACGACGAGGACTTGATCGAATTTCGGGAGCAAATCTTGGATGACGGAAAGATGGCCGCGGTGAAACGGCTGGAATCGGCCAATGAAAGCGACACGTTTGACTTTTTTGGCTGGCATAAAAACTTAGGACTTAATTTTAGCAGAAATTCTCGGAAAATAAAGTTATTTTATTTCGATAGTACTGCGGCCAGAGATAATCGTTTTGCCCGCGGCGTCACGCGCTTTGAAATAAATCTCGAATTTGCCGACCACCAAATCCGACCAAGTCGCCGTGAAATTTTGGCCAGTCGGATTCTGCAAAGTCGCAAAAGTGTTTTTCGCGCCGCTGGCGAGATTGCGCGCCACGAACTCGATCTCGGTCGGCTCGAATTTGGCACGATTGATCTGGGCGATCACGTCGAGCGATTTCTTTTCGACTGAAATCGTCGCGCCGTCGCTCGGAAAAATAATCGCGAAATCCTCGACCGAACCCGTCCCCTCGACGACTTCGAAAGTCACTGATTCGGAAATCGTGCGACCGGTCGTGTCCGTCGCCTCGACTTTCACAGTGTGCGAACCGAGTCGCAAACCGGAATCAATCACAATCGGAACTTCGAATGGTGGATATTTCACTGTCGAAATCGGCGAGCCGTCGAGGAAAAACTCGACTTTCGCGACATCACCGCCCGCATCGAAGGCATCCGCGCTCGCGAGCAAAGTCGTCCCGCGCTCGACTTTTTGATCCGGAGTCGGCATCGTGATCCGGACAGTCGGCACCTGTGTGTCCTGCCCGACTGTCACCTGGACTGTCGAGGAATCGGAATAATAAAGTTTGTCAAAAACTTTCGCGGTAATTTTGACGCGGTCGCCGTCGCTCAGTCGATTCGGAATCGGGACGATACCTTTCCACGGAGCAGTCGTCGCGGTCGAGACCAATTCATCGTCGCGATAATATTCGACCTTTTCGACTCCCTGTGACGCGTCGATATCGACCCAAACGCCGAGCGTCCCAGTCGCGACTGTGGACTGCGAAACTGGCGACTCGATCGTGATCGTCGGCGCGAGCTTCGCGGTCGCGGAAGTGTGTACGTCGTCCGTTTCGGTCGGTGGCACTTGCAACTCAGAATCTTCGCCATATGCCGAGCGAATCCACGCCTGGACGGGTTTTTCCCACTCCGGATCGTACGGTCGCTCAGAATGGAGGTTCACGAATTTGCGCAATTCAATCGCCGACTCGGGTGTGAGTGAGCTGGGCAATTTGCCCGAAACGCGGTCGATTTTCATATCGACAAACGCGTCGTCGATCTCGATCGGCGCATTTTGTTCGGTAAATGTTTCGACGACGATTTGGTCGGACGGAGTCGTCGACGAAGCTAATTTCCCTGTCAATCGTGAAACTGATCTTTGGACGATCCCCTCCGGGATGGCGAAATTTTTGACCGGCAAATCTTTGTTTGCCGCGTCCATAAATTTTTTCCAAATTGGTGCGACTGAAGTGAGACCCGTCGCGGAAATATTCATCGGCGTGCCGTCGTTGTTACCCATCCACGCCGCGGCGGTGATTTGCGGTGTGAAACCGATCGTCCAGACATCGCCCGGGAGAATTTTGTCTTCAGAAATCTTTTTGTTCGCCGTCCCGGTTTTCGCACCGTTCGGACGGTCGGCGAGATTGAGATAAGAATTCCACCCGGCTGGGCGCGCAGCAGCATCGGAAAGAATATTCGTCATGAGATACGCCGTCCCGGGATTGAGCACTTCCGTTTTTTTCGGCTCTTCGAATTGCTCGATCAAATTACCTTTCGCGTCGGTGATTTTGAGAATCGGCGTGAAGTCGACGAGTTCGCCGCCATTCGGAAAAGTGGAATACGCGCGAACCATTTCAATCATCGGCACTTCGGCCGCGCCGAGTGCGATCGTCGGACCGTAGCGCTCGTCATCCGCGACGCTCGCCATCCCGAGTCGGTGCGCCATTGCTGCGACGGCTTTTTCACCGACGAGAATCGCCATTTTTACCGCCGGAATATTGCGCGAACCGTCGAGTGCACGGCGCATCGAAGTCGGTCCCCAGAAACTCCCGTCGAAATTTTTCGGCGTGTATTCGTCCGTGCCGCGACCGAAATTCGTCTCGACATCCCAAAAAACTGATGCCGGAGTGTAGCCATTTTCAAGTCCGGTCGTGTACGCGATCGGTTTGAAGCTCGAACCCGGTTGGCGCGGACGAGTTGTCAAATTCGTCGCACCGTCGTTGCCCGAACCATCTTCGGCCAATTCTTCGAAATAATCGCGACTGCCGACCATCGCGAGAATTTGTCCAGTTTCGTTGTCGACTGCGAGAAGTGAGGCATTTGTCGCACCAAAACGATTCGCACCCCACGAAGCTGTGCCGTCTTCATTTTGCTTTTGGGGAAATTGCGTCGCGATATCCTCCTCAGCGGCGGTTTGTAATTTCGGATCGAGCGTCGTAAAAACGCGCAATCCGCCGCGTTCGACGACATCTTTGCCGTATTCTTGCTCGAGTAAATCGCGGACGAAAAAGACGAAGTGCGGCGCGCGAATTGATTCGCGGGACGAGGCGAATTTGAGTTCGTTCGACTCTTTCCACGCTTGGTCGAATTCGGCCTCGGAAATAAATCCGAGCTCGAGCATGCGCCTCAAAACATAATCTTTGCGCCCGGTCGTGTAGTCCGGATCATCGATCGAGGTACATGGCTCGGGAATTTCTTTGACGGAATCAGTCGCCGCGGTGGAATCTTCCGAGCTGCTTTTTGATTTCTTGGAATCGGAAGTAGTAGTCACCTCCTCGACCAATTTCATTTTTTTGCAACTGCCCATGAGAAATTCACGATTCTGCCCGTACGGCGAATAACGACTCGGCGCTTGCGGCAGCGCGGCCAAAACGGCCGCTTCGGCGAGATCGAGATCTTCTGCATTTTTACTGAAAAAAGTTTGCGCGGCGGATTGGATGCCATAAGCATTGCCGCCATAAGGAATCCGGTTGAGATACATGCCGAGAATCTCGTCTTTGGTGAAATGGTTCTCGACTTTGAGTGCGAGCATGAGTTCGCGCAATTTGCGCCAGTAAGTTTTTTCCGGCGACAAATACGCATTTTTGACGAATTGCTGGGTAATAGTCGAACCGCCGCCGATGAAGTGGCCGACTCCCAATTCACCCAAAACCGCGCGAATGATGCCATCGACATCGAAGCCAGGATGATGGTAAAAATTGTCGTCCTCGGCAGCGATCGTCGCGAGCTTCACCGACTCAGGAATTTTTTCGAAGGGAATCTCGAAACGATTTTCGTCGCCGTGAATCGTGTACAGCTCGCTCCCCTCGCGATCGTAAATAATGGTTGATTGCGAAGCGAAAAGCGCATCGACATCATCGACGCTCGGCAAAATCGGCGTGAAAATAAATTGGCCGATTTGGAGCACGATCAAAACAAGCCAGGTACGGAAAATCAGCGCGACGAGCGCTAATCCGCCAATGATTAAAGATTTCTTCTTCCAACTAATCGAATGTGTTGGCTGACTTTCGCGACGGCGAAGCAAGCGGAAAATTGAGGCTTTGATTTTATCTTTCATAAAATTCGAACCCGACTATTTTAGCATTTTTGCAATAAACAATTGAATACTAAAACTCATTTGACTAAAAAATTTGAACTCAAATTTTAGTCAGAAAGCTAATACTCATGGCTCTTGCCTAGCTAACTTGATCAGTTAGTCTAGATAAGTGCTTAAATACGCCAAAATATCGAAATCCAAACAGGTCAAAATTTTGCAGCATTTCTGTGCGGATTTAGACGCCACAAAAACATCAAGATTGTTGGATGT
>JAZDNQ010000013.1:0-18608 GCA_043799575.1 Patescibacteria group bacterium | reverse complement strand
TTTTGGCTGTATCTCGATTTTTTTCAGGAATTTCCTGCGGGAATTTACCACCCTTTTTTTCGGCCCATTCCGGATTTGGAGCGATGGTGCGTAATCTTTCTTCGACCTCTTTGATTTTTGCGGCCGGAGAATCTTCTTTTGGCGCTCCAGCTGCGGGTGTTTGTTCAGGTTTTTTCTCGTCTACCAATTTTTTGGCCTCGGTTTTGATGAATTCCGCGATTTTTGCCGCCTCTGCTTTTGTGACCCTTTTACCCCAAAAACTATTGCGATCTTCAACACCCGTGAAAATATCATGTTGGGCATCTACATAAGCTAGATTCAAAAGCTGAGCGACATGTTTTTGTAATTCGGTTTTTTGCTCTGGTGTTAAATTTTTTGTATTTTCTGCCCAGGCATTAGTGATAATTAGCCGAGCATCATTCTTGTCTTTTAGTTCAGGAGTGCTGTCGCTGTCTTCGTAGCTTTGTGCTTGTTGATCAAATTGATTTTGTGCCAACTCGTTTTCGATTTCTTGTCGGATCAATCCCAAAATTTCCTCAGCCGGTTTATTAGCAGCGAGTTGAGCTCCTAATTCTTTTACAAAATTACCTCGTTCGTGTTGACTCCAATAAATTTTTTCAGCATGTTTGTCCTCATAAAGTTTGTCTAGCTTTTCTTTTAATTCAGTCTTTTTGGCTTCCGGCAATTCTTTACCAACCTCGGTTTTCAGCTGGCCAATTGTTTCAGCTGCGGCGGTTGATTTGTTGGGTCCGGGCATTATTTTTGGTGTTAAAATTTGTTTTGAAATCCGATCATTTTATCACAAAAATGGACGAAAAACAAGCTGAAGAGCGCATAAAAAAGCTGAAAAAGTGGCTTTCGGCATGGAATAAAAAATACTTCGCGGGGGAAGAGACCGAGATTTCCGAGTCGGCGCGGGACAAATTGAAACGCGAATTAGAAGAGCTTGAAAAAGAGTTTCCACAATTCGTGACCGCGGATTCGCCAACCCAGCGCGTCGGTGCGCGGCTGTCCGGCAAGCTGCCGAAAGTCGCGCACAAAACGCGGAAAATGTCGCTCGCCGATGTTTTTACGATCGCAGAATTACAAGACTGGGCCGAGCGAATCCAAAAATTCGTGCCGAACGAGCAAATCGAATATTTCTGTGAATTGAAAATCGATGGGTTGAACGTTGCGGTTTGGTACGAAAATGGCAAATTCGTGAGGGCGCTGACAAGGGGTGATGGAGTGATCGGGGAGGACATTTCGCACTCGATTCGCACGATCAAAAATTTGCCGCTCGAATTGCCGGAAAAAATTGATCTCGAAATTTCGGGGGAAGTTTTTCTCCCGAAAAAAGATTTCGCAGAAATTAATGCCGAGATCCGCGCGAAAAATATTGAGCTGAAAAATGCTGAAAAAAAAGAACTTTCCGTTTTTGCGAACCCGCGCAACGCGGCGGCTGGTTCGGTTCGCCAGCTTGATCCGAGTGTCGCCGCCAGCCGCAATTTGCAAATCTTTTTTTACACGCTCGGTCAAAATTCGATTCCGCATCCGCCGCAAAAACAGTCGGAAGTTTTGGAATTTTTCACCAAAATGGGTCTGCCAGTTTCCCAATTTCACAAAGCGGTACATGAAGTTTCCGCGATCGAAAAACTTTTTCAAAAGTGGGGAAGTGAGCGCGAGAGTTTGCCTTTCGACATCGACGGCGTCGTCGTGAAAGTGAACTCACTCGAGCAGCAGGCGCGGATGGGTGCGACTGCGAAAACGCCGCGCGGGATGATTGCGTTCAAATTTCCGGCCGAACAGGTTTCGACTTTGATCGAGGATATTCAAATCCAGGTTGGCCGTACGGGCGCGCTCACGCCCGTCGCGATTCTCCGGCCGGTCGCGGTCGCGGGTTCGATCGTCAGTCGCGCGACGCTGCACAATTTCGACGAGATCGAAAAAAAAGATGTCCGTGTTGGCGATACAGTCGTGATTCAAAAAGCCGGAGATATCATTCCCGAAGTGGTTTCCGTGATTCACGAACTGCGGCCGAGTCATTCCCAAAAAATTTCCCGACCGAAAAATTGCCCGGTTTGTCATTCCAAAGTGCAAAAAACCGAGGGCGAGGTCGCACTGCGCTGTCCGAATCCGCGCTGCGGCGCGATTCATTTCGAAATGTTTCAGCATTTCGTGTCGAAGTCCGCGCTCGACATCGACGGGCTTGGCGAAAAAGTGATCGCTGAGCTGCTCGACAAAAAATTGGTCGAGGATGTCGCCGATTTGTTTTTGCTGCAAAAAGACGAGTTGCTCGAGTTGCCACTTTTTAAAGAAAAACGCGCTGACAATTTGCTCGCCGCACTCGAAAAAGCGAAAAAAACCCGACTCGAAAAATTGCTTTTTGGACTTGGAATTCGCTTCGTCGGGGAAGTCGCAGCCTCGGCTGTCGCCGAGGAATTCAGCATTCAGAATTCAGAATCGTTAACCCCCGAGATATCTCGGGGGTTAACTCCGAAAGGGAGACTGGCCAATTTTGTGATTTGGGCTAAATTAAAAACATTGGAAAATTGGTTGGAGATCGAAGGCGTGGGCGAAAAAGTCGCGGAGAGTTTGGCTGATTGGTTCGCCGATGCCGAAAATTTGAAGTTGTTCGAAAAGCTGGAAAAAATAGGGTTGGAAATCATTTTTGAAGAACGTGCGCCGCAGAAATTGTCCGGCAAAACTTTCGTCGTGACCGGCACACTCGAAAATTTTTCGCGGCAGGGGATCAAAGACACGATCAAAAAATTCGGTGGCAAAGTCGCTTCCTCGATTTCCGCGAAAACCGACTTCCTCGTCGCGGGTGAAAATGCCGGTTCGAAATTGAAAAAAGCCGAGGAGCTCGGGGTAAAGATTATTTCCGAGTCCGAGTTTCAAAAATTACTTGGCTGAATTTTGTTTCGGGAAAACTCTATTTCTCAACGCATCACGAGCTTTTGCGAGCCAACTTTGTTGTTCCGGAGTGAGTCGAACATCTACAATTTTGTATCCGTCGGGTGCACGAAATTCTTTTTTTGGATTCATTTAGTAAAGTTTAAAGGACTGCCGCTAAAGCGAGTTTAGCTGTAGTCTTGAAAGCATGTCCGATCAATTCTCTCGTTTTGCCTCTCAAAAATCGGCAAGCTTCTTGTTGCAGCGAACCAGTTTCAAACATGTTTTGCGCTGCCGAAGAAAAAGATTCTTTTCCCATTTTTATTTTTGTTCGCTCGTATTTTACAATTTTTTACTAAAAAAGTCAATTCACGAAAAACGAAAAATAAAATGCTTTAAAATTATCCACAAATCGAATGCCAAAAACTCCGCGGATCGCGATCGTACACGAATATCTCACCCGGATGGGTGGCGCGGAAAAAGTCGCCAAAGTTTTGGCCGATCTTTTTCCGAGTGCGCGCGTTTTCACTTTGCTTTATGATCGCGAGAAGTGCGGCAAAGATTTTCCGGCGTGGCGCGTCGAAGTTTCGAATCTCCAAAATTTCCCAAAATTTCTCCGCCGCCGACCAAAATTTTTGCTGCCGTTTTTGCCAAGCGCGATCGAGCAATTTGATTTTTCAGATTACGATCTCGTGATTTCTTCGAGCTCGGCCTTCGCGCAGGGACTCGTTTCACCCTTGAAAACAAGGCATATTTGTTATTGTCATTCGCCGGCGCGTTTTTTGTGGGATTATTCCAACGAGTATTTGAAAGAAAATCAGATCGGCGGTTTGAAGAAAATTTTCCTCAACACGAAGCTCAAAGATTTGCGAATTTGGTCGCGGCTCTCGGCACGACGCGTCGACCGTTTTCTCGCGAATTCGCAAACAATTCAAAAACGTATTCAAAAATATTTTCGCGCGGATTCCGAAGTTGTCCATCCACCGGTCGAAGTCAATAAAATTCATCTCGGAACAAATCACGAAAATTATTTCCTGATCGTTTCACAATTAACCGGCTACAAAAAAATTGAGCTCGCGATTTCGGTTTTCAATAAATTGCGGCGGCGGTTGGTGATAGTCGGGGATGGTCCGCGCCGCGAATTTCTCGAATCGATCGCTGGTTCGACGATCGAGTTTCTCGGTTGGAAATCCGATCGTGAAGTTCACGAATTGCTGCAAAATTGTCGCGGTTTTATTTTCCCGGGCGAAGACGATTTCGGTATCGCGCCAGTCGAAGCGATGGCTGCGGGCAAGCCAGTTCTCGCCTTCAATAAGGGCGGAGCGACCGAAACAGTCGTCCACAAAAAAACCGGAATTCTTTTCAATTCCCAAACTCCGGCCAGTCTCGAAAATGGTTTGGCTGAGTTTTTCGCGAACGAAAAAAAGTTCGAGCCGAAAAAAATTCGCGCCCAGGCGCAAAAATTTTCACGCCAGATTTTCGAGCAAAAAATTCGTCGAATCGTCGCGGAAGAATTTGCTAAAATCGAGGCCGATGTTTGAGCAAATCAAAAAAATTCGCGCCGAACGACAGGTTCAAGTTTCCGAGCGGCGCGTCGCCGAAAAAGTTGGCGCGGCAGGGATGGACGATTTTGTGAGATATTTGCATTCGCCTTGGCGGATCGTTTGGTCCAATTTCCTGGCTGGAGTTTTTCGCGGTCTCGGTTTCGTCGTCGGAGCGACCGTGGTTTTGGCGATTGCGATTTATATCTTGGTTCACATTTTGGGAAATGTCCCGCTCGTGGGTGAATTTTTCGCTAAATTTGGGGAGTTTTTGACCGATATTCAGGCTGGCGCGGCGACGCTCAAAAGCCTCGGACGTTAAATTTAGCTTGGTTTTTTGCATGCTAAAATCGGCCAGATGAGTTTTGTGCATTTGCATGTTCATTCGCATTATTCCCTTTTGGACGGTCTCGGCAAACCCGAGGACTATCTCGCGCGCGCGAAAGAATTGAACATGAATGCGCTCGCGATCACCGATCATGGCAATGCTTACGGTCTAATCGATTTTTACCAAAAGGCACAAAAAGCCGGAGTCAAACCGATTCTCGGCTGCGAGTTTTATGTCGCGCGCTATGGTCGCCACCAAAAACGCTCTGGCGTAGATGTCAAACCGTGGCATTTAATCTTGCTGGCTCGAAATTTGGAAGGCTACCAAAACATTTTGCAGTTGGTGACTTTGGCGAATTTGGAGGGTTTTTATTACAAACCGCGGATTGATCACGAGCTGCTCGCGCAATTTGGCAAGGGCTTGATTTGCTCCTCAGCGTGCCTGCAGGGTGAGATCCCGAACGCGCTTTTGTCCGAAAATTATCAAGAGGCGGAGGACGCGGTGCGGCGTTACCAAAAATTTTTCGGCGAGGAAAATTTTTACCTCGAATTGCAAAATCATCCCTCGATTCCCGAGCAAAAAATCGCGAACGACCGCGTGATCGAATTGGCCAAAAAATTGTCCGTTCCGCTCATCGCGACGAATGACTGCCATTATGTTCGCCGCGAAGATGCCGAGGCGCAGGATGTTTTGCTTTGTGTTCAGACCGGCAATCTCATTTCCGAGGAAAATCGGATGCGCATGACGGGCGACGATTATTCACTGCGTTCGCCCGACGACATGATTTCTACTTTCGCTGAGACGCCCGAGGCGATCGCAAACACTTTGAAAATAGCCGAAAAATGCAACGTCGAACTTCCACTTGGCAAAAGATTGCTGCCGACTTATTCGACGCCATTTCAAAAAAAGCCGGAAGAATATTTGCGCGAGCTGTGTTACGAAGGGTTGAATCATCGTTTCGGGATTCCGATTCCCGAAAAATTCCGCCGCGTAGATGGGGAGGAGATCTCACCCAAAACCAAAACGCCGCCGTCGAAAGTTGAAACGCAAAAAATTCTCGACCGACTGGAATACGAGTTGGACGTCATCAACAAAATGGGATTCGCGAGCTACTTTTTGATCGTTTGGGATTTCGTGAAATATGCGAAAGAGGCCGGAATTACAGTTGGTCCGGGGCGCGGCTCGGCGGCTGGGAGCATCATCGCGTTCGCGCTTGGCATTACCGATTTGAACCCGCTGCGCTACGGTTTGCTCTTCGAACGCTTTCTCAATCCCGAGCGCGTCTCGATGCCGGATATCGACATTGATTTCGCCGACAACCGTCGGGATGAAGTGCTCGAATATGTCGCGCAAAAATATGGCCGCGATCATGTTGCGCGCGTGATTACTTTCGGTACGCTCGCCGCGAAAGCCGCGGTCAAAGATGCAGGTCGCGTTTTCGGTGTTTCGTTCGCCGACATGAATGCGTTCACGAAATTAATCCCGAGTCGGCCGGGAATCACCCTCGAAGAAGCGCTCGAAGCCGAGCCGGGACTGCGCGACGCGATTCGCAACGAACCGTTCAAAAAGATTTGGGCGATCGCGCAAAAACTTGAAGGCGTGATTCGGCAGGCCGGGGTGCATGCCTGTGCAGTCGTGATCGCCGACAAAAGTTTGCCCGAATACACGCCTCTCCAAAATGCGCCTGGTGACGAAAACGCTATTATTACGCAGTATTCTATGCATCCGATCGAAGACATCGGACTGCTCAAGATGGATTTTCTCGGGCTGCGCAATCTCACGATTATTCAAAAATGTCTCAACATTATTCGCCGGACACGCAAAACAGAGATTGATATTTCCGCGCTGCCGATGGATGACAAAAAAACTTTCGAACTTTTCCAAAAAGCGGAGACGACGGGTGTGTTCCAATTTGAGTCGAGCGGGATGCGCCGCTATCTCAAAGATCTCCAGCCGACTCAGTTTGAGGACTTGATCGCGATGGTCGCACTTTTTCGGCCTGGCCCGATGGAAAACATTCCGACCTACATTCGCGGGAAAAATAATCCGCAGTCGGTGAAATATCCGCATCCGGTTTTGCAGGAATTTCTCGAGGAAACGCACGGTATCGCGGTTTACCAGGAGCAGGTCCAACAAATTGCGCAGGCTTTTGCAGGGTTTTCGCTGGGCGAGGGTTATCTCATGATCAAAGCCGTCGCGAAAAAAATTCCCGAGTTGCTCGGCGAGCAGCGCGAAAAATTTATCTCCGGCGCGGTGAAAAAAGGTCACACGAAAAAAGAAGCCGAACAACTTTTCTCTGTCATCGAGCCTTTCGCGGGTTACGGTTTCAATAAATCGCACGCGGCGTGTTACGCTTTGATTGCTTATCAAACTGGTTATCTCAAAGCGCATTTTCCTTCCGAATTTCTCGCCGCACTGCTCACCGCTGACCACGGTAATTTGGACAGACTCGCGATCGACATCGAAGAGGCTTCAAAAATGGCGATCAAAGTTCTCCCGCCGTCGGTGAATGAATCGCTTGCGAATTTCACAGTCGTTGCGGGCGGTGACATTCGTTTCGGTCTGAACGCGATCAAAGGTGTCGGGGAGGGGCCGATTCGCGCGATTCTCGACGCGCGCAAAAACAGCGGAAAATTCGAATCGCTCGCAGATTTCGCTTCCCGAGTTGAGCCGTCGGTGATCAATAAAAGAACTCTCGAAGCACTCGCTTTCTCCGGCGCGCTCGACGATCTCGGTGAACGCGCTGCGATCGCAGCCTCAGCGAGTTCGCTGTCAGAGTTTGCGAAAGCCGTCAAAAATTCGGCCGAAACAACACAGGGTTCGCTTTTCGGCGAGACGGCCGCCGCGCCGAAATTAGAATTTCAGCTCGAAAAAATCGCGTCTGCGTCGCGTTCCCAAAAGCTGAAATGGGAAAAAGAGCTACTCGGAATGTACGTCTCGGCGCATCCTTTGGCTGGCTTGAAAAAAGCGCTCGGCAAAAAATTTCACCTCGTCGAAAAATTGGACAAAAAAAATGTCGGCAAAACGCATACAGTTGGCGGCATCGTGACGCAGTTCCGCAAAATCATGTCCAAAAAAACTGGGCAAATGATGGCTTTTGCGACGATCGAAGATCCGACTGGCGCGATCGAGATTTCACTTTTCCCAAAAGTTTTCGCGCAGTTTGGCGACCAAATCGAAAAAGATGAACTGATTTCGGCGACAGGCCGGCTCGACTTTCGCAACGACGCTTTCCAAGTCTCCGCGAACGAAATCAAAAAAATAGATCTCGAAAATTTGCGCAAACACGCGAAAGAAAACGGTTTTCTCGACGATTCCAACGGTAAAGCCGCACCAAAAATTGTTGAACAAATTGAAGAAATTCCGCTCGCTAGTCCGCTGCAAATTTCGCTGCCAGCCGATGCGAATCCGGCAATTTTGCTACAGCTGAAGCAATTGCTCGTGCGTGCGAAATCCGAGAGTGGAGCGCTAGTCGAGATTTTGATTCCCGAAACCGCTGCCTCGACAAGCTCGGGACAGGCGAAAAAAACGAAGCGCGTGAAAGTGCCTTTCGCAGTTGCGATTGGCGAAGATCTCGAAAATGCGATCAAAAATTTAGCTGCTGGGATTGAAATTAAGCTAGCTTGAATACATTATATAGTGAAAAATTTGATCAGCTGATACAATATATAGCAATCCGTAAAAATTATATACGAACTTATTTTGCCAAAACATTCTTCCCAAAAACCGCGCGCGCTTGTAGTTTTTTCCGGCGGACTGGATTCGATTTTGGCAGTTAAAATTTTGCAAAACGCTGGCTGCGAAGTCGCAGCGCTCACTTTCGAATCGCCATTTTTCGGTTCGGGAAAGGCCAAAATTTCGGCGAAAAATTTATGTATCCAAATTTTTATCCAAGATTTTTCCCAAAAAATTTGGTCGCTTGTCAAAAATCCGCCGAGCGGTTTTGGCAAAAATCTGAATCCGTGCATCGACTGTCACGCCGCGATGTTTCGGCTCGCTGCGGATTTCGCGCAGAAAAATAATTTTCAAATTCTCGCGAGTGGGGAAGTGCTCGGACAGCGACCGTTTTCGCAAACGCGTTCGTCGCTCAATCGCGTCGCAAAATTATCGGGAGCGGAGATTTTGCGTCCGCTTTCGGCGCAACTTTTGCCACCAACTTCTTTCGAAAAATCCGGATTTGTAGACCGCGAAAAATTGCTCAATCTGTCTGGTCGTTCGCGCAAGCCGCAGCTCGCTTTGGCTAAAAAATTTGGCCTAAAAAATTTTCCCGCGCCGGCTGGCGGCTGTCTGCTGACCGAGCCGACCTTCGCGCAAAAATTGAAAATACTGCTTGATCGCGATCCGACTTTTTCCGTCGATGACACAAAAGTGATGAAAATAGGCCGTTTATCACTGCTTGGTCAAAAAAGTTTCGCTGTGCTCGGCCGCGATTTTGCTGACAATGAAAAGTTGTGCGCGCTCGAAAATGTCAAAATTTATCTCGTCAAAATGCGCGACTTCGCTGGTCCGACCGCATTTCTGCGCGTCAAAAAACCCGATTCATTCACCAAAATTTTTCCACTGCTCGCCGCCAAAATTCGCAGCTACGGTCGGGAATCCAAAAATTTTTCTGGCAAAATCGCCTTCCAAATTTCCGGCAAGGTTTCCCAAGTTCGCGAAAATTAAACTCGCAAAAATTTCTCAAAACGGTCGACTTCTTCTTTCGAACCGAGCGCGATTGCGGTTCGCTGCTCGAGGTTTTGAATTTCCTGATCGAGAATCGATTTCTCGAGATCAGAACTCGCCCCGCCAGCTTTTTCGACCAGATATGCGAGCGGCGCGCACTCGTAAACCAGCCGCAATTTCGCCGGACAACTCGGCGAGCCGGGATAGCTGAAAATACCTTTGCCTTTCACCAAAATCTGGTGAATGTCGGGGACCATCCCGCCGGAATAGCGCAATTGATAGCCATTTTCCGCCCAAAAATCGAGCAGCGCGAGATATTCTTTATTCTCGGCGCAAGCGCGCAAATTACCCGGCGCGAACATTTTGCCTTCTCGGATTTCCAATTTCGCGGCGGTCATTTTCCAGTCGCCATTTTTTTGCAAAGTGAATTCGGCTGGATTGTTGTCGAGCGCAATCACAAAACTAGTTCTCGGACCGTAAATCGCGTAGCCCGCCGCGACCAAATCGCGACCGGTTTTACCGAGTAAACCTTGGCCTCGCCAAATCCCGAAAATCGTACCGACGGCGAGATTGACATCGACGAGGCTCGAGCCGTCGAGCGGATCGAAAGCCGCGGCAAATTCTCCAGTTTTGTTGAGCTCGATCTCGATTGACTGCTCTTCACTCGACGCGATCGCGACCACTTTCGACTTTTTTAATTCGGCAAAAATCGTGCGGTCGGCCAAAATATCGAGCGCAAGTTGCTCCTCGCCGAAATCATTTTTCGAGCCGGCTTTGCCGGTTGCTGCCGTTCGAATTTTCGTCTCGATTTCTCGCGCCGCATTCGCAAAAGCCAAAACCGCTTTTTGTAATTTCTGGTCGGTGGATTTGAGAAAGTCGGGGAGTTTCATGCGGAAAGAATACAGGAGATTGTTTAAAAATCACAAATTAGCACACAATATTTTCTTTGTCTTTGTGCCAATTAGCCGGATTATTGAGAATATATGCTTGAATGTCATTATATGCGCGGTCATCGCGAATGATATGGTCGTGGTAGCGGGTTTGCCAGGAAAAATCAGGATTAATTTTTCGAATGTGTTTAGTGCAGATTGATTTGAATGAACCGATGATGGTTGGCAGCGATTTTGGTTTTGGTGAGATTTTGGACATTTGTGGATGAAGGCCTGTGTAGAGACGAGGCATTGCCTCGTCTCTACGACCATCGCGATTTTCACCATTTCCCCAATTATCAATCACCAAAATTCCATGCAAATGATTTGGCATGATTACAAATTTATCTAATTTTACATTCGCAAAATGTGCGGGAATTTCCCGCCAATATTGTTCGACGATTTTACCGACTGGCGACAAAGATATTTCATTCTTATGAATCTCGCCGAAAAAATTCGCCCTATTTTTTGTGCAAATTGTGATGAAATAATAGGCATCACGAGAATAATCCCAAGTTCGCAGCCGCGCCGATGCTATGCGGTATTTATCGCGGAATTTTTTATCCACGTTTTTATTCTAGCGCAGCATTTTTTTCAAATACTGTCCCGTGAAGCTGCCTTTCACTTTCGCGACTTCCTCTGGCGTGCCGCTCGCCAAAATTTCGCCGCCGCCCGAGCCGCCTTCTGGACCGAGGTCGATGATGTGGTCGCAGGATTTCAAAACATCGAGATTGTGCTCGATCACGACCATCGTATTACCCGCGTCGACGAGTCGCTGCAGCACTTCGATCAATCTTTTCACATCGTCAAAATGCAATCCGGTCGTCGGTTCGTCCAAAATATAAAGTGTTTTTCCGGTCGCGCGTTTCGACAATTCCGTCGCCAATTTGATCCGCTGTGCTTCGCCGCCGGAGAGTGTCGTCGCCGACTGCCCGAGTTTCAAATAACCGAGACCGACATCGACGAGCGTTTCGAGTTTCTTTTTGATCGCGGGCTGCGCGGTGAAAAATTCCGCGCCGTCCTCGACAGTCATGTCCAAAACATCAGCAATATTTTTCGAACGATAAGTGATTTCGAGCGCTTCGCGATTGTAGCGGCGGCCGTGGCACTCTTCGCATTCCACATAAATATCCGGCAAAAAATGCATTTCGATTTTTTTCAAGCCGTCGCCGCCGCAGGCTTCGCAGCGTCCGCCTTTCACATTGAAACTGAATCGCCCCGATTTGTAGCCGCGCAATTTTGCTTCCGGCGTCGCCGCGAAAAGGTCGCGAATGTCGGTGAAAACGCCGGTGTAAGTCGCGGCGTTTGAACGCGGTGTCCGTCCGATCGGGTTTTGGTCGATCACGATCGCTTTGTCGAGATTCTCGATTCCCAAAAAATCTTTGTGCTCGCCAGGGACATCTTTCGAGCGATTGAGATCGCGCAGCAGTCGTTTCGCCAAAATAAAATTCACGAGTGACGATTTCCCCGAGCCGGAAACTCCCGAGATCCCGATGAAAGTTCCGAGCGGAAATTTTGCGTCAACATTTTTTAAATTGTGTTCTGTCGCACCGACGATTTTCAAAAATTTCCCGTTGCCCGGACGGCGTTTTTTCGGTACTTCGATTTTTAATTTCCCGGAGAGATACGCGCCAGTTTTGCAATTTTTATTTTTCATAATTTCCGCCGGCGTACCAGCGCAAACGACGCGTCCACCGTGCCGTCCCGCGCCCGGTCCGATGTCGACGATGTAATCCGCCTCGCGCATGATTTCCTCGTCGTGCTCGACCACGATCACCGTATTGCCGATGTCACGGAGTTCGACGAGTGTTTGAATCAATTTCGCGTTGTCGCGCTGATGCAGTCCGATCGACGGTTCATCAAGGACGTACAAAACGCCCTGCAATTTCGAGCCGATTTGCGTCGCGAGCCGGATGCGTTGCGCCTCGCCGCCGGACAAAGTATTCGCGGCACGGTCGAGTGTGAGATACGCGATTCCGACATTTTCCAAAAATGAAAGTCGCGCATCGACTTCTTTCAACACGAGATCAGCGATTTTTTTCTCGTTCAGCGTGAGCTCGAGACTTTTGAAAAAATTCCGCGACTCGGTGATCGAGAGCGCGGTTGTCTCGATGATATTTTTGCCGCCGAGTGTGATTCCGAGGACATCTTTGCGCAAGCGTTTGCCTTCGCAGGTTTCGCATTTTTGCAGCACCATAAATTTCTCCAATTTATTCCTGACGAAATCCGAATCGGTCTCGCGGTAACGGCGTTCGATATTCGGAATCACGCCTTCGAAACGCGTCGAGTATTCGCCCGCGAAACGATCGCTCGCGAATTCGATCTCGTAGCGTTCGTCGCCCGTGCCGTGCAGGACAATTTCCTGCGCTTCTTTCGACAACTTTCTCCACGGTTTTTTCAAATCAAAATCGTAGCGCTGCGCGACTGCTTTCAAAATATTGCCGTAAAAATCAGTGCTTGCGAGTGTAACCCACGGCAGGATCGCGCCTTCCGCGATCGAGAGATTCGGATTGGGAATGATACCTTTTTCGTCTACGGTGAGCTTCGAGCCGAGACCGTGACAGTCGGGACACGCACCGTGCGGCGAATTGAAACTAAACATGCGCGGCGCGATCTCGGGCAGCGAGATTCCACAGTCGGCGCAGGCGAAAGCTTCCGAAAAAATTTGTTCGTCTTTCACATTGTCCGCGTCCACGATTTTGATCACGCCGTTGCCATTCCGCAACGCGAGCTCGACCGAGTCCGCGAGCCGCGAACGGTCGGGGTTCGGTTGCTCGATCGTCTCACCAGTCGAAAGTTTTTTCACGATCGGTTTCAAATTTTTCACGACGAGGCGGTCGACGACGATCTCGATCGTGTGTTTTTTCTTCGGGTCGAGATTCAATTCTTCACTGATGGTCACGACTTTGCCATCGACGCGATAGCGCACGAAACCGTCCTTTTTGATTTTCTCGATCTCGGCGCGGTGTTCGCCTTTGCGATCATTCACGACGGGTGCGAGCAGGAGAATTTTTTTGCCCTCAGGCATTGCCGCGATCGCATCGACGATCTGACTGGCCGATTGGCGCTCGATTTTTTTCCCACAATTCGGACAATGTGGGACGCCGATTTTCGCGAAAAGTAAGCGCAAATAATCGTAAATTTCGGTGACTGTGCCGACCGTCGAGCGGGGATTGCGACTCGCGGATTTTTGGTCGACGGAAATCGCGGGGGAGAGTCCGTCGATCGAATCGACATCGGGTTTGTTCGTCAGTCCGAGAAATTGCCGCGCGTACGCGGAAAGACTTTCGACATATCTCCGTTGTCCTTCGGCGTAAATCGTGTCGAAGGCGAGACTCGATTTTCCCGAGCCGGAAAGTCCGGTGATGACGGTCAATTTGTCGCGCGGAATCTCGACGTCGATATTTTTGAGATTGTGCGTCCGAGCACCTTTCACCCGTATTTTTTCAGTCATTTTGAATTTTTTTAGGTTTGATCATCATGCCCTTCGACTCGTTTCACTCGCTCAGGGTGTGTGAATAAATTCACACACAAAAAGCGCGATTTTAACCGACGGAGTCTATCACGCGTGGGTGGGATCGTCAAATTATTTAAAATAATCTTTTTAAAATACTTGTTTTTTTTATCTATTTTTTTATTTTTTTAATTAAATTTAAAAGACTTTTTAAAGCCGAATTTTATTATTTTTTCACTAAATTTAAGTATTATTTGGAGTATTTTAGTTTTCTAAGTCAACATAATTTTATTTACATCTGTGTATAATATTTGCGCAATAAGTTTGACCTTGTTCAAAATTATTGATATAATGCTCACTCACAAAAAGCCCCGATAACCTTCCAAAGCGATCAGGGCTAGTTGTGTTGCTAGTGATTACTCACTAGCTGATACCGGAATGGGGAATGGTCGTCCGTTTTTGGAACGAATGATCTTCCCCGTTTTTGGGTGTCGAAACCACATACGGAAAATGATTCCTCCACCTTTGACCTTACTGGTCATAGTAATAGGGTTAGTGTGTCAATCTGGTGACACGCCGCGAGGGTCAAATAGCCCCCAAATTAAGCTCAAAATTAAACTCAATTTAGGAGCTATTTGAACTAACCCATTTTGTTTTTGAAACTAAAAAGACCGCCGAGTAGAGGAGGTGCTAGATGAGACATAGTTCACCAAGTGGTGCAAAAATCTATTTTTTTGTAGGAGATTTCCAGCACCACCTCAACCCGATGGTCTTTTAAACTTTTATAGATTTTTGAATTTTTTACGATAACACGTCTCGATTTTAGATCGACTCCTACATCGATCATAATTTTTCAGTCGAAAGCTCAAGGAAGCTGACACAACACACCCCGCTACTTACACTTCGGCTGGAATTTTATCCATATCTGAGCCGATTTTTCAAATCAAATTAAATTTTTGCATTTACATATTCCAATTTGATTTTATATTATTTTACCTTCAAGCCCATCGACTTCGCCGTGCCAGCCACGATTTTTTTCGCCGCTTCGATATCATTCGCGGTGATGTCCGGCATCTTGATCAAAGCGATTTTTTCGAGCTGCGCTTCAGTAATCTCGCCGACTTTGTCTTTATTCGGCGTGCCGCTGCCTTTCGCGAGCTTCAATTCTTTTTTGATCAATTCCGCAGTCGGGGGAGTTTTGGTGATGAAAGTGAAACTGCGATCTTCGAAAACTGTGATAATTACCGGAATAATATCGCCTTTCATCGCTTTCGTTTTTTCGTTGAATTGCGAGCAAAAATCTTGGATCGCGACGCCGTGCTGACCGAGCGCCGAGCCGACTGGCGGCGCAGGATTCGCCGCTCCCGCCGGGATTTGCAGCTTGATTTTCGCTTTGATTGCTTTAGCCATTTTGTAGGGGATAGGTTATAGGTGATAGGGAATAGTAGGCGCGGTCACGCGACCGCGCTTTCAAAAACTTTTACTTCTTTTTGACTTGGACGAAGTCGAGCTCGACCGGAGTGTCGCGTCCGAAAATCGAAACATTCACTTTGACTTTGCCTTTCGCGGTGTCGATCTGACTCACGACGCCCTCGTAGCTTGCGAACGGACCGTCGAGAATCACGACGACATCGCCATTTTTCATCTCGATCTTGAACGAAGTTTCCGCCGCGCCGACATGTTTCTCGATGATTCCAAATTCCTCGGGCGTGACCGGCACCGGAATATTGCCGCTGCCGACGAAACCGGTGACATTCGGTGTGTTACGCGCGACGTACCACGATTCATCCGTCACGATCATTTCGACCAAAACATAACCTGGGAAAAGTCTTTTTTTCTCGGTCACTTTTTCACCGCGGCGAATCGTCACTTCTTCGACTTTCGGCACTTCAATCCGAAAAATATAATCCTGCATGTTGCAGCTGTCGATGCGCTGCTCGAGCGCGGATTTCACAGCGTCCTCGTAACCAGAATACGTGTGCAACACGTACCAGTTTTTGCCGGTATTTTCAGCTTGTTTACCCATTTTTTAAATAGAAAGTTTCAAAAGTTGTTGGTAGCTCCACGCTAGGAAAGTGTCGAGGAAGCCGAGCGCGAACGCGACGACGAAAGTCACCGCGAGCACGATGACCGAGATGCGGACAGCTTGCTGCTTCGTTGGCCAGCTCACGCGATGGAGCTCCGAGACCGATTCGCGAATGTATCTAGCGAGGTTCATATTTTTGGCTCGCGGATTTTAGCACTCCTAAAAAGCTTGCGCGAGTCGAGGGAGATTATATTCAAATCAAAAACGAAAAGCAAATTTTATTCGCCAAAATTTTCTCGTCTTGCGCGAATAAAAAAAGTTTGCAAAAATCCTTGCAATCTGCCGGCGAGACGAATAAAATCTCCCGGCTTTAATTTTTAACCCCCCTATAAAATGGCTGAAGGAACATATGATCGCAGCAAACCGCACGTCAACGTCGGTACGATTGGTCACGTCGACCACGGCAAGACGACTTTGACAGCTGCGATTTGTACTTATCTCGCTTCCAAAGGTAAAGCGAAAGCACGCGCCTTCGCGGATATCGACAACGCTCCGGAGGAACGCGAACGCGGTATTACCATCGCGACTTCGCACCAAGAGTACGAATCCGACAAACGCCACTACGCGCACGTCGACTGTCCTGGTCACGCCGACTACGTCAAAAATAT
Organism: Patescibacteria group bacterium; assembly: GCA_043799575.1. Taxonomy (GTDB): domain Bacteria; phylum Patescibacteriota; class Gracilibacteria; order JAHISY01; family JAHISY01; genus JAHISY01. The sequence continues at coordinate 2,123 of JAZDNQ010000013.1, read as the reverse complement.
GATTACGGGTGCGGCGCAGATGGACGGTGCGATTCTCGTCGTTTCCGCGGCTGACGGCCCGATGCCGCAGACCAAAGAGCACATTCTGCTCGCTCGCCAAGTCAATGTCCCGGCGATTGTTGTTTATCTCAATAAATGCGACATGGTCGACGATGAAGAGATGATTGGTCTCGTCGAAGAGGAAATCAAAGACTTGCTCAAAAAATACGAATTCGATCCGGCCAAATCGCCGATCATTCGCGGTTCAGCGCTCAAAGCTTTGGAGGGCGACACTGGTCCGCTCGGTACGCCGTCGATCGACAAATTGATCGACGCGCTCGACAACTTCATTCCCGATCCGGTTCGCGATCTCGACAAACCGTTCCTCATGCCGGTCGAAGATGTTTTCTCGATCAAAGGTCGTGGCACTGTCGTGACTGGTCGTATCGATCAAGGTGTCATCAATGTGAATGACGAAGTCGAAATCGTCGGTATTCGCGACACACAAAAATCGGTTGTCACTGGCGTCGAGATGTTCCGCAAAACTCTCAATCGTGGTGAAGCTGGCGACAATGCTGGTATTCTCCTCCGCGGTATTGAAAAAGATCAGGTCGAGCGTGGACAGGTTCTCTGCAAACCAGGTTCGATCAAACCGCACAAAAAATTCGAGTGCGAAGTTTATGTGCTTACGAAAGATGAAGGTGGCCGCCACACTCCGTTTTTCAAAGGCTACAAACCGCAATTTTATATTCGCACGACTGACGTGACTGGTGATGTCGAATTACCGGCGGGTACGGAGATGGTCATGCCGGGTGACAAAGTTAATTTGGTTGTCACGCTCGGTGTGCCGGTCGCGCTCGACGACACGACTCGCTTCGCGATTCGCGAAGGTGGTCGCACCGTCGGCGCGGGAGTCGTCACCAAGATTATCGAATAATTCTTCCCAAAATCTCATTCGAAAAAGGCGGCCTCCGGGTCGCCTTTTTTATTTTTATTAACCTCCGCGACGATTTCTTTGTTGCAGTTGTAAAGCAGTCGGTCTAATTCCCAACCCGAAATTCCAATTTCGTTGGCGATTTCGAGATAGTATTTTTCGTGCTCCTCGTACGGTAAATCCAAAATCCCCAATTTTTCGGAAATTTTTTTTATCCGTTCGTCGATCGCGATAAAATTTCGAAAATCTAAATCGTAAATATCCATCCAAATATTACGAGAATATTTATCAGCGATGCCACTAAATTGCTTTAAAAATTGGATTTTCGCGTTCGCGCCTTTCAGCGCAAAAGCGTGAATCGTTGCTTTTCGCGCTCCACCCAATTTCGCGACGAGGTGAAAATTTTTGTTCATCCGCTCGGCTTTTATTTTCGACATTCGCATTTTTGCCCGACTGAAAACTTTTTCGAAAACCGCGATTCTTTCCTCGTCGGACAAAAAAACAATCTGCGACCAATCGACCGCTTTTAAATTTTCGGGGTTTTCGATCAGTCCGGTGTATCCGCGACTGTTGCCTTGAGTTGCGAAACTAGCCAACAACGCGTGCCAAAGCCAAATCGGATTTTCAGCACCTTTTTTACCGACCGCTTTTATTTTTTCAAGTTGCGGAAGAAAAATCTCGAAATATTTTTCGATAACTAGAACGACATTTTCTCTTTTTGCTGAATTCATTTTATTTCAGTTTCCCCCAAAAAAGTCCGTCTCCGTCGAATTCTCCAATTTTCGCGAGTCGTATTTTTCGCCAAATTTTATTTTTCGCGGAGTTATTTTTTTGAAAAATAAAAATCTCGTCGACGAGCTTTGCTTGCAAAAAATGTTTCGCGGTCATGAGACCGCCTTCGAGAAAAATCGAGCGAATCCCACGATCAAAAAGTTTCCGCAAAATTTTCCGCAGATCGTAATTCGGAAAGTCTTTCCGTGTGATCAAAATCGTTTTACCGGCATTTTTAAGCACCTTCGCGTTTCGCGGCGTTCTTTCGTGTGGATCGAAAATTATTCGCGTCGGTTGTTTTTCAATTTTTAAACCGCGAATTGTTAGCCTGGGGTTATCTTTCAAAATCGTCCCGACTCCGACTGCGATCGCATCGAAACCACTTCGCAGGCGCATCACTTCACGCCGTGATTTCGCGCTGGTGATCCATTTTTTTCCG
>JAZDNQ010000061.1:0-2030 GCA_043799575.1 Patescibacteria group bacterium | reverse complement strand
GCGAGATGTTTCTCAAGGCGCGAATTATTTTGGAGGCTTTTTTTCGGCAAGCTCTCAATCACAGTGCGATTTACGAAGCGCCCGATGGTACGAAATTTCCGTACACTGTGATTCGTGTGGATGAGCTCGCCGCGGATTTGTTGCAGCTGGAGGCGGCGACGCAAAAACGGCCGGAGCGAGTGAGCAGACTCGACGGCAGTCAACAGACTTTTGTTTTTCCGTCTTCGCTCCAACCAGCGAATGGACATCCTTTCACTTTCATCGAGTATACAATGGATGGTGCAGTGCGCGCACTTCCGGCGGCGCTCGCCGCGGCGCGCTCGGGACAAAAAAGTGAGTCGCAGGAATTCGTGATTTTCGGTTCACCGACTCAAGAATGGTGGGGCGCGATGTCGCCGCAATTGATCGCAGACACACAAAAAAACGCATTCGCGACTTTCGGCAAAATGTACGCCGAGGCGATGCGCGCGCTCGTGCCGTCGCGTCCGGATGAAAAAAATCACGCAATCAAATTCGAAGGTTCGTCGATGGGTGCGAGTTTGGCGGCGGCGACCGCTGCGGAATTCAAAAAAGGTTTGCAACAATCCGGCGAGCCACTTCCCAATTTATCGGTCCAAATGGACGCGCCAGTCGGGCTCGTCACAGCGACTTATGGAGAAAGCAGCAAGGCTGAGCTCAACGCACTCTTCGGAGTGGAGGGAGTTTGTAATCTCAGCGCCGCAGGAATGAAAACTTTTTTTGGCGAAAAAGATTTTTTGAAAGAGGTTAAACAATATTTCGCGCAGCACGGCGGCATGCCGGAAGTTGCGGAAAATTCTCCGGCAGAAAAACAGGCGATGATCGACACGCTCATCGGTGAGCTTGCCGATGGTGTACCGGTCGATCCCGAGCTTGATATCACCGCGATCGAAGGTAGAGCCGATCTTTTGATGACTCCTCTTTCGAGGTTACGAACAGAAACTCGTGAAAAATTGGCAGGAGTTTTTGGCAATTCTTTATCAAAAAGAAAATATCCGCGCAATGTTAAATTGCGCCGTGTGCCGGGTGGGCACAATGAAGCATTCAATTTCATGCGGCCAGAGAAAGTGCAGGCTCTTTGGGCGGCGGCGCAAGCGTTCAAGTTTATGCGCCTCGATAAATAATTTTTCCCAAAAGCAAAAGCACCAAATCTCTGGTATTCAAGAAGCTTAAAACAGACGGATTTTCTCTAATCAGTGCTTCTGCCAGTTTTTGGTTTAATACTTTTTGGAATCTAGTTATCTTGATGTCGGGATTTTCTCTTGCAAATTTTTCTAAAAGCTCAGTCAGTGTGTGGTTTGTGTTCTCGGCACTTAGTTTTTCTATTATTTGGGTAATGAGTTGGCATGTGATGTATCTGGGATCACCTTGCCAGATCGGCTGATATTTTTTTGCTCTTTTTATGCGACAGATACATTTATGCAATTCGACTCTGATTTTGTAAATTAAAATAGTCGCCAATATCATAATTTCTTGTCGAGCATTTTGTATATCGCCAGTTGTAAACTGTGAAGTTGGATTATTCAATCTGTTCACGAGGCCATGAAGCCAATCAATTAATTTATCACGGCTCGATAACATCGGAAGAAGACTACTTTTTACCGATTCAGTCATTTTTAAAATTAAGTTAATCATTTTACGAATAAATCTTATTTTTACAAGCTTATAAAAAGTTGGCGCGAGTGCTAAGCTTCGCTTTTCAGCCAAATATGGAAGCGCGTCAAAAAAAATTACTTGAAGGCCCGATCGTCCGCTCAATTCTCTCGATCGCAATTCCGGTCATTCTCGTCAATACGATTCAGACGGTTTATCAATTAATCGATACTTTTTGGGTTGGTCGAATCGGGACGGACGCAGTCGCGGCAGTCTCGCTCTCGATGCCGATTATTTTTTTCCTCCAATCGCTCGCGATGGGTTTGACTCTCGCCGGCTCGATTCTCGTCGCCCAATTCAACGGCCGCGGTGAAAAACAACAAGTCGCGCGCGCGACCGGGCAAACGATTTCTTTTGTT
>JAZDNQ010000056.1:0-26171 GCA_043799575.1 Patescibacteria group bacterium | reverse complement strand
CTGCGTGAAAAACGGCAGTCGATATTTTTTTGCCAAACTTTCAACAAATTTTTGGTGCGCCGCGGCGTCGCGATGAATGCGGTGATTGAAATGCGCGACGCCGACGAGCTCAATCGGTGGCAAATTTTTACCCAAAAAACTGCCCAACTTTTTTTTGGCGAGAAGGTCGAGGAGGGCAACCGAATCGACTCCGCCCGAGACGGCGATGAGGACTTTCACGGCAAAATTTTAGCAAACTTGCTGAAAAAAATTTTCGAGGAGTAGAATCGGATTTCGATGTCCGAAATTCAGATTCATCACACTCTCGATATTTCTCAATTTTCCGCAGTAAATGATCCGGGGACGAAAGCCCGCTACTTTTTGTTGTTGGGGTCGATTTTGCAAGAGGCTGGAATTTCACAAAGCGTTCGTCCAAATCATGGACCCAAATTGGAATTTTTAGCAGTCATGTCGAAGGAGTTGCGCGATCGGGTCGCCGAGATTTTCGAAAATTCTTTTTGGGTTTAAAATCAAATCTTCCTAAAAATTAGCAATGACCGAAAAACCGATTCATATTCTCGATCTCTCTCAAAGCTTGATTGCGATTGGTTGGCGTGAGCAGTTTCGTGAACTTTTAGAAATTATGACAAAAGCTGGTCATTCTCGCAATTCAGTAGAACTTTTTGTTGACGGGCTTTATTTTTATTGCCAACTGGCTAAAGAAACTCGAGCTGAAATTTTGGCGGCAATTCCAGGATCTTCCTGGCGTTTTTGTGGAAACTAATTTTTCTTTTTCAAAATCTGTTCGCCAGATTTTGCGTCTTCTATTTCAAAACCCATTTCGGCGAGTGCATCTCTGATTTCGTCTGACTTTTGGAAATCTTTTTTCGCGCGAGCGGCGGCGCGCTCGTCGAGTAGTTTTTGCACCTCCGGAGAAATTTCGATTTTCTCATTTTCGACTTTCGCCAAATCGAGTCTGAGCGCTGCGTCGAATTTCAAAATAGTCGCTTGATTCGCTTTTGGATTTTTCAAATAATCCCAAACGACGGCGAGTGCGCGCGGTGAGTTCAAATCGTCGGCGAGTGTCGCGCCGAATTTTTCAATTTCCGCCGCGTCGATTTTCCCGTCCGGTAATTTTTGAAATTCCGTGCGGAGTTTTTGCAACGAATTTTGCGCATTTTGCAGAGCTTCCCAAGAAAAATTCAATTTCCCGCGGTAGTTCGAATTCAAACAAAAATAGCGAAAAGCGAGCGGCTCGAAACCTTTTTGCGCGAGATCATTCAGCGTGAAAAGATTGCCGAGCGACTTCGACATTTTGCCGCCGTCGACCGTGAGAAATTCATTGTGCAGCCAAAAATTCACAAACTTTTTTCCGGTCGCCGCTTCCGACTGTGCGATTTCATTTTCGTGGTGGACGGGGATATGATCGACGCCGCCGGTGTGAATATCGAAAATCGCTTCGCTTCGCGAGGGGGAAACCCCCTCACGAGCACCCCCGTCGGCTTCGCCGCCGTGCGGTTCTCGCTCTGTCGCGGAACCCACAAGACCCGCTCCGTCGCTCGCTTCTTTTTTATAAATATTTTTGCCGAGATATTTCATCGACATCGCGCTGCATTCGATGTGCCAACCCGGGAAGCCCTCGCCCTGACCATTTGGATTCGGCCAGCGCAAAATGTGATACGCGTTTTCCCCGACGCAAAATTTCCACAGCGCGAAATCCGCGGGATTTTTTTTCTCGTCGCGAATTTCGACGCGCGCGCCGGCGGCTTTGTCTTCGATTTTTTGTCCGGAAAGTTTGCCGTAATCCGTGAATTTGCTCGTGTCGAAATAAATGCCGTCGGAGGTCGTGTAGGTAAATCCCTTTTTTTCCAGCGTTTTGATTAATCCAACTTGCTCGGATATGTGCTCGCTCGCGCGGGGAAGATGCGTCGGCGTTTCGATATTCAATTTCGCGAGATCGTCGAGAAATTCTTTTTCGTATTTGCGCGCGATCTCGAGCGGATGAATTTTTTGCGCTGCGGCGGACTTTTCCATTTTGTCTTCGCCGGAATCCGAATCGCTGACGAGGTGTCCGACGTCGGTGATATTCATCACGCTCTCGACTGCGAAGCCGAGAAATTCCAAACTGCGGCGCAGTAAATCAGCGAAAATAAACGCGCGAAAATTGCCGATGTGCGGTGATGCATAAACTGTCGGTCCGCAGGAATAAATTTTGACGCGATTTTTTTCAATCGGCTGAAAAACTTCTTTTTTTCGTCCGAGCGAATTGAAAAATTGGATTGGCACGGATTTGATTTTATCAAAGTTTGATTTGATTCATTATCGAGTAATGAATATTGTTTTTAAGTATTGCTCTCTTTTTATTTCCAAAAAACCGATTCACAAAAAAGAAGCTTTTTTATATTGGAACAATAAAATTTTAGTGAAAGACAAAAATATTTATGATGCAGTTTTTATTATTCGCCGATTTTTTCATTTGGAAGTTTATTCGCAATCTCCAGCACCGGTCTGGGGGTAGGGAACACCTCCCGGTATTTTGTTTAGAATCCCAAGAAGAAGTTGGCGCATTTGATGTCTTTGAGCTGGAAGACGATTTCTTTCGCACAGACCAAACACTAATTCAACTAGCCAGCGAATAGGGTGTTCCTTCAAATTAATTTCATCTAGTTTGCAGACAGGTGCTTTGTCTAAAGGGGTATGCACAGACGGAGGGATCACTGGTTCTTGGGTAGGACGTCCTTCGTATCTAGGCGGTTGTTTTGACATTTCCCACAGTGTTTTTCCAGACATTTGAGTTTAGTTAAGGGCAGTAGTCTGACTTCTGGACTAAAAAATGTCAAATTGTCCTGCGTGCTAAAATCCCTGTATGAAAAATAATACTTCTTCGCCAAAGCTGCAAAGTACGCGTCTCACTGCCGTCCTCGGCCTCAATTGGGGCGACGAGGGCAAAGGCAAATTGGTCGATATCCTCGCCGGAAAAATGCAATTCGTCGCGCGCTTCGGCGGCGGCGCGAACGCCGGACACACGATCGTTGTCGATGGCCGCAAAGTTGTTTTGCATCAATTGCCGTCCGGAGTTCTACATCCCGCGACCAAAAATGTCATTGGCAACGGCTGCGTCGTGCATCTCCCGACTTTGATCGAAGAAATGGAAGAGCTCGAAAAATTTGGCGTGAAGCTCACCGACCGACTTTTCATTTCCGATCGCGCGACTTTGCTCTTTGATTTTCACAAAGAACTCGACGGACTCGCCGAATCGAAACTCGGTGACAAAAAAATTGGCACGACGAAACGCGGCATCGGCCCGGCGTATTCCGATCGCGTCAATCGCCGCAGTCTGCGCGTCGGCGATTTGCTCAATTTCGAAAGATTTGCGGAGAAGCTGCGCGCACGACTCGACGAAATTAATTCGACTCCCGGAATGCCATTTCAATTCGACGCCGGACGCGAGATTAATTTGTACAAAGATTTCGCGGAACGACTCGAAGGTATGATTTGCGACACTGCCGAGATTCTCCAAAATGCTTTGTCTGATGGGAAAACAGTCCTCGCCGAAGGCGCGCAGGCCGCGTTGCTCGATGTCGATTTCGGCAGCTATCCTTTCGTCACTTCGTCGACGACGACCGCCGGTGGAATTTTCAGTGGCCTCGGCGTCCCGCCGCAAAATGTCGACTCGATCGGTGTCGCGAAAGCGTACTCGACGCGTGTCGGCGCGGGACCTTTTCCGTCGGAGCTCGACAATGATCTCGGCGAAAAAATTCGCCAAATCGGCGCGGAGTTCGGTGCGACGACCGGTCGGCCGCGACGCTGCGGCTGGATGGATCTCGTCGCGACGCGGTACGCCGCGCGCTTGAACGGTACGACCGCGCTCAATCTCACGAAGCTCGATGTTTTGAATGAGCTTCCGGAGATTCAAATTTGCACGAAATATTTGCTCGACGGAGCAGAAATCTCATCGCCACCCGCCGCGATCGAGGATTACGCGCGCGTCGAACCCATCTTCGAGACTTTCCCGGGTTGGCAAAAAGACATTTCGAAAGTGCGCAAAATTTCCGAGCTGCCGCCGCAGGCGAAAAAATACATCAAGTTCATCGAAAAATATCTCGGCATTCCGGTGAAGTGGGTCGGGGTCGGCGTCGAGCGCGAAGCGATGGCGGAATAACATGAAGCATAAAGCCTGAAACATGAAGCAAAAATGTTCCATGTTCTGTGTTGCATGCTGCATGATAACTGGTGGGCTTGAGAGGGTTCGAACCTCTGACCTCGCGCGTGTGAAGCGCGCGCTCTAACCAACTGAGCTACAAGCCCGTGCTCGGGATTTTAGTTTCCTGCATTGGCGAAGGCAACCGATTGCTTTAAAATATTTTCGTGGCTCGCAAGGCAAAAATTTCGCGTCAGACCCAGCCTTCGCTCCGGCAGGCCGGAGCTTCGGCGGGCAGGCTCGCGACTGTCTTTAGAGAAACTAAAGAAACTAAGATTGAAATTAAAATAAATTTGGATGGGACGGGTAAATCCAAAATTCAAACTGGGATCGGTTTTCTCGATCACATGCTGACGGCGCTTGCGAAGCACGCGAGTTTTGATCTGAAAATCGCCGCGAAAGGTGATTTGCAGGTCGATCAACATCATCTCGTCGAAGATCTCGGAATTGTTCTCGGTGAAGCCGTCGCACAATGTCTGAAAAATAAAGTTGGCATTATGCGGGCGGGGAGTAGTGGTTCGTTTGCTTTTCCGATGGACGAAAGTCTCGGCATCGCTGCGCTCGATTTCGCGAATCGCACGAAGCTCGTTTTTCGCGTGAAGTTTGCGGAAAAAGAAGTCGGCGGTTTGCGGACAAATGTGATCGAAGATTTTTTCGAAGGTTTCGCGAATGGCGCGCGCGCGAATGTTTATCTCGAGACGAAAAATTCCCGCTCGACGCATCACCAAGTCGAGGCGCTTTTCAAAGCTTTTGCCCGAGCGCTGCGCGAGGCTGTCGCGATCGATCAAAAAAATTCTAAACGGATTCCTTCGACGAAGGGGAAGATTTAATTGATGCCAAAAAATCCGGGGTTGAATCCCAGTGTTTGGCAAGTTTGTTTGAACTGATCTGTAAGTTTGTCTATCTCAGGATCCGCAGCCAAACCTTTAAGAATATTTGCTGCACCCATCATTATCGAGACACGTTCCTGACGTTCTTCAGCCGATAAAGCCCGTTCTAATAAGTTTGCAAAATTCTGTTTATCTGCGCTTTTGCCATTTGTAACTTCTTCCGGTTCAGGTTTATTTTCCTTATTTTCAGTTAGTTCTTTTAGCTGCAGAAGCAATTCAGCAATTTGCTTTTTCAGATCGGCAATTTTTTTGTCTGCTTGTGATTGCAATGTGTTGAGTCTTTGTTCTAGCTCGTCAATTAATTTTTGTGCAGTTTCTATTTCTTCTTGATGCTCTGAGTCTTTGATCGCTAGCACACCTTGCAAATTTTTAATTTCTGCTTGCGCTTCTGCCAATTGGGCGCGCAAAGAGCTCATTTCCGCTTGGATTTTTTGAGAAAGTCCTTGCTCGGCGAGCATCGCGCGAGCAGCTTCCAATTCACTTATAAGTCTTTTTACTTGTTGAGCAGCGTCTAACAAAACTTGATCGCTTGCGGCGAGTGCAGCTTTAAGTTGCGCATTTTCGGCTTGCAGTGGTTCAAGAGCTTCTGCGACTTGTTGACGAACTGCCTCCACAACGCGTTTATTGAAAGCTTCCGGTGAAATTTCATTCATTTCTAAAAATTAAGTTCCCCATCTTCAAACCATTCTCTTTTTTTGTCAAATCGTGAGAAAATGCTTTCGTGATTGCAGTTGTCGATTATGCTGCCGGGAATCTGAAAAGCGTGACGCGCGCGCTCGATTTTCTGCAGCTCGAAAACGAGGCGACGAATGATCCGGCGAAAATTCGGGCGGCGGATGCGATCATCATCCCGGGAGTCGGCGCGGCGGGTGCGGCGATGCGCAATTTGCAAAAAGACGGTTTGGTCGAGGTTTTGCGCGAAGAAATTCTGCGGAAACCGTTCCTCGGAATTTGCCTCGGTCTTCAAATTCTTTTCGAAAAATCCGCTGAGGATGGAGTCGAATGCCTCGGAATTTTTCCCGGCGAAGTCGTGAAGCTGCCGAATTCGAAAGTCAAAATTCCGCACATCGGCTGGAATCCGGTCGACTTCGGTAAGACGCCCCGCATTCTCACCGGGATCAAAACGAAAACGCCGTTTTATTTCGTCCACTCGTATGTCGCGCGTCCGACGAATTCCGAGATCGTGAAAGCGACGACGACGCACGGCGAGACTTTTCCCGCGGTCGTGAATCGCGACCAGATTTGGGCGGTCCAGTTCCACCCGGAAAAATCTGGCGAGGTCGGGCTGCAGGTACTCAAAAATTTCGGAGAACTAATTTGAGTAAAAAGCTTTCTTTCGTTAAAATCACGCGGCTTTTTGAAATTTGGGGCCATCGTCTAACGGTTAGGACGCCAGGTTTTCATCCTGGTAACCGGGGTTCGATTCCCCGTGGCCCTGCCAAAAGTTTTATTTTGCGCTGGATAAAGAGTCAGAAGGGTTCGATTTTCTAGGAGTGAGGAGAAAAGCGAGCTTGCTCGTGTTTTCGACGAGCGACGCCGAAAATATCTGCGTAGCAGATATTCCCCGTGGCCCTGCCAAATTTAAGCCGTTTTTTTGTTGGTAAATATTTTTTCGCAAATTCTCAAGTCATTGTAAAATTATTCCACAATGACTCGCGATCAAAAACAAGTTCGCGAAAAAAACTTTTGGGACTCCAAAGAGATTTTTCAGCAGCTCGCGGAAAATATCGAGGAAGGTTTTTGGATGACCGACCCGCCCAAAAAACACTTATTTTATTTGTCGCCCGGCTACGAAAGAATCTGGGGACGACCGCTCAGAGTTTTTTTCGAAGCGCCGACAGCTTTTCTCCGATTTATCCATCCGACTGATCGAGCGCGGATCGCGAAAAAAATTAAAACTCAGCATCGCGGTAATTACCACGAAGAATATCGCATCGTTTTGCCCGACGGATCGCTGCGCTGGATTCACGATCGCGCATTTCCGATTCGCGATTCCGCTGGCAAAATCGTGCGCGTGGCGGGCGTGACGACGGATATTACCGAGCGCAAAAAGATTGAAAAGCGTTGGCAGCAACTCGCCGAAATTGACGGACTGACTGGTCTCGCAAACCACCATTTTTTCCAAAAGAAATTACTCAAAAAATTTCGTGCGGCGCGCAAAGCGCACACCGCGCTCGCGGTCGCGATGATCGATCTCGACGATTTCAAAATGGTTAACGACAGTTTTGGACATCAGGCAGGTGATTGTGTTTTGCAAAGTGTTGCGCGGATTTTGCGTGAAAATTTACGCGACAAAGCTTTGGTCGCACGCTACGGTGGTGAAGAATTCACAGTTTTATTCGACGAAAGATTTTCGCAGCCGGGGATTGTGCGCAAAATGTTGAACGAGTTGCGAAGCAAAATCGCGGAGCAAAAAATTCTTTTTGGTCGGCGCAAAATTCACATCACCGCGAGTTTCGGCGCGGCTTTTTTGCACGCCAAAATCGCGACACCGAAAGAGCTTGTCGCGGCGGCGGACCGAGCGATGTATGCCGCGAAAGCCGCGGGCAAAAACTGCTGTCGTTTTATTTGATTTAAAAATCGTCGAGCAGCGCGGCTGTCTCGAATTCCTGATTGGGCGTCGCGACTGATGATCCGCCTTTTTTCGCTTTCTCGATATCGAAGAAACGCATCTGTTCTTTTTTGAACATCAGTTCGGCGCGACCAGTCGGCCCGTTTCTATTTTTGCGAATGAAAATGTCAGTCATCCCGGGGCGGCTCGAATCTTCCTCATAGTAATCTTCGCGGTACATCATCATCACGACATCGGCGTCCTGCTCGATCGCGCCGGATTCGCGGAGATCGGAGAGCTGTGGAATCTTGCCCGGACGATTTTCGACCGCTCGGCTTAATTGCGAGAGCGCGATAATCGGGATTTTTAATTCACGGGCGAGCGACTTCAAGCTGCGTGAAATCTCGCCAATTTCTTGCACGCGGTTGCCCGCCCAGGCATTCGACTCGCAGCTCATCAATTGCAAATAGTCGACGATCAAAAGATCAAGTCCGTTTTCCATTTGCAATCGCCGCGCTTTGGCGCGCACCTCCATCACACTCGAACCGACTGAGTCGTCGATAAAAAAATTCGCTTTCGAGAGTTCGTCCATCACGCCGCCGATCCGCGCGAACTCCTCGTCGGTCAATTTGCCTTTGTGCAATCGCCAGCTGTCGACGCCGAGCAGACTCGAGAACATGCGGTCGACGAGCTGTTCTTTCGACATTTCGAGCGAAAGGAAGCCGACTTTTTTACCAGAGCGCAGTGCGACATTTTGCGACATATTCAGCGCAAGCGCGGTTTTGCCCATCGACGGGCGGGCGGCGATAATCACAAAATCCGCGGCTTTCATTCCGGAAAGCAAATTGTCGATCGCGCGAAAACCAGTCGCCACGCCACGAATCGAGTCTTTGTCCTCCGCGTCGTGCAGCTCGGCGAACTCGTCGAAACGACCCTGCAGAATTTCGCGAATCGAGACGAATTTATCTTTGATTAGATTTTGCGTGACTTTGAAAAGACTTTGTTCGGCTTTTTCGAGCAGCGAATTTGGCTCGCTCGTTTCATTCAGTGCGAGTCCGGAGATTTCCTGTCCGCTCGCGAGTAGTTTGCGCAAGGTCGATTTTTCTTTGACGATTTTCGCGTATTCGAGCACATGACTTGCGGTCGGTGTTTCCTCGGTCAGCTCGGCGAGATACGCGCGGCCGCCGATCTCTTTCAAAAATTTGCGGTCGCTCAATTTTTGCGAAACGGTGAGTAGGTCGATCGGGGAGTGGCTCACAAAAAGCTCGACCATCGCGGCGAAAATTTTCTCGTGGCGCGGCTCATAAAAATCATCCGCCGCAATCAAATCGGCAATGCGGATCATCGCGTTTTTGTCGATGAGCAAACTGCCGAGCACGCCGCGTTCGGCTTCAAGCGAATGCGGTGCGACTTTCGGAGCGGGAGCTTTTTTCGGATTCATCGGGACGACGATTTTAGCAAAAATAATTTGTCGTCGGAAAAGACTTTTCTAAAAAATCTACTCAAAAATGTATTTGACAAATTAATTTTCACGAGTATAATTTCGCGGCTTTAATTTCAAAAAATATGAATCCAACAGGAGCGGAAGTTCGCGAATTAACCCACAAAGGTCGCATTGTTGACGCAAAGAATATTCCAGGTGGTTATGTTGTCAGTATCCAACCGGCACCGAGTTTTGCCGAAGGAACTAAACTAGATTCTAAGGCTGCCAAACTTTTAAAGATGCAAGATAGAGAAATTGTAGGAATTGTTTTTACGGGCAGCCAAGAATTGCCGCAAACAGGATATGTCGATTTGCGATTTAGAGTTGCGGGAAAAGTCGCCAGCCTAGTAGAAAAGGCGCTTTCTGCGAATTAATTTTTTCCGCCTAAAAATTCCTGATTTGTCACATAAAAAACCATTGGCCAACTGTATTTGACAAACAGTTTTTTTGGTTAAAATTATGAACCTTTAATTTTTAAAAATATGGCCGAAAAATTAACTTATGATGTTACAATCGTCAGTGCCAACGCGCTTAAAGACGGTGGTTTCGACTGCGATATTTCTCCGCAAATAGCAGAAAATGACTGTAAAATTACGGGAATTTTTGCAGCTACGCGACCACAAATCGGTCAGGCTTTGCAGATTGTTCTTGAAGTAGATCCAGAAACACAAAGAACCTCGGTCGTTTCAATCAAACCGATTGATTCAGGTACTGGTGAACAACAAGCTGCTGCCTAAAAATTCCGAATCCGCGTTGCGGCGGGGTGGTCTTTCAATTTTTGCAAAACCTTCGCCTCGATTTGACGAATACGTTCGCGAGTCACGCCGAACTCTTTGCCGACTTCTTCGAGTGTGTGGCCGATGCCGTCGCCGAGTCCGAAGCGCATTTTGACGATTTTCCGTTCGCGCGGAGTGAGATAACGCAACATGTCCGCAATCGCCTCATTGATAAGCTGCCGATTCGCCGCATCGTTCGGTGCGAGCGTTTGCTCGTCCTCGATGAAGTCTTCCAATTTTGAATCTTCTTCCGCGCCGACCGGCGCTTCGAGTGAAACGATGTCCTGCGAAATTTTCAAAATGTGACGAACTTTTTTCACATCGAGATCCATTTCCGCGGCGATTTCCTCCGCCGTCGGTTCGCGTCCCAATTCTTGAACGAGGCGTCGTTGCGTGTGGGTCAGTTTATTAATCGTCTCGACCATGTGCACCGGAATACGAATCGTGCGCGATTGATCCGCGATCGCGCGGGTGATCGCTTGGCGAATCCACCACGTCGCGTAAGTCGAAAATTTGAAACCGCGGCTCGGGTCGAATTTCTCGACGGCGCGGAAAAGACCGATCGAACCTTCTTGAATTAAGTCGAGAAACGACAATCCGCGACCGATATATTTTTTCGCAATCGAAACGACGAGGCGAAGATTCGCCTCAGCGAGACTTTGTTTCGCGCCCTGATCGCCCTTCGCAATTCTTTTCGCCAGCTCGATTTCCTCAGGCGCGGAAAGAAGTGGCACGCGACCGATTTCGCTCAAATACATTCGGATCGAATCGCCAGCGATTTCCGATAAATCGGTGAATTTTTTCTCTTTTTTCTCCTTTCGTTTGATAGCTTTTTCGTCGATGACACTATCCTCTTTGTTGTCGTTCGGCTTTTTGCGCCAATCAATCGCTTTTTTCTGATCGACAATTTCGACGCCGAGATTTTGCAAAATTTCCGCAAAATCGTCGTGCAATTCCAAATTTTCCTCGATCGCGGGGAGTGCCGCTTCGATTTCTTGATGCGTCACAAAACGCTGCTGCCGACCTTTCACGATCAATTCCCGCGCAGTTTTGGGGAAATTTTTCAGCTCATCGTCGGTCGGCTGAATGATAAATTTGCGGGTTTTTGCCATAAAAAATCGGAAAAAGAAAGCGGGCGAGTAGCGCGGATTTTACTCGTGCCGTCAAGTTTTTGCAAATTATTTCGGCAATTCGGCAGTCGCAGCTGACCACATCGTCGCGAAGTCGATTGACTTACCAGTGAATTTTTTGAACTGCGCGACGGCCTGATTTACGAGCATTCGCAGTCCCTCGATCGTCGGACAGCCAGCTTTCTTCGCATCGGCCAAAAGTTTGGTCTCGCGAGGATTGTAAACGATGTCGAAAACGAGAGGTTTTTTCGCGGCGAAAAATTGCGCGGGAACGAAACTTTTGCCTTCGAATGCGCCGTGCATCCCGAGCGGAGTTGTGTTCACCAAAACTTCCGGATCGTATTTTGCTAGATTCTCGATGAAGTCAAAATTCAAACCACGCTCGCCGAAATGTTTTTTGAGATCTGTGAATTCCCACGCCTCGCGCGTGATGATCGTAATTTGGCAATTTTTTTCGAGGAGCGCATAAACGAGCGCGTGCGCCGCTCCGCCGCCGCCGAGGATGACGACATTTTTATTTTCGGGTGGATTGTCGAAGGCATTCAAAAATCCGAGCCAGTCGGTATTTGCGCCGACGAGTTTTTCGCCTTTCCAAAAAATCGTGTTCACTGCGCCGATTTTTTTCGCCGAATCTTCGATTTTATCCAAAAATTCCATTACCGCGATTTTGTGCGGAATCGAAACCGAAAGTCCGGAAATCTTTTTCGTCCGAACTTCTTTCGCAAAAAACTCGGCCAGGTTCTCCGGTGGAATGTCGAAAAAATCGTAAGTCGCGTCGATTCCCAATTTTTGAAATGCGGTGCGGTGCATCGCGGGGGAGAGCGAGTGCCCAGCGGGATGCGCGAGAATGCCGAATTTTTTACTCACTTTTTTCGGATTTTTCCTCAGTCGCAGGAGCTTCCTCGGCCGGTTTTTCTGCGGAATCTTTTTCGTTCGATTCGTCTTTTTTTGAATTGTCTTCTTCGACGGAGACCTCACCGGAAAGTTCCGCGGTATTCAAAACGTCGATATCCCAGCCGAGAATCTCGCCTGCGAGGCGGACATTTTGGCCCGATTTGCCGATCGCGAGCGCGCGTTGATCTTCCGCGACATATACCTCGACGCGTTTTTCGTCGTCGTGTTTCACGAAATGATCGAGCTTCGCCGGCGACAAAACTTCTTTCAACATTGTCTCGAAATCGTCGGAATATTCGATGACATCGATGCGTTCGCCATTGACCTCGTCGGTAATATTTTGGATGCGGACGCCTTTTTGACCGACGCACGCGCCGACCGGATCGACATTCGGATCGGTCGAATCGACCACGATTTTGCAGCGGACACCGGCTTCGCGCGCGATATTTTTGACGACGACCGTTCCGTTGCGCACTTCCGGAATTTCGAGCTCCATCAAGCGGAAAATCAAACGCGGATGCGTGCGTGAAACTTTCAGCATTGAGCCGCGCGTCGTCATCTCGACTTTCTCCAAATAAACTTTAATTCTTTGACCTTGCTGGTAGCGCTCGCGTGGGATCTGATCGTGCGGTTCGAGAATCGCGGTCGTGCGATCTAGCTCGAGATGGACGAAGCGACCGTCGACGCGGTGCACCAAAGCATTCAAAAGCTCGTCCTCGCGATCAGAATATTCCTCGTAAATCGCCATGCGCTCTGCTTCCTGAATTTTTTGGATAATGACCTGCTTCGCGGATTGGCTCGCGATGCGACCGTAATCGAAGGGTGTGACATCGATTTTGATTTTCGCGCCGACTTTCAAGCCTTTTTTGATTTGCTGTGCATCGATGACTGAAATTTCAGCCTGCGGATTTTCGACTTCTTCAACAATTTTTTTAACGAGCAACACATTCGCTTTGCCAGTTTCGCGATCGAGAATCACTTCTAGATTTTGGTCGCGATTGCCGAAATCCTTGCGGTACGCGGCTTTGATCGCTTCCTCGACTGCCTCGAAAACCGAGCTGGCCTCGATCTTTTTTTCGTCGCAAACTTGGTTGATTGCGGCTGCGAAGTTTTGGGGGTTGAGATTCATGAGATTTGGAGAAAACGCCCGAATTTAAAATTCAGGCTCGATTGTATTTTACAAAAAAGGTCAGACAAAAGCAATTTGCTAAAATCAAATCATGATTGATGCCAAAATTATTCGCGAGCAAATCCCGCTCGTGCTCACAGAATGTGAATTTCCCGAATTGCCGAATTATTACAAAGGCAAAGTCCGGGAAAATTACGATCTCGCCGACGGGAAAAGAATTTTGATCTCGACCGATCGGCAGTCCGCGTTCGACAAAGTGCTCGCGGCCGTGCCATTCAAAGGTCAAGTGCTCACGCAAACAGCTAAATTTTGGTTCGAAAAAACGGCGGACATTTGTCCGAATCATGCGCTCGAATATCCCGATCCGAATGTCGTCGTCGGACGAAAATTGAAAATGCTGCCGGTCGAGCTCGTCGTGCGCGATTATCTCACCGGCTCGACCGACACTTCGGTTTGGACAGCGTATCGCAAAGGTTCGCGCGAATTTTGCGGGAATGTTCTCCCAGACGGATTGACGAAAAATTCCAAACTGCCGAAAACGATTCTCACGCCGTCGACGAAACCAGTCGATGGGACGCACGATATTTCCGTCGCGCCGGAATTTCTCATCGAAGGTGGACTCGTGACCGATGCGCAGTGGGACGAGCTCGCGCGGATTTCGCTCGCACTTTTCAAACGCGGGAAAGAAATCGCCGCGAAAAATGGTCTAATTCTCGTCGACACGAAATACGAATTTGGCCTCGATCCGAATGGCGTGATCACGCTCGCCGACGAAATTCACACGCCGGACTCATCGCGTTACTGGATCGCGGAATCGTACGAGGCGCGGCACGAGCGGGGCGAAGAGCCGGAGTCGCTCGACAAAGAATTTCTCCGGCTGTGGATCGCCGCGCGCTGCGATCCTTACCACGACGAAATTCCCGAAATCCCGCAGGATGTTTTGGTCGAGTTTTCACAGAAATACATCGCGCTTTTTGAGAAAGTGACCGGGCAGGAATTCCAACTTCCCGCGCTCGGTATTCCGGTGAAGGAAAGAATCAAAAAGAACCTGGCGAAATATTTTTAATTTTTGAAAATGAAAGCAATTTTAATTCTCGGATCGGAAGTCGACCAGCCGCACGCCGAAAAAATCACCGCGGTGCTCGACGCGCGCAAAATAGCGCACGAGACTTTCGTTGCGTCGGCGCACAAAAAAACACGGGAAGTGCTCGACATCGTCGGAAAATTTGAAAAAGAAAAAGTGGTTTTCGTCACAATCGCCGGGCGATCAAACGCGCTCTCCGGAGTCGTCGCCGCGAATTCGACGAAGCCGGTTTTGGCTTGCCCGCCCTTCAAAGACAAAGACGACTATCTCGTCAATATTCACTCGACGCTCCAAATGCCAAGCGGCACGCCAGTTTTGACAATTCTCGACCCGGGAAATTGCGCGGAGGCGGCGGCGCGGATTCTCAACCTCAAATGAATCTCCAATCGGCTGAAATTTTGGCGCTCCGGCTTTTTGCGCAGCACGATTTGTCGCATTGGAATTTCAAATTCGATCGGGCGAAAAGACGCTTCGGTTGCTGTAATTTCAGCACAAGAACGATTTCGCTGTCGAAAATTTTGACCGAATTGAACGCGCCGGAAAAAGTGCGCGACACTTTGCTGCACGAGATCGCGCACGCGCTCGTCGGACCGCGGCACGGACATGATTCGCTTTGGAAAAAACAAGTTCGCGCGCTCGGCGGCCGACCAGCCGCGCGTTTCCGCGAAACCGAAGTCACTGTTCCGCGATCAAAATTTGTCGCGTTTTGTCCGCATTGCCAAAAAACTTTCCCGACTTTCCGCACACGCAAAAATGTCGCGTGTCGCGCCTGTTGCCGCGAATTTAATCGCGGAAAATTCTCCCGCAAATTTCTCCTCGAATTCAAGTCGGCAGACGCACAGCGAGCTCGCTAACACATGATTTTATGGATGACGAGATTCACTTTTTCGGTTTGAAATTTTTATTGAAACGATAACCGACACCGCGGACAGTCTCGATCGCCGGACTGATTTTGCCGAGGCGATCGCGCAAACTTTTGATGTGAACATCGATCGCATTCGAAATGACGACGCCCTCGTCGCCCCAGACCGTTCTTCCGAGAATCGCGCGGCTGGCCGTCTCGCCTTCGGCTTCGATTAAAATATGCAGGAGTTGAAACTCCTTTTTCCGTAGGGGAATTTTTTGGTTGTTGATTTTTAACTCGAAAGAATTGGTATCTAGTGTCAACGCTCCCAATGTTATTTTCCTAGAAGAGATTCTCCGTGGTCGCCGCAAGAGCGCCGCAACTCGGGCTAGTAATTCTGGTAAATAAAACGGTTTGACAAGATAATCATCCGCACCAGACTGCAATCCTTGTATTCGATCAGCAAGCGCGCTGCGACCAGTCAGCATCAAAGTCGGAATGTTTTTCGTTGTTGCGATTTCTTTTACGAGCGTTACGCCATTTTCTTCTTCTGTATCGAACATCCAATCAATCAAGGCCAAATCGTAATTGTGAGTTTTTAATTTTGCGCGAGAGTCAGCCAAAGTAAAAGCGGCGTCGGCAGAATAACCGGCTTCATTTAGTGCAGCACAAACCAATTTGTTTAATTTCGAATCATCATCTGCAACAAGGATTTTCATCTCAAAGGGTGGGATTAAGAGACCTCTTTAGCCATTTATGGATTCGGTTTTTCGCGCAAATGCTGAAAATCTTAATATTTCACGATTACTTAATTATTTGAATTTTAGACATCAGAAATTAAAAAGCCATTAAAAAATTAAATTTTGATTAAATTTTGAATATGGAAAAACGTCCAGTCTTCGTCCTGTTTTGCGGGACTTCGGCGGACATCTTTCTTCTAATTTTAAAAGTTTGTGGCGAAGCCAGCCGTAGTCCGCCGCGGCTGACGAAGGATGGAGCCACCGAGCGGATTTGAACCGCTGACCTAACGCTTACGAAGCGCTCGCTCTACCAGCTGAGCTACGGTGGCAAGGTATTCTCGATTGCGCACATCCCGTCCTCCGAAGTCCGAACGCAGTGAGGACGAAGGAGGAAGCTACGGTGGCAACTCGGCGAGTTTAATTTTCTCGACAAAAAATGTAAAATCTTTTTGTTTTAATTTGCTAGAAATGAAACCCAAACTACTTGCTTTGCTCGCGAAAAATCCGCGCATTTCTGCGAGCTCGCTCGCGAAAATTCTCGGCACGACAGCGAAAAAAGTCGAAGCCGAAATCGAAAAACTCTTGAAATCCGGCGAGATCGTCGGTTTCGCGACGGTCTTGAATTCGAATGGCAAAGACGAAATCACGGCGATGGTCGAGGTGCGGGTGACGACACAGCGCGGTCGCGGCTTCGACGAAGTCAGGGAGCGCATCGCGCGATTTCCTGAAGTTGTGAATGTGTATTTGATTTCCGGTTCGCACGATTTGAATTTGCTCGTCCGCGGAAAAAGTCTCGCTGACGTCGCGAATTTCGTGAACAAAAAAGTCGCGGTTTTGGAAAATGTTTTGGGGACGACGACGCATTTTTTGCTGAAAAAATACAAAGAAGACGGACTCGTTTTCGGTGAAAAAACCAGTGATAAACGCATTAAAGTTTCGGCGTGAAAATCCCGACGAACAAAATTCTCGCGACAATCCCGCCGTCCGGCATTCGGAAATTTTTCGAGATCGTCGCGGAAAATCCGGACGTGATTTCGCTCTCCGTCGGCGAGCCGGATTTCGATGCGCCGTGGGCGGTGCGCGAAGCCGCGATCGCCGCGCTCGAAAATGGTGCGACGCATTATTCGGCGAATCGCGGTTCGAGCGAATTGCGCTCGGCAATTTCAAAATATTTCACGAAAAATTTCGGCGTCGAATATTCGCCCGAAAAAGAAATCCTCGTCGGCAACGGCGCGAGCGAAGTTTTCGACCTCGTCGTTCGCGCGATTTTGAATCCCGGCGATGAAGTGATTCTCTTCGCGCCGAGCTATGTGATGTACGCGCCTTTAATTTTGCTTGCCGGCGGGACGCCGATTTTCGTGCAGAAAATTACCGAAATCGAAAAGAAAATTTCAGCGAAAACCGTCGCGCTCGTTTTCGGTTATCCGTCGAATCCGACCGGCGCGACTTTCGGAAAACCAGAACTCGCGAAAATTGCCAAAATTGTCACGAAAAATAACTTGCTCGCGATCTCCGACGAAATTTACGCGGAATTAACTTACGAAAAAAAACACGTCGCGTTTGCAAGTTTGCCGAAGATGAAAAATTTCACTGCGACGATTTCCGGCTTTTCGAAAGCCTTCGCGATGACCGGATTCCGGCTCGGCTATCTTTGCGCGCCGGAAAATCTCGTCGCCGCCGCAAACAAAATTCACCAGTACTGCGCGCTCTGCGCGAACTCGATTTCGCAAAAAGCCGCCGTCGAGGCACTCGAAAATTGCGAAAACGAGACGAAAAAAATGCGTGACGAATATCGAATGCGCCGTGATTTTTGCGTCCATGAGCTCAATAAAATGGGTTTCAAAATAGCCAAACCCGCCGGCGCGTTTTATCTCTGGCTTGATGTCACGCGAAAAACTGGACTTACCGGCGACGATTTTGCGCTGAAATTGCTGAAAAAAGAACGTGTCGCGGTCGTCCCGGGTTCGGCTTTCGGCGCAGAATTCGCGAATTTCGTCCGAATCTCGTACGCGAGCAGTCTCGGCCAACTCGAAATCGCGCTCGACCGCATCGCGAAATTCGTGAAAAACTTGAAATAAAAGCCTTTTTCTGCTAAAATTAAGCGAAATAAAACTAACAAAATGCTCTCAATCACAACCGACAGCTTTGCTGGTTATGGTCTCGACCACGCCTTCGCACTTGCGAAAAAGGCAGGTCTTGATGGTATCGAGGTAACTATTCGACGCAATGATCTTGATACGCAAAATCCAGATTATTTGCAAAAACTAAGCGAGCAATATCAACTGCCGATCGTGGCGATCTCCGTGCCGCACGGCATCTCAATGAGTGGCGAAAAAGCCCAGCGCGCGCTCGATCTTGCGCATCGTTTGAATGTCCGACTCGTCTCTTTTCCCGCTCCAGATATTTTTAATGTGCGTTACAAAAAATGGGTTTTGGAAGAGCTACCGCGTTTCCAAAAGAAAAGTGAAATCGCGATCGCACTGGTCAATCCGCCAGCGGAAACTTTCCTCGGTATTGTTCCGCGCTACTCTTTCAACGATCCGTACGAATTGAAAAAGTTCGATGATTTAGTTTTTGATACGAGCAATGTCGCAACGCGCAGCGAGCCACTGCTCGACCTTTATTCAATTTTCAAACCTAAAATTCGTCAAATTCATCTCGCGAACTGGCGGCACGAAATGTCACACACGCTGCTCACGAATGGTAGCGTCCCGCTTGAGAGTTTTTTGATCCATCTCGCGCGTGACAAATTTGACGGTCTTTTGACTCTGAAATTGAATCCGCAATCACTCGGTGTCGGCAGTGAGGCGCGCGTACTCGAGAATATCGAAGTGTGCAAAAAGTTTGTCGGCGGTTATTTCCCGACTAGTAAATAAATCAGCTAGTCAAAAAAATTTAACTCAAAAAAAGACCCTCGAGCGAGGGTCTTTTTGTTTGTGCTTTTCGGAAGATTATTTCGCGAAATATCTGCGCCAGAAGTAAGTGCCAGTGCCACTCAAAAGCAGCGCGACGGCAGCTTCCGGACCAGATTTTGGCAAATTTACCGGCGGGGGAGTTTGTTCATTCGAGCCAGAAGGATAAAGTTCACCGCCCACCAAATCGTTGACCGGATCTGAAGTCGGGTTAGTCTCGGACGGAGTCGGTTCGGTCGCAACTGGTTCCGGAGTGATCGAGGCTGCAGCCGGATCGACAACTGGATCTGGCGCAGTCGGCTGAGAAGCCGAAGTCGTCGCGACACCAGTCGTGATCGAAACTTCTTGCGAATAATTAAAGCTACCCAAATATTTTCCTGTCGAATCATCTGCCGCGACTGCGAAGTAATAAGTCGTCTCCGGAGTGAGGTCTGTCAAAGTATATTCGGTCACGTTGCCGAGCAAAGTGCTGTTTTCGTAGCTCGCACCGTCGGTCGCAATACTCGTAGTCCCGTAATAAAGGGTGTATTGGTCCGCGCCGGTGACTGCATCCCACGTTATTTTTGCTCCGTTGTCCGCGAGTGCGGCGGCGACATTTTCGACATCGGGGAGATATTCTCCAGCTGCGAAAGCGGACGCAGCGGTCAATGCGGTCAAGACAACGGCCGCGAGAGACGAAAAGATTTTTGTTTGCATTTTTAGTTTTTTAAATCCTCACATTTTAGCAAAAGATGGCTTAGAAAGCAAGTGCAAGTCGGCTCGCGTTCACAAAATTTGCGCAATAATCAATTTTATGGCCTTGTTATTTATTAGGGAGTCCTGGAAAATTCTGGCTTTCCTTAATTCTTTCCGATGATTCACCTCATTCCTAGTGCTTCGGCACGCAAATTGACAGCCGCCGCACTTTTGGTGGCGCAGTTTTTTAGCTTCTTTTATGGCATCCCAATTGCTGAAGCGGCTGCGAATGATGTGATAATTACCGAGTTCCTTGCTGATCCGACGAACGTGAGTGACAGTAACGGCGAGTGGATTGAGCTTTACAACACACAGAATAGTGCGATTCCACTGACTGGCTGGACGATTGACGATGGTAACGGTCCTCTTTCGCTGACTGGTTTGTCAGTGCCGGCGCACGGTTATGTCGTGATTGGCAATGATTCGAATGTCACGACGAATGGCGGTGTTTCGGTCGACTTTCAGGCTGCTCTTAATTTGGATAATGCATCCGGGACGCTCACGCTCAACGACGGCGCGGTCGATGTTGATGTTGTCACTTACGCGGCGGTCACGGCTGGCGCGAGCTGGTCACTCGACGATTTGTCGCTTGATAATTCACTCGCGGCGAATTGGCACGTCGAAACTTACAATAAATTTAACGCTAATGATTACGGCACGCCTCGCGCCGCGAATTCACCTGAGCAACCACAAAACGTTGCAGCGACTGACGGCGGAGCGGACGTGGTCGCGATCACGTGGGACGCGGTCACTGGCGCAGATAGCTACACGATTTACCGCGATGGTGCGATTTTGACGAGTGGGGTTGCTGCGACAAATTACAACGACGACATCGACGGATCACTTGACGTTTCGACGCTCACTTTGTCCGCCAATTCGACGACGACAGATACGGTCGATGTCACCTGGACAGCTGCGAGCGCAGTCGATTCGACGACTTACAATTACACTGTCCGCGCGGTGCGCGACGGAGTGAGTGGCGCAGTCAGCGCGGGCGACAACGGCGATGTCACGCCGGTCATTTCGGATTACGAATTATTCGCACTCGACACACCAGACACGAGTGTCGGCACGACCGGTGGATTACTCACAAAACAACACGCTGGGCTCACGGGCGACACTGCGAATGTTTACAAGGTTCGTGCTTTTTCTGCAGACACTGGTTGGACCGCGCTTTCCGCGAATTCTATCGAAGGTGCGAGTCTCCCGGCGACTCCGCCCGATCCGACTGTCGCGGCGGATTATTCCGCGGCGAATGGCTACACCGCGACTGTCTCGGCTTACGCGCCAGCAGCCGGGACTTGGACACAATTGGAAATCGACGAGACGAGTGGCAATTCCGGCGGCAGCGATCGTGCGAGCAGCTCGTCGAGTGATGATTATGTCGATACTGGTTTGAGCGGCGACACGCAATACTGCTACCGCGTCCGCGCGAAAAATTCGCTCGGAGATTACGGCGACTATTCGAATACGATTTGCGCGACGACTCCGCCCGCGAAACCTGGAACTTTGACTGGAGCGGCCGCCGCGACCGATCAAATTGATTGGAGCTGGACCGATGTTGTCGAGGATCAAAATGGCTACACTGGTTACGACGAAACAGACACTGCCAAATTCACGACCGCGCAAAATGTGGTCACCCATTCTGAGGGCAGTTTGTCGGCGAATACAGCCTATTCTCGCTACATTCGCGCGAAAAATACGACGAATCAGGAAGGTGAGGCGACTTCGACGACGACGAAATACACCAAACAAAACGCGCCGACTTCGCTCACTTTTTCAAATATTTCTGCGACTGGAATTACCGCGACCGCGAATGGAACTTTCGCGAATGCGACGCTCGGTTCGACTGGTATTTATTTTGATGAAAGCGTGAGCGCAGAAAATTCCGGCTGGCAGCAGGGCACAAGCTGGAATTTGATGAACCTCACTCCGAACACGACTTATTCTTTCACCGCGAAAGCGCGCAACGGCGACGCGGTCGAAACGACGATGACCAACGACACGCAAACAACTTTGGCTGAAGTCCCGACTGCGCCGACTTTGACGATCGGCACGGGCGCGAATCATTACATCGATGTCGCACTCGACCTCGGCAACAATCCCGCCGCGACCGAGTTTGCGATTCTCAATACGAACACGAATCAATATTTGCAGGGCGACGGTACGGTCGGTGCCGTTACGGTTTGGCAAACGGAGGCCGCGTGGGAAGTCGCCGGCGTGAATCGCTACTCCAATCTCGCTGCGAACACGCAGTATGGTTTCAAATTGATCGCGCGCAACAGCGACAATATCGCGACGGCCGCGAGCGCCGCGAGCTACATTTTTACCGACGCCGAGACACCAGACACCGCGCCGACGATCGCCGCTGCGACTGCGGAAAATCAATTAACGATTTCTTTGTCTGATACGAGCGGCAATGCGGCCGGAACTCTTTACGCGATTCAGGAAACTTCAACTGGCAATTATGTCCAAGCGAACGGCACGCTCGGCGCAGTCGAGTTTTGGGATGTCAAAGAAAATTGGCAAAACATCGCCGTGACCGGACTCGCCGCGGATACGCAATTCACCTTCCAGGCGAAAGCGAAAAATTCGGAAGGTGCATCGACTGGCTTTTCACCGACCAGCTCGAAATACACTTTGGCCGATACGGTTAGCGCTTTGACACTCACCAATACGACCGACGCACTTGATTACAAACTGCAACTTACTTGGACAAATAATTCCGCCACGGGTCATAAGATTGAAATCGATACGGGTAATGATGGTACTTACGAAACTGTTTTGTACGATAACCCGACAGTTTTGGCGGTCTCGCCCCATATTACTCCGGCAACTCCGAATACAGCGTATAAATTTCGGATGGCTTCCTACAATGCCGAGGGGGTTCTCAATACGGTTACTTATGCGGTCTCAAACGTAGTTACGACTCCGCCAGATGTTCCAGCAAATCTCGGCGAAGGCGCGGGTAGCACGACGACCCAATTGGTTTGGGATTGGGATGACACCGCCGCTGCGACCGGCTACAAAATTTACGATTCTGGAGATGCGGAAATCGGCGACACAGCCGCGAGTACTTTTACCGACACTCCGCTCGGTGTGAATACCGCTTCGACGGTTTATGTCCGCGCGTACAACGCGAACGGCGAAGGTGTGAAAACTGCTTTGACAACGCGCTACACCGATGCGAATGCACCGACGAATCCGTCCGGCACAGCCGCTTCGACTGCGCAAATTGATTGGTCGTGGCAAGTGAACGGCAATCCGGCCGGGACGGAATTTTATGCTGAATCCACTTCTGGCAATTCACAAAACTGGCTCGCCGACGCGATCGCGTGGAGCGACACGCCACTCACCGCAAATACGAATTACACGCTTTCGGTGAAGTCGCGTAATGCTGATTCGGAAGAATCGTCGACGGTTTCGACTTCGAAATACACTTGGGTCGATGTCCCGGCTATTCCGACTTTTGGCACGGTCTCGATCGACAGCATCGAGGTCAATTCTTCCGTCGCGACGAATCAGTCCGATGCGGAAGCGAATTTCACGAATGAAACTGATGCCGTTTCGAGTGGATTTTTGGGTGACAATGTTTTCACTTGGACGAATGGCAGCTTGAATCCGAACACGCAATACACTTACTCAGTCGCAGCGCGCAACGGCGACGAAGTCGCGAATCCGACCAGCTCCGCGAGCGCCTCGAAATACACTCTCGCGAATGTCCCGAACGCACCGACCGTCGCGGTCGTCGCTGGTTCGCCGACACAATTGACTCTCGATGTGAATAATTCCGCTGCTCCGACCAACCCGGCCGCGACGGAATACGATTTACTCATCGACAACGATGGCAATGCGACCGGATTCGACACGACGAATTTCGTCGATGGAACGGGTGCGCTCGGTGCGGCGACTTGGCAGACCGACGCGATTTGGGGCACGCAAACAATTACCGGTTTGACCGCGAATACGCGCTATTTCCTCGCGACACGCGCGCGCAACGCCGAAAATATCGAGACCGTGAATTCGACCGCGGTCGAGATTTTCACGCTCGCCGATCAAGTCACCGGCGCGACTGTCGATGCGAGCGGTTGGGATTCGACGAATAATTACAACGCGGTGATTTCGTACGCTTTGAACGGCGCGACGAATGTCCGCATTCTCCGCGTGAATGACTCGACCGATGTTTACACTGGCTCGGCGACTTCTTTCACCGATGCGAATCTCGCTGCGAATACGACTTACACTTACCGGATTTTCTCGCTCAATGCCGCTGGCGCGGAAAATTCCAACTATGTCGAGGTGAGCGCGACGACTCCGCCTGCGATTGCCGCCGGACTGACTGCGGCAGCGAGCGACAATTCCTCGATCGACTGGGATTGGGGTGATGTCGTCGGCGCAGCGAGCTACAACATTTACAATCAAGCGACCGGCAATCTGATCGCGAATGTCGCGGTTTCGAATCAAACGCAAACGCTCGATGATTCGGTCAGCGCAAATCCGCTCGATCCGAATACGGTTTATTCTGTCTTCGTCCGCGCTGTGAATGCGAACGGAGAAGGTGCGCCGAGCGCAAATGCGTCGGGTTACACTGCCGCGAACACGCCGAATAATTTAGCTGGATCGGCGACCGGCACGACCGCGATCGATTGGTCGTGGGCTGCGAATTCGAATCCGGGCACGACGAATTATTACGCACAGGACGATGCGACCCCAAATAACATTCAAGATTGGTCGACTGCTTTGACTTGGAGCGACGATGCGGATCTCGGCAATACTGACGAGCCGACGCCGCTCACCGCGAACACGCAATACACTCTTTCCGTAAAAGCGCGCAACGATGGTGCGCCGCTTTCTGAGACGGGTTTTGCGACGACCGCGAAATTTACCTCGATCGAAACGCCGACGCTCGCCCCGACCTTGCTCGCGAAAGATTCGACCTCGATCCAAATCCAAACTGGCGAATCATTCTCCAATCTCACTAGTGCTTCGTCTGCTTTGATTTTCAATGAAACTGGGCTCGGCGATCGGGCGCCGACGACCGCGACTGCGACGACTTTCGGCGGGCTCACTCCGGACACCGATTATGTTTTCAAATTCAAAGCGCAAAACGGCGACGGCGTCGCGACGCTTTATTCGCCGACTCTTGCGGTCACGACTTACGCTGATATGCCGCTCGCGCCGACTTTGAATTCCGCGACTACGACGACTTTCAACGCGATCGTAAATGGTGCGCCGACGAATCCAGGCTCGACACTTTACTATTTGCAGGTTGACGACGACGGCGACGGCACGAGCTTCAATACGATTCAATATGTCCAAGCCGACGGCTCGCTCGGCGCGTTGGGCACGGCTGCGACTTTCACGGACGGTGATTCGAAAATCATCACTTGGCTGACCTCGAATGAATTTTTCCGCGTGCGCGCAGTCGCAGTGAACAACAATTCCGACTTCGGATCGGAGGCGACGATTTACACTTCGGTCGCGATTCCCGATGCCCCGACTGTGACTTTGCCAGCGGCGCTCGGCACGCTCGCTGTCACGCTTGTCGATTCTTCGAGTAATTCCGCAGCGAATACCGAATATGCGATCGCAGTCGATGACGACGGTGACGCGACGGAATTCAACACGACAAATTATCTCGACGCTTCGGGCAATGTCGTCGGTGCAGCAGTCTGGATCGATGCAGCGACCTGGGGGACAGTCTCGGCTGTCGGACTCGGCGACGACAATCAAATTTATTTCAAAGTGAAAGCGCGCAATGCGAGCGACCTCAGTGAATCGGCTTTCGGCGCGAGCGCGTCGAAAGTGACGCAGGCGGCGCAAATCACCGGATTTACCGCGACGGAAAATTCGACCGCGACGGACTACGCGATTGATTTGAGTTGGAATGTGGGCAATCAAAGCGGTTTGCGTATTTCACAATCGACCGACGGCGGGACGACTTTCCCGACTGTGATTTGTGATGATGTGACCGGCGCGCCGGTTGTTTGCGGCGGCTCGCCTTTTTCTGTCACTGGTTTGAACGGAAATACGGATTATGTTTTCCGCGCGGAGGCGTACAACTCCGAAGATGTTTTGAATTCGTCCAGCCCGGCGGAAACGACTGCCGTCACGACCGCCCCCGAAGCGGCGACGAATTTGACCGCGAGTGCTGTCAGCGACAATCAAATTACTTGGCAGTGGGATGATGTCGCGACTGCGACCGATTACAACATTTATAATGCGAGCAACGACGCTTTGATTGGCTCGACTGTCGACGACGGCACAGCCAATCCGCAAACTTTTGACCACACTGCGCTCAGCCCGAACAATAATTATTCAGTTTATGTTCGCGCGGTGAATGCGAATGGCGAGGGCACGAAGTCAGCGAATGCGAGTGCAACCACCGATGCGTCACTGCCCGCTGGACTCGCGAGTGATGCCGCTGCGCTTACGACTTCGCAAATCAAACTCGATTGGACGGTCAATGGCAATCCAGCCGGCACTGAATTCTGTGCTTTCGACAATACCGCGACGCCGAACGAATCTGGCGCGGGCTGTGCCGCGACTGCCGATGGAACTGCCGGAGCAGGCTGGTTCGCTGACCTGATTACTTGGAGTGATAATGGCGCGACGACCACGCTCGCCGCAAATACGCAATACACACTTGAAGTCCGCGCGCGTAATTCCGCCAACACTCAGACTGCGGCTGGCGCGGCGACGATTCAGCTCTTCAGCGGAGTCGAGACTCCGGCTGCCCCCAGTCTGAATAATGCGACCGCGACAACTCTGACTTTAGGCGCGAGTGGCGTCACCAACCCAGCTTCAGCCGACTTTTATTTCG
>JAZDNQ010000054.1:0-5767 GCA_043799575.1 Patescibacteria group bacterium | reverse complement strand
AGTCACCTGCGTCTTGGCTGAGCCAGTCACGGAAAGAATGTCATTCGTATTGGCTGACTGCGCGGAATAATAAAAGCCACCGAAGATCGTAGCGCTCAGGATGAGTGCGAGGCCGACGATGATGGCCTGCGAAAATTTGGACTCCATTTTGCAGAATTTAAATGGCTCGGGAGGCGGGGATCGAACCCGCGACATTTCGGTTAACAGCCGAACGCTCTACCACTGAGCTACTCCCGAATGTGAATGTCGGGAGCCGAACGTCCGCCGTAGGCGGACTACTCCCGAATTTGTGGGGGGATTTTAAAAGCGAATCAATTTTCGAGCAACTTTAACTTTAATTCGCTCCGACCCAGCTGGCGTTTGGAGTGGCATTGCAAGAAGCTGCTGCATATTGCACAGTCTCGGGATCAACTGGTTCGGCGCCAATATCGTAAAACCAAGTGATCATTTCATTACTGCTGCCAGCACCAATCCGACAACCACCGATTGCATCAGTCACAGGACAAGCATCTTTCGAAAAGACCATGCCTTCACCACTGCTGCAGCCGAGCTCGGCAACTTGTGGCGTCCACATAGAACCGATGTAATCGATACAAGCACTGTGGGTTTCGATCGAGCCACAAGAACCAACTACCTCGCCTCTGACAAAATTCGAATCAGCGGTCGTAGGTGTGTCCGCAGTAGGTGCCACCGATTCTTCAGGTGTCAGCGGCTGCTCGTCAGACACATTTGACGAATCTGGATTGGTTGTGCAGCCGACCAATAAAAAAGTTAGTGCCGCAATTGCGAAAAACTTTTTGGTCATTTGAGGTGGGATTAAATTGTGAAAATTTTAACCCAAAAGTTTTTTCATCGCAGAATGTAATTTCCCATTGGTCGCCAAAACAGAGATATTCGGAAATTTCAAATTGCTTGGCGTGACATCCGAAACTTGCCCGCCCGCTTCGCGAATCAAAAGCTCACCCGCCGCGACATCCCAAATTTTCGTGTTCCGTGAAAAATCGAGATAGCCGTCTGCCGCGCCGCTCGCGACGAGCGCGAGATCGCTTGCTGCCGACGCGAACGCACGTACGCGCCGAATTTTTTCGAGCGATTTTGTAAATGCTGCGACATCTTTCGCAAATCTTTTTCCCGAAGTGTGTTTCCGCGGAATCTCCGCGAGGATGAGCGCGTCCGTGATTTTCGCCGTCCGCGAAACGGAAATTTTCTGACCGTTCAATTTTGCGCCGCCATTTTTGCGCGCGGAAAAAAGTTGTCCCGAGATCGGCGCGAAGACTACGCCGACGATCGATTCGCCATTTTCTTGCAGCGCGATCGAGACGCACCAATTCGGCAAACCGAAATGAAAATTTTTCGTGCCGTCGAGCGGATCGATGATCCAATTTCTTTTTTTTGCGTCGAATTTCTCCCAGCTCTCTTCGGCGAGAATTCCGTCGGCGGGAAAATGTTTTTGGATTTCCGCTTTGATCAATTTTTCCGAAGCCAAATCAGCTTCGGTCGCGAAATCATGTGCGCCTTTTTGGACCGCGATTTTCGTTTTGCCAAAACTTTTCAACAAAATTTTGCCAACTTTTTGCGCCAATTTTTCCGCGAAGACCTGAGTTTGAATTAAATTCATGAAGAAAGGATACAGGATTGAGGGATAAGGATTAAGGATTAAGCAATAAGAGGTAAGAAATAAAAATCTTATTCCTTGCTTCCTAACTTCCTACTATTTATTCCTTGCCTATCCCAAGTTGTCAAAACTTCGGGCTCGTTTTCCGTGATCAAAATTTGGTGCTCGAAATGCGCCGACAATTTCCCATCCCGGGTTCGAGTCGTCCAGCCGTCCGCTTCGGTTAAAATTTCGCCCGAGCCGGAATTGATAATCGGCTCGATGCAAATGGTCATTCCGGGTCGCAGTTCGACTCCTGTTTTTGGGCGACCCCAATTCGGCACTTCCGGATCTTCGTGCAAATTTCTCCCAATCCCGTGCCCGACGGTTTCCCGCACTGGCGAATAACCAAATTGCCGCACGAAACTTTCGATCGCGTGGCCGATGTCGCCAGTGCGATTGCCTGCGCGCGCCGCCGAGATTCCGCGATAAAGGCTTTCCTGCGTTCGCTCGATCAGTTTTTCCGCCTCGCCCGAAATTTTCCCGACGGGGACAGTACGACAGGCGTCGGCGTAAAAATTTTCCAGAATCACGCCGAAATCGATCGCGATGAGATCGCCCGCGCGCAAAATTTTATCCGTGCGGGGAATGCCGTGAACGACCTCGTTATTCACGCTCGCACAAATCGTGCCGGGGAAGCCGTGATAATTTTTGAAAGCAGGGCGCACTTTCTGCTCGCGACAAAAATTTTCGGCGAGAGTATCGAGCTCGAGTGTCGAAATTCCTGGGACGACCGCCGCGCAAACTTTATTCAAAATCGCCGATTGGATCGCGCAGCTGCGGCGCATCGTCGCGATCTCGGTCGGACTTTTGAGGGGGATACTCATAATCAAACGCGATAATTATTTTCGACAAATTCGACGCAAAATTCCAAAAAAATGATTGCCGTTTCTAATTCATTTTCCTTTAAAATTAAGCATTTTTTATTGCCGTGGGCGATATCATTTCTGAGCTCCCTTAATTTATCTATCATTTCGATAGGCCTATTGCATTTCGGCCAAAAACTTATTTTTTTCGAAGTTGCCTCTTTTTTCAATTCAGCTGCCTTGCTCTTTTTTAAGAAAAAATCTTCAAGGAGCAATCTTGCAAAATCATTTAATTGTTTTTCCCGACCAGTTTTTATGTGCTGTAGAAATCCTGCTAATAAAATTCCAACTCCAGACGCTTTTTTTAAATTGCTCAAGTTGCGACTATCGTTGAGTCGAGAACGAATTATTCTTCTGAGAAATTCTTCATAACTTGTAAATGCTACAAGAAATGCCGATTCCGCGACGATCTGTTTTGCTGCATCATCAACAACTGGGACTAAAGGGGCGATCTTTGTTTTTACACGGCTAATTTCTTTTTTAAAGATCGTAAGCGGATTTCTAGTCGATCCAGCAGGCATTACAGTTTAGTTAAAATTTCTCCTCGATTTTACCGCAACTTTTCGCTAAAATGCTCGCACCTCCGAAGTCGAAATTCGAGCCGCGATTCGTTCGCAACTCGCTTTCGGTTCCGGAGGAAATTTAACCCCTCCAAAAATGGAACCCCAAAAAGTCACGGGAGAAATCGCCTCCCGACCGCTCGTCATCGAGACGGGCAAACTCGCGAATCAGGCCACCGGTTCGGCGGTCGTTTCGCTCGGCGACACAGTCGTCCTCGCGACCGTCGTGGTCGCCGCACCGCGCGCCGGCTGCGATTTTTTCCCGATGTCCTGCGACTACGAGGAAAAGTATTACGCGGCGGGAAAAATCAAAGGTTCGCGTTTCATCAAACGCGAAGGTCGACCGAGCGATGCTGCAGTTTTGCGCTCGAGGATGATTGACCGACCGCTTCGCCCGCTTTTTCCGAAAGGCACGACGAACGACATTCAAATCATCGCGACAGTTCTTTCCGCCGATCTCGAAGTCGATCCCGCGACAACCGCGATGAATGCCGCGAGTGCGGCGTTGATGGTTTCGGGAGCGCCCTTCGCTGGGCCGATTGGCGCGGTGCGCATCGGCTTGAAAGATGACAAATTAATTCTCAATCCGACCTATATCGAAGAAGACGAAGGTGATTTGGTTTTGACTGTCGCTGGGACGCTCGACGCGATCACAATGGTCGAAGCTGGTGCGAAAGAAATTTCCAACGAAAAAATGCTGGAAGCGCTCAATTTGGCACATGCCGAAATCAAAAAGATTTGTGAATTGCAGATTGAGCTGAAAAAGAAAGTGAACCCCGCGCCGATCGAGTTGATCGTCAAAACGAAAAACGAGGAAGCCGAGAAAGCGGTGGCAGCTGCGATTTCTGAAAAAGATTTGAATACAATCGCGGGAGGTTCAAAACACTTGATTCACGCCGCGATCGAAGCGCTCGAAAATAAATTGATTACAAGTTTGGCGGCTGAGATCGAAGCCGGAAAATTTTCTGCAGGCGAACTGAAAGAAACTCTTAATTCGCACTTCGAGAAAAATCTGCGCAAGAATATTCTCGAAAAAGATTTGAGGCTCGACTCGCGCAAATTGGACGAGGTGCGAGCTTTGAGCTGCGACGCGGGTGTTTTGCCACGGACGCACGGTTCGGGACTTTTCAATCGCGGGGAAACGCAAACTTTGTCTGTCGCGACACTCGGCGGCCCAGGCAAAGCGATGATTGTCGACACGATGGACAAGGACTATCACCGTTTTTATATTCACGAATACAATTTCCCGCCGTTCGCAGTCGGCGAAAGTGGTCGCCGCAGCGGACCGGGTCGTCGCGAAATTGGCCACGGCGATCTCGCCGAGCGCGCTCTCATTCCGGTTTTACCGGATCGTGAAAAATTCCCGTATGTCATTCGTGTCGTCTCGGAAACTCTGAGCTGCAATGGTTCAAGCTCGATGGGTGCGGTTTGCGGTTCGACACTTTCCATGATGGATGCTGGCGTACCGATCGTGAGACCAGTTTCTGCGATCGCGATGGGCATGGTCACCGACAAAAACGCGGAAGGCAAATTCACGACACACAAAATTCTCACCGATATTCAGAGCTTCGAAGATTTCGCGGGTGACATGGATTTCAAAGTCGCGCGCACCGAAAAAGGCATTACAGCTTTGCAGATGGATATCAAAGTGAAAGGCGTCTCGGAAAAGATTTTGCAGGAGGCGCTCGCGCAATCGGGTCGCGCCTGCGACGAGATTCGCGCCGCGATGATCGCGACGATTGCTGCTCCGCGTGAGAAATTATCCAAATACGCGCCACTCATCGAGTCGATCAAAATTGATCCGGAAAAAATTCGCACTGTCATCGGCAAAGGCGGCGAGACAATTCAAAAAATTACGAAAGAGTGCGGTGTGGAGATCGATGTCGAAGATGACGGTGTGGTCACGATTACTGCGCCGAATGGTGAGGCGGGCGACAAAGCGAAAAAATGGATTGAACAAATTGTGTACGAACCGAAAGTCGGGGACGAGTTCGATGGCAAAGTTGTCCGTATCATGGACTTCGGCGCGTTCGTCGAGTTCCTCCCAGG
Organism: Patescibacteria group bacterium; assembly: GCA_043799575.1. Taxonomy (GTDB): domain Bacteria; phylum Patescibacteriota; class Gracilibacteria; order JAHISY01; family JAHISY01; genus JAHISY01. Next base: position 638 of record JAZDNQ010000054.1, on the reverse strand, counting down.
CAAAGACGGAATGGTACACATTTCCGCGCTCGCACCGCACCGCATCGACAAAGTCGAAGATGCAGTCAAAGTCGGCGACGAGATTCGCGTGAAAGTCGTCGAAGTCGACGCGATGGGTCGGATCAATCTGACTCGGATCATCGACGGCGTCGAAATGAAGCGCGCGCCGCGACCGCCGCGACCAGCGGGAGGTGGACACGGAGGACGACCGCCACGCCGATTCTAATTTTCAAAAATCTCGAGGCGGGTTAAAATCCGCCTCGCGTTTGGCCGGGTAGTCCGCCGCGGCGGACGAAGGACTGAAAATGGCCGGGTAGCTCAGTGGTAGAGCGAAGGATTGAAAATCCTTGCGTCGACAGTTCAATTCTGTCCCCGGCCACCATCCTTCGTCCCGCTTGGCGGGACTTCGGCTGGCTTCGCCACTCAAGTTTTGCAAATTGATTTCACGGGCGAAGGATTGGCTTTCCTACATTGGCCTTGCGTCGACAGTTCAATTCTGTCCCCGGCCACCATCCTTCGTTCCGCTTGGCGGGACTTCGGCTGGCTTCGCCACTAAAAAATTTTCATGACTAAAAAAACTGAAAAAATCGATAAAGGCGGTTTGGTAATCGGTGGAATGTTTCTGATCGGGCTTGGTA
>JAZDNQ010000036.1:0-6571 GCA_043799575.1 Patescibacteria group bacterium | reverse complement strand
CGCCGAGCGTGAGATTCGGCACGAAGTGGCCGTCCATCACATCGACATGCAACCATTCGCAAAATTTTTCCACGCTCGCGATTTCCTCATTCAATCTCCCGAAATCGGCGGACAAAATTGACGGCGCGATTTTAAGTTTAGGGGTCATTTTTATTCTGGATTCCCGTTTGCACGGGAATGACAGATTAGAGATCAATTTTTTTTACGCGATTCTCATGGCGGCCGCCCTCGAAATCCGTTGCCAAAAATTTCGCGAGCATTTCACTCGCGAGCTCGGGCGCGGTCATCCGGCCAGCGAAAACCAAAACATTCGCGTCGTTGTGTTTTCTTGAAAGTTCCGCGTCTTCGACCGACATCGCGCGTGCCGCGCGAATCCCGGCGTGCCGATTCAGTGCCATCGAAATTCCGAGACCAGTTCCGCAAATACCGACGCCGCGGTTTTCTGAATTTTCCAAAACTTTTTTCGCGAGCGCGTGTCCGAAGTCGGAGTAATCGCAACTTTCAGTTGACTCGCAGCCGAGATCTTCGAAGTCGATTTTTTGTTCGACCAAAGATTTTTTCAAATTCTCTTTCAGCTCGAAGCCAGCGTGATCAGAGGCGAGGTAAAGCATTTAATTTATTTACGGATGGTATCGAAAGTAAGATTCTCGGCATTGTGCGGCTGATTCAGCTATTGTTTGCCGATCAGGTGTTCTCCTATGTCTAGCTTGCAGCAAGCCAGTTATTCCCGGAAAAACTTCTCGTAAAACTTCTCCCAAAGCAGTTCTGAATTTTCCGCGTTGCTTCGGAGTTTGTTCCGACTTTGCTTCAAGATTCATATCTTTGGATTAAAAAATTTAAATCAAATTGTAAATCCGATTTATATTTTAACCTGTAATTCCGCGGTCGCTTTTTTCGCACCGAAAAGTTTTTCGAATTCGGTCGAGTCGAGCGTCTCGATTTCGAGCAATTTCTCAGCGATTTTCTTCAGCTTCGCTTTATTTTTGAACAAAATATTTTTCGCAGTCGTGTACGCCGTATCGACGATTTTGCGCACCTCGCCATCGATTTGGCTCGCCATTTGCTCGGAATAATCGCGCTCGTGCATCAAATCTTTGCCGAGAAAAATACTGCCGTGAGAACTGCCGAAAATCACCGGACCGAGTTTGTCGCTCATTCCGAATTTCGTTACCATCGCGCGTGCGATTTTGCTCGCCCGCTGCAGATCGTTTGAGCTGCCAGTCGTCACTTCACCAAAAACCATTTCCTCCGCGACATGCCCGCCGAGGAGACTCGCGAGCTCGTCGTGAAAACGCGATTCACTCTCTAGTCGGCGGTCGATCACCGGCAAATACCAAGTCACGCCGAGCGCCATTCCGCGCGAGACAATCGAAACTTTGTGCACCGGATCGGTGTGTGGGAGGACATGCGAGACGATCGCGTGCCCAGCCTCGTGAAAAGCGGTTATTTTTTTCTCGTCGTCAGTGAGCACACGCGACTTTTTTTCCGGACCAAGTGCGACTTTTTCGATCGCGTGTTCGAGTTCACTTTGTGAAATCATTTTTAGTCCGCGTTTCGTCGCGAGAATCGCGGCTTCATTCAAAAGATTCTCAAGATCCGCTCCGGTGAATCCCGGAGTTTGTCGTGCGACTTTTTCGAGCTCGGCATCTTTCGCGAGCGGTTTATTGCGCGAATGCACTCCTAAAATTTCTAGCCGCTCGCTGATGTCGGGCATATCGATCACGACGCGGCGATCGAATCTTCCCGGCCGCAAAAGTGCGGGGTCGAGGACATCGGGGCGATTCGTCGCTGCGATCACGATCACATTCGTGCCAGTCTCGAAGCCGTCCATTTCCGTCAAAATTTGATTCAAAGTTTGCTCGCGCTCGTCGTGTCCGCCGCCCATTCCCGTCCCGCGCTGTCGCCCGACCGCATCGATTTCGTCCACAAAAACAATCGCGGGCGCATTCCTTTTCGCTTTTTTAAATAAATCGCGAACGCGGCTCGCGCCGACGCCGACGAACATTTCGACAAATTCCGAGCCGGAAATAGAAAAGAAAGGAACATCGGCTTCGCCCGCGACGGCGCGTGCGAGCAAAGTTTTACCCGTACCTGGAGGGCCGACGAGCATCACGCCTTTTGGAATTTTCGCACCCATCGCGGTGTATTTTTTCGGATTTTTCAAAAAGTCGACAATCTCGACCAATTCTTCTTTCGCTTCGTTCGCGCCAGCGACATCCGCAAAAGTGGTTTTATTTTTCGTTTTGTCGGAGACCTGCGCGCCCGACTGTCCGAAGCTCATCGCGCCTTGGTTGTGCGATTGCGCCTGCCGCATCATATAAACCAAAAACGCCGCGATCAAAAGAAAAGGAATAATTCCTGCGATGACATTCAGCCAAAAATCCGAGCCAGTCGAATCGACCGCGTCGATGATCACGCCTGAGGTCGGATCGGAAAGACCGAGATCTTTGAGGCTTTCGTCGGCCGGCCGCGTTGATTTTTCAGTCGTGCCGTTTTTCAGTTTAATCGTGAGCGCGCTGCCGTCGATCGTGATTTTTTCGATTTCGCCAGCGGTGAATTGTTGTTGAACAGTCGTAATCGGGACGACAGTCGTAGCGGCTTTGTCTTGACCGAAGATGACATAAAGACTGGCCGCGATGAGTGCGAGGATAAACAAAGTCGTGAAGCCGCTGCGCCGAGTTGGGTTTTTCATCAAAATTTTTTTTAATCAAAACCGATTTTACCGCGTCCCGAAAAATATTTAAAATCTCGTTATGCGAATTGCAATTATTGGCTTCGGCAAAATGGGTCAGGCGATCGAGCGGCTTGCGACTGTGGCTGGTCATCAGATCGTCGCTAAGATTGATCCCAATTGCAAAGAGGCCACCGCGAAGGAAATTTCCGCGCAAAGTTTGAACGGCGCGCAGGTCGCGATTGATTTCACGCACCCGCAAGTTGTTTTGCAGAATTTGCAAAAGCTGACGAAATTGAAAATTCCGACCGTGGTCGGGACGACGGGTTGGTACGAAAAATTACCCGAGGTGAAAAAGTTCGTCGCGAAAAATTCTGGCTCGGTTCTCTACGCCGGCAATTTTTCCGTCGGAGTGCAGGCTTTTTACAAAATCGTCGAGCAGGCCGCCAAGCTTTTGACTGGCCAAGGTTTCGATGTCGCGTTGCGCGATACGCATCATTCAGCGAAAGCTGATGTCCCGAGCGGGACAGCCAAAGAATTGGCTGATCGAATTTTGGGAAGTTTCAAAGAAAAGAAATCGGTCATGATCGACAATGCGATTCTCCCGATTCCGGCCGACAAATTACAAATCAGTTCGGCGCGAGTCGGCAAGATTGTCGGGATTCACGAAATCATTTTTGACGGAGCGAGCGAGACGATTCAACTAATTCACTCAGGCAAAAACCGCGACAATTACGCGAGCGGTGCGGTCGCGGGTGCGGAGTGGCTGGTTGCGAAAAAGCGCAAAGGACTTTTCGAGGCGAAGGACTGGTTGGGGTTTTGAATGACAAAAAATCGTCGAAGGCGAGGTTACGTAACCTCGCCTTCAGTTTTTGAAATTGAGACAAATGACAACTCTATTTTTCGATTTTCGCAATCTTCGCTAAAAGCTCATTCGTCTTGTCCAGCTCCAAAATCAGTTTCGGAATTTTTTTGCGCGGGAGATTCGCATTCACTTCTTTTTGAATCTGGGCAATCACTTTTCGTGTGAATTCTTCGAATTGGTGCGAATTTTTCTCGACCGCGACTTGTACGCGCGCTGAATCAAAACCGCTCGCGAGCTGCAATCCAACCACATTCACGAAGCCAAATTTTTGCATCGGAAAAAAACGAGGGACGAGCGCGCCGACCAATTTTTCGAGATGTCTTTCGAGTTGATCTCTCCTGGTGAAATTCACGCCGGGATTTTACGCTAAAATTTCGCCGTGCCGAAAATTAAAATCGCATTTGCGGGGACGCCGCAGTTCGCGCTCCCGTCGCTCGAAAATCTCGCTGCCGATTCGGAAATCGAAATCGTGAAAGTTTTCACGCAGCCGGATCGTCCGGTCGGTCGTGGGCAAAAAATTTCCGCGCCGCCGGTCAAAATTCTTGCGGAAAAATTGAAAATTCCGGTCGAGCAAAATAAATTAACCGCGCAGAATTTGCCGCCGGATTTGGATTTCCTCGCGGTCGTCGCGTTCGGCCAAATTCTCCCGAGTGCAGTTCTCGAAATTCCGCGATTCGGTTCGGTGAATTTGCACGCGAGTTTGCTCCCAAAATTTCGCGGAGCGTCGCCGATCCAGTCGGCGATTCTCACAAATGCTGAAAAAACCGGAGTTTCGTTCCAAAAAATCACGACCGAACTTGATGCCGGCGATGTTTTTGCCGAATTCGAAATCCCGCTCGGTGATTTGAACGCGCTCGAATTGTCAGCGAAATTGTCGGTGCTCGGCGGCGAAAAATTCCCGATAGTTTTGCGCAAAATCGTCGCGGGCGAGATTTCTCCGACGCCGCAAAATTCGGCTGCCGCGATGCACTGCAAAAAAATTCAAAAGTCGGACGGGCGAGTTGATTGGCAAAAAGATTCCGCCGAAATTTTGCTCCGAAAAAAACGTGCGTTCGCCGAGTGGCCGGGAGTTTGGACGACTTTTCGAGGACAAGTTTTGAAATTGATTGAGTTTAAAATCCCCCCTAGCCCCCCTTTGCGAAAGGGGGGATCAAGCGGTGAAATTTTCGCCGACTCCGGAAAAATTTTCGTAGCGACGCTCGATGGTGCGCTCGAATTGAAATTCGTCCAGCTCGCGGGCAAAAAAGTTTTGCCAATTCAAGATTTCAGGCGCGGGAATTCGGAATTCGTTGGCAGTTTTTTGCAATAAAATATATGGCGGCACTTTTTCAAAACAAGTACCGAATCAACTCGAGCCGTTTGTCAGGCTTTGATTATGCCCAGGACGGATATTATTTTGTAACAATCTGTACACAAAATCGGGAAAGTCTTTTTGGTGAAATACGAAATGGGAAAATGATGCTAAACGAACTGGGAAAAATCGTGGCGGCGGAATGGAATCAAACTGCAAAAATTCGACACAATGTGAAATTGGACGCGTTCGTCGTGATGCCGAATCATCTGCACGGGATTGTGGTGATCGACAACTGGAACGATGGAAAAAATGTAGAAACGCATTGCAATGCGTTTATAAAAAACGATATGTGGTCAGAAAAAATTATGGGAACAAATGTTGATAGAGACGTTGCGCGCAACGTCTCTACATCCATGGCGGAAAAATTTTCCAAAATTTCACCAAAATCAGGTTCTTTGGCTGCGATTATTCGTGGTTTCAAATCCGCCACAACCAAACAAATTCACCAAATCGCACCTGCCCTTGATCGTGTTTGGCAGGCGCGATTTCACGATCATATTATTCGCGGTGAGGATGAATTAAACCGCATTCGCGATTATATTCGTCTAAACCCGGATAACTGGGCGAAAGATGAGGTAAATTTAGAGTCTCAAAGATGCTGCTAAAACGCAATGATCTCGAAAAATTCGAACGCGAAAATCTCGCGCCGTTCGCGACTTTTGCCGACGCCGCGACGCGCGAATTTCCCGACGAGCCGGACGAATTTCGTACCGAGTTTCAGCGCGATTTGGCGCGCATCATTCATTCCAAAGCGTTTCGGCGACTGAAAGGCAAAACGCAAGTTTTCGTCGCGCACTGGGGCGATCATTTCCGCAATCGACTCACGCATTCGCTCGAAGTCGCGCAAATTTCGCGGTCGCTCGCACGCAATCTCGGCGTGAACGAAAATCTCGCCGAAGCGATCGCGCTCGCACACGACCTCGGCCATACGCCATTCGGACATGCGGGAGAAGAGCGACTCAATTCTTTGATCCAAAAATTCGGCCAAAGTTTCGAGCACAATCGGCAGTCGCGGCGCATTCTCCAGATTCTCGAGAAAAAATATCCCGATTTTGCCGGACTGAATTTGACTTTCGATTTGCTCGACGGATTGGCGAAACATTCTACGATTTACGATTTAGCTGAAAAATCAGACTCGCAACCTTCTGTCGAGGCGCAGATTGTGAATCTCGCCGACGAAATCGCGTACACGAATCACGATCTCGAAGACGGTTTGCGCGCGAAAATTTTCACGCGCGCCGATCTCAAAAATTTACAACTCTGGCAGAAAGCGCTGCAAAAAGTCGACGCGAAACTTGCCGCCGAGCCGTTCATTCATCGCGCGGTTTCGGCGATTATCGATTTGCTCGATCGCGATTTGCTCGAAAATTCCGCGCAAAATTTGGTCAAAAATCAGATTGATTCGCTGCCAAAAGTGCAAAACTTCGGCCGACCGCTCGTCGAATTTTCACCGCAAATCCAAACCGAGCTCGGCGAATTGCGCGATTTTCTCAAAAAGAATTTTTATCTTTCGCCTTCGGTCGAAAAATTATCCAAAAAAGGCGCGGACACTTTGGAAAAGATTTTCACTGCGATTCTCGGAAATCAAAAATTGCTGCCCGCCGAGTTCGCGAAAAGATTGCAAAGCGATCCGCCGGAAATCGTCGTCGCGGATTTCGTCGCGGGGATGACGGACAATTTC
>JAZDNQ010000037.1:0-3921 GCA_043799575.1 Patescibacteria group bacterium | reverse complement strand
GAAAATTTATGGAGAGATGGCCGAGCTGGTTGAAGGCGCACGACTCGAAATCGTGTAGGCGGGAAACCGTCTCGAGGGTTCGAATCCCTCTCTCTCCGCCATTTTTAAAAAGCACAATGACCAAAATTTTTCTTCGAGCGGTGACAGTCCTGCTCGCGACTATATTGCTGGCTGGCTGCGGGAATACCGCCCCGATTGTCGACGAGCCCATTGCGCAACCAGCGACGAAAGATGATTTGATTCGACTCGACAGTCCGCTGGCCGAGTCGACAATTTCCAGTCCGCTCGTGATCAAAGGTGCGGCGCGCGGCAATTGGTTTTTCGAGGGCAGCTTCCCGGTCGTTCTGACCGATTGGGACGGTCTGATAATCGCGCAGGGACTCGCGACAGCTGAGGGCGATTGGATGACCACCGATTGGGTCGATTTCTCGGCCCAGCTCGAATTTCCCCAGCCGAGCACGGTCTCGAATCGCGGCTCACTCATTCTCAAAAAAGATAATCAGTCCGGCTTGCCGGAAAACGATAATGCGCTCGAAATCACAGTCTTATTGAAATAAAAATTTGTTAAAATCCGACAAACGCCACTTAGGGCCAATGGTCGGCCTTCGGCCATCAGTTGGTAGAGCGATTGGCCATTAAAAAGTAAAATTTAAATCACAAGCCACCTTAGCTCAGTTGGTAGAGCGCCCGCCTTGTAAGCGGATTGTCATCGGTTCAAATCCGATAGGTGGCTCCATTTTAATTTGACTTTTAAACAAATTGATTCTAAACTGCCGTCTAAATTTATTTTATGTGCCAGCAGGCTTTCCAGGCTTGTCTCGATTATCTAAGAAAAAATTTGGACGCATCCGGTCTTCCTGCGCAATTAGTTCGGGAAACACGGGGCAGGATTCAACAGGCCTTCGGGATTCTTGGCGATACTTCAAAAAACTGGGAGGGGAAAATAGATCCACTTACCAAGGTTGTTGACGCGATGAAGGAAGAATTAATAAAAGTAATTTTGCGCGGGAAATTGGGAGTCTCGCAGGGTGACATTACAGGTGCTCGGGCAGACGCAATCGTGAATGCTGCCAATACGAGTTTGAAATTAGGTGGAGGTGTCGCCGGAGCGATTCATCAAAAAGGCGGGCAACAAGTTCAGGCCGAATGTGATGCGATTATTCAGCAGTTGGGGCAAAACTTGAAGAAAGGCAAAGTGGCTGCGACCTCGGGCGGTAAATTAAATAAAACCGTTTTGCACGCTGCCGTGATGGAGCTGGGCGGACAAGCAGATTTCGAATCAGTTCGCCGCGCGATGCGGAATGTTGTTCTAGAAGCGAAAAAACTAAATCTAAAAACTTTGGCGATCCCTGCCTTGGGGGCGGGATTTGGCGGTCTTACGCACGAGCAAAGCGCTCAAGCGATTCGAAAAGGCCTGCTCGATGTTGTGATGGATTTGATCGGCTTTGAAAGAATTGAAATTGTTGCTTCTGACCAGCCGACTAAAAACGCATTTGAAAAAGTCTTAGGCAATATTCTCAAATAAACTAGGCCAAAAAATCGGGCTGATTTGTTATTTTACTGGTTTGATTTTAAAATCCAACTCACTTTTTGGTTGAGTTTTTTGGGCAGGTTCCCGAGCGGTCAAAGGGGACAGACTGTAAATCTGTTGGCTCCGCCTTCGAAGGTTCAAATCCTTCCCTGCCCACCACTTTTATAAAAATTAGCTTCTTTTTAATAAAAAAATAAATCTGTTGGCTCCGTCAGTCGCGGTGGGTTCAAATCCCTGCCTGCCGGCAGGCAGGCTTCCCTGCCCACCATTCTTCGCCCTTCGGGCTTCGCATGGCTTCGTCATCAAATCTTCTTTGCCGAGTTATTTTTGATTTCCCAAACTTCTTTTTTTGCGATCGGATCGAGATGGCCGAGTTTGGTCGTGGTCAAAAAAGTTTGGTGATGCGCGATCAGATTCATCAAGCTTTCCTGGCGAGACGCATCGAGCTCGCTGAAAACATCGTCTAGTAGCAAGATCGGTTTTTCTGCCAATTTTTCTTCCAAAAATTTCAGTTCGACAAATTTGAGCGCGAGCACGCTTGAGCGAATTTCTCCGCGGCTACCGTTTTCGCTCAATAATTCTCCATTCAACTCGAAGACCAAATCTGCGCGGTGCACACCGTAATTCGTCGTGCCGAAACGCAAATCTTTCGCGCGCATTTTTTCCAAATTCTCCAAATACTTTTCGCTCGAAATTTCTTCCCCGCGAAAATTCGCGATGCGAAAAGTCAATTTTTTCGGCTCGTTTGCGATTCGCCCAAAATTTTGCGCAAGCGGTTCCGTCGCGAATTCCAAAAATTCAGCACGCATTTTGCCGATCAGCGCTCCGCTTTCTGCGAGCTCGCGATCCCAAAATTCCAGCTCGTTTTCGCGTGCCAAATTTTCCGCGATTCGCGTGAGTAGCGCGTTCCGGTTTTTCAGCGCCTTCGTGTATTTCCCGAGCGCGTGCAAATATTCGCGCGAAGTTTGCGATAGCAAAATATCGAGATATTTGCGCCGCCGGCTCGGTTCGAGCAAAAGCAAATTCAAATCTTCTGGCGCGAAACTCACGATCGGGAGCTGACCGACGAGTTCGCTCGCGGTGATTTTTTTGCCGTTCAGTTTCAAATTTTTCGCAGTCGCGGTCGCGGCGATTTCAATTTTCAATTTTTCGCCAGTTCCATTTTTCGCGACTGCTTCGATGCGAAAGAAATCCGTGCCGATTTTTCGCAAACTTTGCTCCGAGTTCGCGCGCAAACTTTTGCCAAAAGCAAGCAGCGAAATCGCCTCCAAAATATTCGTCTTGCCGCGCGCGTTCGCGCCGACAAAAGCCGCGACATTTTCCGCGAAGGTGAGTTCGAGTTTCGCGAAATTGCGAAAATTTTCGAGCCGGAGTGAATTGATTTTCACCTCCGCATTTTAATTGATAATCGCCTCGAGCATCGCGCGCGCGTCGTCCGTCGCGATGCGCGCATCGAATTCGATCTGCTCGCCGACCTGCGCATTCGGCCACAGTTCGACTGGCAAATAAAATTCGCGACCGTCGGCCGTGAGCCAGATTTTGCTGCGCACAATTTTTTCGACTTTCGCGATGACTTTATTCGGCCGCATCAATGATAGCTAAAACTTTGGCGAGATATTCGCGCGATTCGATTTTTTCCGCAAGTTCAGCGCGGTCAACCCACTTCCAACTTTCGAGTTCGTTTTTGTCCAAAATAATTTCCGCATCGTCGGCCAAAAAGTTCACGACGAAAATGTGCACTTCTTGTCCACGAAATTTTTTCAAGCGCGCGTCGATTTCGATCGTCGTCGGCCAATCGTAAAAATGAATTCCGCGTTCGCCGCCGATGATTTCGATTTTGTCCGTCCCGATTTCTTCCAAAAATTCGCGCCGTGCGGCCTCCAAAAAAGTTTCGCCAGTTTCGACGCCACCCTGCGGAAATTGCCACGCGTGTCGATCGCGCGGCTTTTTCACAAGCAAAAACTTTCCATTTTTGCGCGCGATAATCGAAGCATTTTTCCGAAACGGTTTCATCGCACCGCCAAAATTATTCCACCGAAAATTAACGCGATGCCGAGAATTTGCGGGAAACTTAAAGTTTCACGCAGGATGAAAAACGAAAGTGCGAGCACGATCGCGAAAGTTCCACCGACGAAGGCCGGATAGCCGATCGCAAGATTCGTGCGCTGCAAAAAGAGCGCGTAAAAAATTACATTCAGGCCGAAGAGTGAAATCGCTAGCCAAAATAGCGGATTTTTCAAAGTTTCCAGCGAGGCGAGTGAAGTCATTTTCTCGCCCAAAAGTTTCAAAACAAAACTCGCGAAACCGTTGAATGCGATGCCCAGCAAAAAGAAAACGTAATTCATTGCGCGAATTTTACCTCGAAAATCCACCAAAAATATTCCTGCGAA
>JAZDNQ010000011.1:0-17775 GCA_043799575.1 Patescibacteria group bacterium | reverse complement strand
TCGTTTCGGCTTTTTGGGAATGTTTTCGCAGGCGAAGTTTTGCTCTCGGTGATTATTGCGCTCGTACCTTTCGTCGTGCCAATGCCTTTTTACGGCTTGGAAATTTTCGTCGGTATGATCCAAGCCTTGGTCTTTTCTGTCCTGACTTTGGTCTTTTTCAAAATGGCCACCGCAGCGCACTAAAATTGTTCGCGCTTATTGCCTTTTGGCCGGCTTGATTTAGAATCTTGCGGCAAAAAATTACCTAATCTTTTAACCCCTTCAAAATGGAATCCGAATCAGTCAAGCTCCTCGCAGTCGCCCTCACAATCGCGATCGGCGCTGCTCTCCCGGCTCTCGCGATTGGTATGATCGGCGCCAAAGGTGTCGAAGCCATCGGTCGCAATCCTGAGGCTGCTGGCAAAGTGCAAGCTGCGATGATTCTCGCGATCGCGTTCGCGGAAGCTGTCGCGATTTATGCCTTGGTCGTCGCCCTCATTTTGAAATTCGTCTAATTATTGTTCGAGCTGTTCCAAATGTTCAAATTGTTCAAATGCGCCATTGACTGATTTCAGCACTGCGCCTCGCTTGAACAATTCGAACAAGCGAGTGCAGCGAGCGATTGAACATTTCTAACAATTATTTATGGAAATTCTCTCGAGCCTCGGGATCGATCCGGCAGTAATGCTCGCGCAGGCGGTCAATTTTTTTGTCCTGCTCGCGATCCTCACCTTCCTCGTTTACAAACCGGTTTTGAAACTTTTGGACGACCGGAAAGAAAGGATCGCGAAGGCCGAGGAGCACGCCCAACTCGTCGAAGACAAACTCGCACGCGCGGAAGAATTGACGCAGAAAGAGCTGAAAAAAGCGCAGGGGAAAGCGCACGAAATTATCGCTGCTTCGCGCGAATCGGCCGCGCAGCAAGCTGATGAGATCGTCGAAAATGCGAAATTGAAAGTCGGGAAAATTGTCGAGGAAGGTCGGGCAGTCATCGCGAAAGAACGCGACGACGCGGCGCGGCAAATTCAAGATGAAGTCGGCAAAATCGTGATTCTCGCGACCGAGAAATTATTAAATCGCGAACTGAATGACAAAGATCAATCGAAATTTGTCGCGAATGCGATTACTGAAATATCCACCCTCAAATGAGCAAAACTTCTCTCCGCTACGCTCGCGCCCTCGCGCTCGCGCTCGGCGAGAAAACCGCGGTCGCGGAATTGAAAATGGCGGCCGAGAATCTCGACCTCGCGGCCGAAGTTTTGACAAGCGAAATCGCGCAGAAATTTTTCTCCAATCCGAAAATCACGACGGGTGAAAAAGAGAAAGTCGTTACGAAAACTTTTGCGAAACTGGGAGAGAAAATGGTTAATTTTTTACGGTTGATCGCGCACTTCGAAAAAATGCGCGAAATTAAAAACATCGCCGCCAGTTTCCGCTCAGTGTTGAATGAATCAGCCGGCGTCGCGACCGCGCTGATCGAGAGCGCGACTGCGCTGAACGAAAAAGAAATTCGCGATCTGACTGTCGCGCTGAAGAAAATGACTGGCCGCGAAGTCGCAGTAGAAACGAAAATCGATGCGAAAATTCTCGGCGGTGTGAAAATTATTTTGGGTGACGAACTGATCGATCTCTCGCTCGCTGGACAACTCAACCAGCTTCAAAAAGCTCTCAACTAAAACTTAATCCTTATTTCTTAATTCTTCAAAAATGAAACTCTCTGCCTCGGAAATTAGTTCCGTTCTCGCCGCGCAAATCAAAGACTTCAAAGCGACGACCGAGAAATCGAATCTCGGCACAGTCATCGAAGTCGGCGACGGCATCGCGAAAATTCACGGCCTGTCCGGTGCAGCGATGGCCGAAATTTTGGAATTTCCGGGCGGTAAAACCGGCGCGGTTTTGAACCTCGAGGAGGACACTGTCGGCGTGATGTTGCTCGAAGAAAATCCGGAATTGAAAGAAGGCGACGAGGTGCGCACGACAGGAAAAATTATGGAAGTTCCAGTCGGCGATGCCTTGATCAGCCGCGTCGTGAATACACTCGGTCAGCCGATCGACGGCAAAGGCAAAATCGCGACGAAAAAAACTCGGCTCATCGAGGTGAAAGCACCGGGCATCGTCGAACGCCAAGGTGTCGACACGCCGCTCCAAACCGGAATCAAGGCGATTGACTCGATGATCCCGGTCGGACGCGGTCAACGCGAGCTGATCATCGGCGATCGCCAAACCGGCAAAACCGCGATTGCGATCGATACAATTATCAATCAAAAAGGCAAAAATTGTTTGTGTTTTTACGTTGCGATCGGCCAAAAAGCTTCGACTGTCGCGAAGATAGTCGCGAAGTTGGAGGAATTCGGCGCGATGGAATACACGACTGTCGTCGCGGCTAACGCCTCCGATCCAGCCGCCCAGCAATTTCTTGCGCCATTCGCAGGAGTCGCGATGGCCGAGGAATTCATGCACGCCGGCAAAGATGTTTTGATCGTTTACGATGATCTTTCGAAACACGCCGCGGCGTACCGCCAGATTTCCTTGCTGCTGCGCCGTCCGCCCGGACGCGAAGCCTACCCGGGAGATATTTTTTATCTCCACTCGCGCTTACTTGAGCGTGCTGTCCGCATGAACGACAAACTCGGCGGCGGTTCGATCACGGCACTGCCAATTATCGAAACGCAAGCGAACGACGTGTCGGCATACATTCCGACGAACGTTATTTCGATCACGGACGGACAGATTTACCTCGAGACAGATCTTTTTTACAAAGGTATCCGCCCAGCCGTGAATGCTGGTCTCTCGGTCTCTCGTGTCGGTGGTGCCGCGCAGACGAAAGCGATGAAAAAAGTTTCGGGCAACATTCGCCTCAGTCTCGCGCAATTCCGCGAACTCGAAGCGTTCTCGCAAATCGGCTCCGATCTCGATTCCGCGACCAAGAAACAAATCGAGCGCGGTCGCCGCGTTGTCGAGATTTTGAAACAGGGCCAATATTCCCCGCTCTCGGTCGTGAATCAGATCGAAATTATTTTCGCGACGAATAATGGTTTGCTCGATGATATTCCGGTCGAAAAGATCGCGAAATTCGAAGCCGATCTTTACGAATTTATGCACGCGAATTACGCGAAGCTCGAAAAAGAAATCACCGCGAGCGGCAAACTGGAAGACCAGACCGCAAAAGATTTGACCGCGGCGCTCGAAGATTTCAAAAAAGGTTGGAACGAATAATTTTCTTTTGAATTGAGTTTGCTCGATCTCCGACGTCGTCTCAAATCAGTCAAATCCACGCAAAAAATTACGCGCGCGATGGAGATGGTTTCGGCGAGCAAAATGAAAAAGGCGCAGGACGCGGCGCTAGCCGGTCGGCCGTACGCGCGCGAACTCGAGAAATTGATTGAGGGGCTCGTCGCACGGTCGAAGAAAAATCTCGACCACCCTTATTTTTTGAAAAGAGAGAACCCGAAAAAAATCCTCTTCCTGCTTTTCACCGCTGATCGCGGACTCTGCGGCGCATTCAATTCGAATATCATTCGCTATTTGAATACGAAAAAACTGGATGATGGTCAGGAAAAAATGATCGTCGCGGTCGGGCGCAAAGGGCTGCAATTTTTCAAACACATCGGTAGTTCTGTCATCGCGGAGTTTGAAGGATTGTCCGACAAGCCTGAATTTAGCCAAACTTTGGCAATCACGCGACTCGCTGTCGATGGCTTTTTAAAGGGCGAATTCGACGAAGTGCGCCTCGTTTACAATCATTTCGTAAATACGATGCAGCAGCAAATCACGGAAAAAACTTTGTTGCCCTTTTCCGCACCCAAGATTTCCGAGCAAAAAGCTGAGAAGCTGAAAGAAGTCGAATATATTTTCGAGCCGAGCGGTGCGCGAGTTTTTGAAAGAATTTTGCCGCGCTTTCTTGAGACGATCGTATATCAATCTTTGCTTGAATCGAATGCGAGTGAGCAGTCAGCGCGAATGGTCGCGATGAAATCCGCCAGCGAAAACGCGAGCGAACTGATCGGCACGCTCACTCTCGAAATGAACAAAGCGCGTCAGGCTTCGATCACGACTGAGATTTTGGAGATCGTCGGCGGTGCGGAAGCACTCGCGGAAAGTTAACTCAAAAAGAAAAGCCGCCTTGCAGGCGGCTCTTTTTTGAATTTTGGTGGAAATAATTATTCCGCTTTTTTCTCCTCGGCTAGTTTTTCTTCAGCTTTCGGCTCGGCTGGCTTATCCGCTTCGGCTTTCGCCGCCGTTGCCGCCTCCGCTTTCTTTTTCAATTCCGCAGCTGCCTTTTTGTCAGCCTCCTCGTCGTGCGCGATTTCATTGAGATAGGTCTCAGTCATGCGCGCCGCTTTGCCGCGCAAATCGCGCGAGTAATAAAGCTTGCTGCGGCGGACCTTCGCCTTTTTGATAATCTCGATTTTGACAATATTTTTGGAGTGCAGCGGGAAAACTCGCTCGACGCCAATGCCGTCCACGATTTTACGAACCGTGAAAGTCGCGCCAATGCCTTGACCGCGGCTGGTCGAAATGACCAAGCCTTCGAAATTTTGGATGCGCTCTTTCTCCCCCTCGCGAATCTTTTGGGAAACTTTGACCGTCATGCCAGTCGCAATTTGCGGGATTTTATCGCGCAAATCCTTGGCAGCGACATGAGCGAGAATTAGATTTTGATTCATGAGAATTGAAAAATAGCCGCGTGATTTTAGCAGTTTGCGGCTCGAAAGCAAACTAACTGCGAGCTTTGATCCGGACCTCGATATACTTCTTCAAATTGTTGATCGGCACGTTTTTCTCAGCCTTACCGAGCAAATCAAGGACGAATTTATCTTTGCAGTCGAGGCGATACAGGAAGTCAGCCCGAGTCATGACGGTGAATTTGATCTTGGCCGCGGCGAGCTCTTCTTCCAAATATTTTTTGAGGGCAGCTTTGTCGATCTCGCCGACGAGAAGCATATCGACTTCGCCTTTCTCGCCGACAAATTGACCGGCAAAAAGCAGGAAATCGATTTTCCCGAGCTGGCTGACGGCTTTGATAATCTCATCTTGCGGATTGGAAACTTTGACGAAAATATTTTTGAACTCCTCAAGGAGCGCGAAATTCTGATTAACGTAATAATATTTTTTGCGGTTTTTGGAGGAAGTGCGGAGCAAACCAACTTTTTTGAGATTGTTGAGCTCGCGACGCACCGAGTTAATTTGCTCACTAAGCTTTCTTGTAATCTCGCGAATGAAGAATTCACTCTTCGGGTGCATCAAAAAAAGGCCCATGAGTTTGACTCGCGTACGTGAGCCGAAAAAAGATTTGAGCTCCATTTTGGTGGGTTAAAAAATTTTGAGTGGGAAGGATAGAATACAGAATTTATTCACGATTGCAATACCCGAGGAAACTTTTTTGGCCGAGCGCATGAGATACGCATCAACAAGCCATTAAGCCAGATTGACAAAAAAGGAGAAAATTTTACTGTTAATTTTTTCAAAAAGCAACCTATATTCAGGAACAACAAGTTTGGATGAATTGAATTAACACAAGCTTTGTATTAAACTCCAAGGACAATGCAATTTTCAAAATCTGCTGAATACGGTTTGCTCGGACTCACCTACCTCGCCCGCGAAAAAAATTCGTCCGCGAGCGTGAGTGAGATCGCGCGCGCCGAAAAATTGTCGTTGTATTTTTTGCGAAATGTTTTTCAAAAATTGCGCGCTGCCGAGCTCGTCGAATCGAATCGCAGTGGATTTCGGCTCGCGAAAAAAGCGCGCGAAATTTCGCTCCGAGACGTGCTCGACGCGGTCGAACAAAAAACGACGATTCACGCGTGTTTGCGCGAAAAAGATTGCGACTGCGCTCATTCCGCGAATTGTAAAATTATTCAAAAGCTGGCTCGGGTTCAAAAAAATTTGGATGCCGAACTCGCGAAAATTAAAATCGTCGACTTAATTTAATTCACAATGAACGACTGGCCTTATTCCGCAATCGTCAAAAAACATTTTTTGCATCCGCAAAACTTTTTGCAAGAAGGCGAAAAATTCGCGGCAGACGGCATCGGCGAAGTCGGCTCGCCCGCCTGCGGCGACGTGATGAAAATGTGGATCAAAGTGAAAAACGATCGCATCGTCGATCTCCGCTGGCAAACTTTCGGCTGCGCGAGTGCGATCGGCTCGATCTCAATGTTGAGCGAAATGGTTTTGAAAAACGGCGGGATGAAACTCGCCGACGCGGAAAAAATCACGCCGAAAGATATTTTGGAAAAACTCGGCGGACTTCCCGCGAACAAAATTCACTGCTCGGTGCTCGGCGACAAGGCGCTCCGCGCCGCAATCGATGATTTTCGAAATAAAAAAGGTCAACCGAAAAAAACCGCGCCGAAAATAATTTGCAGCTGCCTCGGCGTGACCGAGCGCGAGCTCAAGCTCGCCGTCGCCGCCGGCGATCGTACTTTCGCAGAATTTCAAAAACGGACGAAGGCCGGGACGGGTTGCGGACGCTGCATTCCGAAAATCAAAAAAATGTTGGCCGAAAAAATCGACAAATTTTCGGACAAAAAATGTTGTAGTTTTTGCCAAAAAGAATGCCTGCAAAAAAAATAATTTATCTCGATCACGCCGCGACGACGCCGCTCGCGCCGGAAGTTTTGGCGGAAATGCTTCCCTGTTTCGCGGAAAATTTCGGGAACGCTGGTTCGATTCATGCAGTCGGACAGGCGGCGAAAAATGCGCTCGAATCTGCGCGGCGAACTGTCGCTGAAATTTTGCACTGCAAGCCGCGCGAAATTATTTTCACTAGCGGCGGCAGCGAGTCAGACAATCTCGCGCTGCGCGGGATTTTAAAAAAGGGCGACCATCTGATTATTTCGAATATTGAACATCCCGCGATTTTGGAAACCGCGAAAATTTTGGAAGCGAACGGCATCGAAGTTTCGCGAATCCCCGTCGAGAAAAATGGTATTTCGAAACTCGCGGAAATTGAAAAAGCGCTTCGTACGAACACGAAATTAATTTCGGTGATGCTCGCGAATAACGAAATTGGAACTCTGCAGCCGATTCGTGAAATCGGGAAATTTTTGCAAAAAAATCATCCTGAAATTTTGCTGCACACCGACGCAGTGCAGGCCGGTGGAATTTTGGAACTCGATGTCCGACATTTGAAGGTTGATTTGCTTTCGCTCTCCGCGCACAAATTTTACGGACCGAAAGGCGTCGGGATTTTGTTCGCGAAAAGTGAAGTGAATTTGCAGCCGCAAATTTCGGGCGGCCATCAGGAAGATGGTCGGCGCGCCGGGACGGAGAATATCGCGGGTATCGTCGGCGCGGCGACAGCGCTCAAGCTCGCAGAAAAAAATCGCGCGAAAGAATTTTCGCGTTTAGAAAAATTGCGAAAGAATTTTGTCGCGAAAGTTTTGCGAGAAATTCCGAAAACGCGTTTGAATGGCGACGCGAAAAATCGCTTGCCGGGCAACGCGAACTTTTCTTTTTTTGGTATCGAGGGCGAATCGATTTTGCTCCGACTCGACTTCGCGGGAATCGCAGCATCGACTGGCTCGGCCTGCAGTTCAGCGAGTCTCGAACCAAGTCATGTTTTACGCGCATTGAAATTGCCGTACGAGTGGCTGCACGGCAGCATCCGTTTTTCGCTCGGCAAATCAACAACGCAAAAAGATCTCGATCGCGTCGTCCGCGAATTGAAAAAAATCATCACAGATCTGCGCGCTTTCTCTCCCCTGTTCCGATGAAAATTATTCTCGCGTCGTCCAGTCCGCGTCGCGTCGAGCTTCTACGGAAAATTATTCCGCAATTCGAAATTAAAATTCCGCGCGTCGACGAAAAAATTGATCTGGCGAAATCGGCGGCGGAAAACTGCGAGCGACTCGCGACAGAAAAAGCGCGCGCTGTTTTTGAGCCGAATTCGATCACGATCGGCGGAGACACACTCGGCGAACTCGGCGGGGAAATTTTCGGGAAGCCTCGCGACAAAAAAGAAGCTGTTGAATTTTTGCGTAAACTGCGCGGCAAAAAACACTCTGTGATTTCGGGATTTTGCGTGAAAACCGCTGAACGAGAATTCAGCGGACACCCGACGACTTTCGTCGAATTCGCGGAAATCGCGGATGCGGAAATCGAAAAATACGTCGCGGAAAATCCGGTCGAAAATTTCGCAGCGGGCTACGCGATTCAAGATTTTCCGAAAAACTTCGTACGCAAAATCGACGGTCCGATCGGAAATGTGATCGGCTTTCCGGGCGCGGAGATCCGGAAAATTTTACGAGACTTGAATGTCGGCGAGAGCGACTGATTCAAGCTTATCGACTTTTTCGTTGCGCGCAGTCAGCGGATTGTAAATACCGTAAAAAAGCTGAATCAGCTCGGCCGTCCCGAGACGCCGCGAGCGTAGGCCGCAATTTTCGAGCCCGCCCTCGACCTGTTCTATATTTTGTTCGAGCTTTTTATTGAGATCGAGAAATTGTTTTTGACGTTTCTCGAAAGCAGCGGTCGAATCAGCCGGGTGAATAAAATTCCAAAAATTTTGGATAACGCTGACCGAGATCGCGCTGAGCGGATCGTATGGCACGACGACGTAAAATTTCTTTTCCATGATGTCAGCGAACTCGACAAGTCGGCGCACATATTCGGAATATTCCGCGATCTGATTTTTGAGAATTTCGTTGGTTTGTTTTTTGCCAGCTTCTTTCAAATTCGCGAGATAGTTGGAAATATCAAGCTTCTTGGAGCGCATCACAATCTGAATCGGAAACTCGAGCGCATTAAGAAAATTTTGGTAGCCGACCGCAAGCGCGGTCTGCTCGTCTTCTGATTTCAAATTGACATTCACTGGCTCGACCTCAAGCACAGCCCTCACACCACCATTTTTGAGCACGACAACATCATTGTGAATTTCGGCAATGCGCAGATACAGCTGCGTGCTGCCGAGCGGATCTTTGTGCGGACTTTGGCGGATAGTATCCATATTGAGAAATTAATTTTTTTTGCGAGTGTCGAGATTTTGCGCGAGCTTCGCGATCTCATCGGCAGAATATTTTTTCTTTTTGTGTTTTTCAATTTTCTTTTTTATCGCAACTTTTTTCGGAAAAACATCGCCCGCTGACTGCATCCAAACGCGTTTGGTCGGGTTGAGATACCTTTCGAGCAACAAAAGTAAAAACTGAACAAACGGAATGCCGTGAATTTTGAGAAACGCAACTGCAGCTGTCACTAGCGCAAGAAAAATCACCGGCGGCGCGTAAATCCCGAAGGGCTGCGTCTCGAGCGTGAGATAAATCATGTACGTGAAACCGCCGCCGATCAGGGAAATAATAAGCTGGCGCAGCGTCATAAAGGGCAGAATTTTGTCCTCGATTTGAACGTTCTGTGGGACTTTGAATTGCAATTTTTGTTTATTTTATCGGGTTATTTTAACATTTTTTGAATTTTGAATCAATCGAACAGCTCAGAAATTTTGCTAAAAAGTACGGCTGGTTCGAGCAACGCAGCGCGCTTCACGGTCGAATATTTTTGGAGCAAAGTCGCAATCATCCGGGCAGCCTCCCCGCGCGTGACCGGAGACCCCGGATTGAATTTTCCGTTTTCGAGCGTGAGCAAATTTTCCGCGACCGCGGTCTCAGCGAAGCGCGCGTACCACGCGGAGCTCGGCACATCGGAAATCACTAGTGAATTTTGCGTCGCGACTTTCGGATAAAGCGCCGACAAAATAATTTTGGACGCCTCGGCGCGATTGACCGAACCGTCCGGCTGCCACGCGAAATTGCGGCGCGACGAAATCCAACCGCGCACGGCAACAGCGGAAATATATTTCGCGCTGATCGAATTATTTGGTACGTCGGTAAATTCTTGATAACTCGGCGAGCGCGCAGAAATCTTGGTCGCCTTCACAATCAACTGCGCCAACTCGGCGCGCGTGATCAGTCCGTCCGGATTTTCCTCGCTCGCGATAATATTTTTTTGGCGCAAATACTGCAGCTCGACCGAATCTGCATGAATTTTGATTTTGCCAAAAACATCGTCCTCCAGCCCGGCCGAATTTTGAACGACGAGCCGAATCCGGTGATCGCCAATTTCGGAAAATTTGTGGCGGTAGATCGGACTCGTCGACCAACCGGTCGAAAAATCGCGATCATTCTCGCCGCGGTAATCGAAGTCCCAGCGATACTTCAAACCACCAAGCGCGCCGACAATCGACGGTGAAGCATCGAATTCGAAATTGGTCGCGAAAGTCCCGACGCGCGGCTCGACCGTGAAACCCGCGGTCGGATCGCCCGGCACGACTATTTCGAAATCGGCAGTCGCTGTCGCGGTCGCATTCGCGTGATCACGCACCTCGACTTTCGCAGTCAATTTGCCGGTCTTGTTCGCGAGCACTTTGGAATACGATTTCGTCCCGGTAAACTCGGTGTCAAACAAACCGTCGCCATTGAAATCAAAACGAAACTCGAGATTGCTCGTCCCGGTCTGGTCGTCACGCGAGCCGGACGCATCGAAGCGAAAATACGATCCGGGCGCGCCGACACTCGGCGAAACCGACAAGGTCGCGCGCGGCGGTGTATTCGCGACGACTTCGATCCGGCCAGTCGCAGTCGCGACCCCACCAAGCTCGTCGCGAATTTGGAGAATTGGTTTTTGAATTCCAGTCTCGGTATATTCGTGCGTCGCGGTTTGACTCGTCGAAAAAGTCGTATCCCAAATTCCGTCACCATCGAAATCCCAGCGCAGTTGAATTTTATTTTCCGCACCGTCCTCGTCGTGGACATTCGCCGCGAAACGCACCTCGTCGCGCAAAACTGCCAGCGTCCCGCCGAGCGCGGAGTTGGTCAAATTGCGCATCGTGAAGCTTGCCACCGGCAAAATATTAGATTTATCCGTCACGGAAATCGTGCGCTTCGTCGAGTCGATTTCGCCCGCGGAATTGCGCACCTCGAGCACCGCGTCGAATACGCCGACATTTTTGTAAATGTATTGAATTTTTTGATTGTTGGGACTCCAAGAATTGTCGAAGCGCCCATCGCCATTGAAATCCCAGCGATAATCGACCGCGCGAATCGAAGGCGACGCGTCGAAATGCACCAAAGTGTTTTGATCGATCGCGACTGGCCAAGTTTCGAAACTCGCGAGCGGCGCGGTCGCGTCCTCGACCAAAATCCGCCCGATCACTTTGTTGCGAATCGAATCGTCCTCTTTGCCATCGACATAAAGGCCTTTTTCGATCGAACTCGAACCATCGACATCGCGAACCTGCAGCCAAACTTCTTGATACAGCGAGTCGGGGAAAACATGGAAAAATTCGCGGGCGTGTGACCAACTCGTATCCCATTTGCCATCGTGATTCCAGTCCCAGCGAACTTCGAGCTCATCCGTCGGGGTATGAATATTCGAAAAAACATCGACTGTAAAGCGGAAATTGGTAGTCGTGTCACCGCTCTCGGGCGAAACATGAATCTGCGCGACTGGCGCAGAACTAAATCTTTTGGTCGCGACCGAGATCGTACCCGCGGTTTCGTCGACCAAATTGTCGACATCTTTGACCTGCAATCGCGCCGTGAAATCGCCCTCGTTTTGAAAAATGTAACTTGTTTTTGCGGAAGTCGACCAACTCGTCCAGTTGTATCGCCCCTCGAAGTCCCAGCGGTATTTGAGATTCGTCGAACCGCGCGCATCGCGACTCGCGGACGCGTCGAAAGTGACTTTGTTACCAGTCATCGCTGCAGTCGGCGAGGCAGTGAAACTCGCGGTCGGACCGACGCCGCTCCCGGAAAACAATTCGGCCAAAACCGGGCTGGCGCAATTCGCGAAAAGCGCGAAAGCGAGCGCGAAAATCCCGATTTTTGTTTTTATTTTCACGTGTATATTTTAACAAAAAATCGATTTTTTTGCAAACTAAACCGGCAGTTTTTCGGGCTTTTTGTCCCAACCGCCGAGCAGGTGTAAATGTAGATGAAAAACGATTTGCCCGCCTTTGTGTCCGACATTGAAAATCAATTTGTAGCCATCCAATTGCCGATTTTCAGCCAGTTTTTTGGCAACGGAAACGAGATGTCCGACGATCGGCTCATCTTCGGCATTTAAATCAGCAATCGACGCGATGTGTTTTTTGGGAATAACCAAAATGTGTACTGGCGCGGCCGGATTGATATCCGCGAACGCGATCACGCGCTCGTCCTCATACTCAATCGCCGCCGGTGCGCGTCCCGCCGCGATTTCGCAAAAAATACAATCTGACATCTCGGAAAGGTTATTGTGAACAAATTTTTACACTTTCACCGAAAATTGAAAAGAATTAAAATCGACAAAACTTAATTCTTATTTTTTACTTCTTAATCCTTTAAAAATGAAAATCGCTATCAATGGTTTCGGTCGGATCGGGAGACAAACGCTCCGCGCCGCGCTCGCGCGAAAATCGCCGCTTGAAGTCGTCGCGATCAACGATCTCGTCCCCGCCGAGACGCTCGCGCATCTTTTTGAGTTCGACTCGGTGTACGGAAAATTCGATGGAAAAGTCGAATTTGGCGAAGGATTTTTGAAGATCGATGGTAAAGAAATCAAAATTTTCGCGGAAAAAGATCCGGCGAATTTGCCGTGGAAAAAACTCGGGGTGAATGTAGTGATCGAGTCGACGGGGTTTTTTACCGACAAAACTGGCGCGAGCAAACATCTCGCCGCTGGCGCGCAATGTGTGATTATCTCCGCGCCCGGAAAAGAAGTCGACGGCACTTTCGTCCGCGGTGTGAACTGCGACTCATTCGACCCGAAAAAACAAACTGTCGTCTCGAATGCGAGCTGCACGACAAATTGTCTCGCTCCGGTTGCGAAAGTGTTGCAGGAAAATTTTGGAATCGTGAAAGGTTTGATGACGACGACGCACGCGTACACGAGCGACCAAAGATTGATCGACGCGCCGCACAAAGATCCACGCCGCGCCCGTGCTGCCGCATTATCAATAATTCCAACTTCGACTGGAGCGGCGAAAGCCGTCGGTGAGGTTTTGCCGGAATTGAAAGGTAAACTCACTGGAATTTCGCTGCGCGTCCCGACCCCGACTGTTTCGATCGTCGACTTCGTCGCGGAGCTCGCGAAACCCGCGACTGTCGAAGAAATCAACGCGGCGTTGAAAAAAGCGAGTGAAAACGAATTGAAAAATATTCTCGGTTTCGAAACGCGTCCGCTCGTCTCGATGGATTTCAAAGGCAATCCGCTCTCCTCAATCGTCGACGCCGCAAACACGATGGTCGTCGGCGGCAACATGGTCAAAGTCGTCGCGTGGTACGACAACGAGTGGGGTTATTCCAATCGACTCGTCGAGCTCGCCGAACTCGCAGTGAAAAGATTGGCCTAATCTCCCCCGCCTTGATCAGAACTCGCCGACTCGTCCGGTTTTTGTGAATCGTCCTGTTTCGGCGGAATCGCGAAGTAATTTACTAATAATTCTTCGGTCACTTTTTGGAAGATCGGCGCAGCGACGGCGGCGCCCCACTCACTCGTCCGCGGACGATCGATTTTGACGAGCAAAATAAATTTCGGATCGGTCGCCGGAGCGTAGCCACCGAAACTCGCAATCGTCGTGCCAACTTCATTGAGCGCACGCCCATTCAAATAAGTTTGACTCGTCCCAGTTTTTCCCGCGACGAAATAACCTTTGACGCGCGCCAGTTTCGCGACACCAGTATTGACCGAATTCACGAGAATTTCGGTAATTTCGCGCGAGGCATCTTCATCGATGACGCGGCGCACAGTTTGCGGCTCGGTTTTGATGTGACTGCCGTTCGGCAAAATTTGTTCCGCGACGACGAATGGTTTCATCAAAAGTCCGCCATTCGCGAGCGCGGAATACGCCGCCGCCATTTGAAAAAGATTGACTGTGAGTCCTTGACCGAAGCCTTTCGTGGCCAATTCAGATTTACTCCACTTGGTGTAATTTTCAATTTGGCCGGCATCCTCACCTTCGAACTCAACCTCACTGCGCTCGCCGAGACCGAATTTTTTGAGATAATCGTAAAAAGTCGCCGCGCCCAATTTTTGCGCGACGAAAGTCATTCCAATGTTGGAAGAATTCGCGATCACTTCACTCATCGTCTCGAAACCATGATATTTATTTTGCGAATTTTTGATCACGATCGGCTTGCCGGTCAGATAATTGAGCTCATCCAAAGTGACCGGACCGTTGTACGCCGAACGCGTCGTCGGCGTGACTTCACCAGCGTCGAGCGCAGCCGCCATCACGATCGGTTTGAAAACTGAACCCGGTTCGTACGGATCGGTCGCACCTTTGAGTGTGAAGACTCCTTCGCCGAGCCGATTTTTGTAAATTAATTTACGAAAAGGCTGACCGTCTTTAAATTCTGTAAAAACTGGATAGCGGTAACCCTTGCGGACGACGTATTCGACGCCCCATTCGGTCACAGCTTTTTCACCCTCGGCTGTCTCCCACCATTCCTCGTGTTCGTTGTGAACATTGCCTTGATCGTCGACCCATTTCCAATCGCGTTCTTTTTTAGTCAATTCCTCATTTACGTAAACATCGCCGTAATTATTCGGATCGAAATCGGGATAGTGCGCGAGCGCAATAATCGCACCAGTGTGAGGATCCATCACGATCGCTTGTCCGCTATCCGCGCGCTGTTGATCGACAATTTTGGACAACTCTTCTTCCAGCTTTTTTTGAATCGCGCGATCAATCGTGAGAACGACCGAAGTTCCATCCTGCGCATTTTCGATCGTGACGTCGCCGACCGTGATTTGGCGATTGAAGGGATCAACCTGCGTTTTACGCAAACCATTTTTACCGCGGAGAATTTTGTCGAATGCGCCTTCGATACCGTACGCGCCGTTTTCGTCGTGATCGAGAAAGCCGACAACCTGCGAAGCGAGATTTGACTCGGGATAAACGCGGCGGTATTCAGGAATCGTCCCGACTCCGCGAATGCCGAGTGCTTCGACTTTGTCTTTGACATCGGGCGCGACTTTGGCAGCCAATTTCACGTAACGCACCTTTTTGCGAATCGTGAGTGGGTAAATATCGTCGTATTGCGCTTCGAGAATCGTCGCCAATTTGGTCGCGACATCGTCGGGATTGTCGATCAAAGTCGGATTGATGACGAGAATTCCATCCTCAATCGCTACGCCGGCGAGATGTGTCTCGGCAACAATTTTGGCTTCCTCTTGGGTAATGTTGTGCAACTCGCGACGCACAACATCTTTGATTGTGAGCCGCTGAATCAAATCATTTTTGAATGCAGTGAGCGGATCAATCTGCACTTCTACTGGCGGCGTCGTGGTTGTGGTCGTCGTAACTGAATTTTCGGACGGAACGGAAGTCGGAGAATTTTCGGCTGGTACGAGAGGATTCGGCGCGGGTTTTTTTTCTTCCTGGCCTACCTCCGCAGATGCGGGGGGCGGAACGAAAAGGAGCGGCGTGAGCTGCTCAGCAACCGCGGCTTCATTGCCAGTCTCGATCAAAAGCGGATCAGCAAAAACTGTGTATGTCGTCGAATTTTGCGCGAGCGGAAAAAGCTCGCCCGTCCGGTAGTCTTTCGCGTAAATATTGCCGCGTTTCGCCGGCAACACGATACCGCGCGAATTTTGTTCTTCCGCCAAAGCCTGATATTGATCGGCATGCACGATTTGCAGCCAAACCAAACGCGCTGCGATCACACCGAAGAAAAATAATGTCGCATAAAAAAGCGCCTGAAAACGATTGGAAATGCGGTAAGTGCGATTCGTTGACGAGTACATCGGCGCGGGAAGTGTAGCGAATTATCGCTCGCGCTTCAAAACAAATTCAGCGAGTTTGGCCAGTTTTGGCGCGCGCAATTTTTGCGCTAGAAAAATCGCTTCGCGAATCAGCGCGTCCAGTTTTTGCTGCGATTTTGCGATTCCCAAAATTTTGACGAAACCTTTTTTGTCTAAATCTTTGCCAACTTTTTTGCCAAGCAATTTTTCGTCACCGAGCGCGTCGAGCAAATCGTCTTTGATCTGGAAAGCGAGTCCGAGTCTTTGCGCGAATTTTTCGAGCAACTTAGTTTTGCGCGAATCGGCCGAACCGAGCAGAGCGCCCATCTCCACCGCGGCGGAAATCAGCGCACCTGTTTTTTGGGAATGCGTTTTGAGTAAATCGGAGAGTTGCAAACTACGTGAATTGAGATCACGAAATTGGCCAACTGTCATCGCTCCACTTGAGCGTGCGAGAATCGCAGTCAATTTCGCGGAAATTTCGGACGGCGCATTTTTAACTAAATTCTCGAACGCGATAAAAATCAGCGCGTCACCTGCGAGCAGCGCATTCGCCTCACCAAATTTTTTCCACGTCGTCGGCCGACCGCGCCGCAGCGCATCATTGTCCAACGCAGGCAGGTCATCGTGAACGAGGGAAAAAGCGTGGATCAGTTCAAGCGAAAGCAAAATTTGGAGTGCTTTTTGGCGCGAGATTTTTGTGCGTGAACTGCGCGCAGTTTCAAACGCGAGCAAGCCCAAGATCGGCCGAATTCTTTTGCCGCCCAAAATCGTGGAATATCGGAGTACCGCAGCAAATTTTTTTTTCGGGAAAGTTTTGTTGCGCGAAAAATTTATTCAAAGCGCAATCAATCTCAGCACGGTATTGATTCAAAAAATCCACCTCGAAATTATCCCACAATTTCAGAATTCCGCTAAAATCCCGGCGTGAAAAACATTAGAAACTTTTGTATTATCGCGCACATCGATCACGGCAAGTCCACACTCGCCGACCGACTTTTGGAATTGACGAATACCGTCGAAAAACGCGAAATGCGTGCGCAACATCTCGATACGATGGAGCTGGAACAAGAACGCGGCATCACGATTAAATTGCAGCCAGTGCGAATGGAGTGGAAAGGTGTCGAGTTAAATTTAATTGATACACCCGGC
Organism: Patescibacteria group bacterium; assembly: GCA_043799575.1. Taxonomy (GTDB): domain Bacteria; phylum Patescibacteriota; class Gracilibacteria; order JAHISY01; family JAHISY01; genus JAHISY01. The sequence continues at coordinate 924 of JAZDNQ010000011.1, read as the reverse complement.
CACGCCGATTTCGCGTATGAAGTTTCGCGCAGTCTGAAAGCGGTCGACGGCGCGCTGCTCGTCATCGACGCGACGCAGGGTATCGAAGCGCAGACACTCGCGAATGTTTACGCCGCGATGGAGGCCGATCTCAAAATTATTCCGATCGTGAATAAAATCGATCTCCCGGCGGCCGATCCCGAACGCATCAAAACAGAAATCGAAACTGTGCTTTCGATTCCGCGCGAAGAAGTGATTGAGATTTCCGCGAAAACCGGCGAGGGCGTGGAGAAAGTTTTGGCGGCAGTAGTCGAGCAGATTCCTGCGCCGCAGAATTTGCCGATCGAGAATCAAACAAAGGCGCTCATTTTTGATTCGATTTTTGATCCGTACCGCGGTGTCGTGATTTATGTGCGGAATTTCGCGGGTGAAATCCGAAAGGGCGACAGGCTGAAATTATTGCGCGCCGGGGCGGAATTCGAAGCGCTCGAAGTCGGCTGCCTCAAACCAAAATATTTTCCGACCGAAAAAATCGGAGCGGGCGAAATCGGTTACATCGTGACCGGATTGAAATCGGTGCGCGACGCGCGCGTCGGCGAGACTGTCTGGCGAGGCAAAATCGAGAAACCCGAACCGCTGCCCGGCTACAAAAAAGTTTCGCCGTTTGTCTTCGCCGGAATTTTTGCGAACGAGGCAGACGATTATCCTGAGCTGCGCGACGCGCTCGAAAAATTGAGTTTGAATGATTCGAGTCTTTCCTTCGAGCCGGAACGCTCGACTGCGCTCGGTTTCGGTTTTCGCGTTGGCTTCCTCGGACTTTTGCATTTGGAAATCGTGCAGGAGCGGCTCGAGCGCGAATACAATCTCGATTTGATCGTAACTGCGCCGAGTGTGAAATATGAGGTTCTGCGGAATGGAAAAATCGAACAGCTAGCGAATCCGAGC
>JAZDNQ010000004.1:0-2322 GCA_043799575.1 Patescibacteria group bacterium | reverse complement strand
GGGAGAACCTTCGTGGTGGGGCTTCCAAGACAGATATTGAACCATCAACCAAACGGTGTGATGCAATTCTTTGTCAGGTTATAAAAGAGTTAAAGGAATATCTATCTTCTAGTTGTCTTGCGACAGAAATAAATAATCTGTTAAATATTTAACTTAAACTCTTTTGGTTCTAGCTTTGTTCTTCTATTCCACAACTCTTTCCTCATTGAAAGAATTGTTTTAGCAAAACTTTCTTCGCAGGGATTTTTCATAAAATTTTCTAATTCTTTTACAGTCTTATCACCCGCAAACAGCCAAGCATTTACTAATTCTGTTTTTATCTCTTTTTCTAAATCCTCCTTTGTAGATAACTCTGGTCGAATTCTATTAATACTTTTCAGTTCTTCTGGATTAATAAGGGCGTACATTAAAAGGAGTATGCATTTATATCTCTTTTCTTTAAGTTCACTTTCTTTTGATTGAATTTCTTTTCTCCTATCTAAAAAATGCTGAACAATTGTAACAATTGCTCCTCCTGAAAGTAATCCAATAATTATTTGTGAGTAGTCCATAATTTTTTAAGACTTCTTTGTCATGACATAAATGGTGGGCCCTCCTGGACTTGAACCAGGGACCAACAGATTATGAGTCCGCTGCTCTAACCAACTGAGCTAAGGGCCCGAGATGTCGAAATTTTAGCACGCGTTTTTCGCTGTTTCCGCTAAAATTCGCGAAATGAAAACCGCTGATTTCGATTACGATTTGCCCAAAAAATTTATCGCGCAGCGTCCCGCGAGTCCGCGCGACTCGTCGAAGTTGCTCGTTTTTGACCGCGCGACAAATAAAATTTCGCACCACCACTTTTCCGAGCTCGCCGATATTCTTCGCCCCGACGATGTTCTCGTTTTGAATGAATCGAAAGTGATTCCGGCGCGATTGAAAACAGTTTCCGGGCGGGAAGTTTTTCTCGCGAAAGAAATTTCTCCGCAAAAATGGGAGTGTCTCGTCCGCGGCGGAAAGCATTTTCAAGTTGGCGCGACTTTTGAAATCGCGAAAGATTTCACGGGCGAAGTGCTCGCAGTTTTGCCTGACGGCGAGCGGGTGATTCGTTTTCATCCGCCTTCGCTAAAGCTTCGGCGGACAAGTTCCCAAAACTTCCAAAAAGCTTTGGAAAAATATGGCGCGAGTCCGCTGCCGCCGTACATTCACCAAACCGCGAAAAAAGTGCCGCAGTATCAAACTGTTTACGCGAAAACTGCCGGATCGGTCGCGGCGCCGACGGCGGGATTGCACTTCACGCCGCGGATTTTCAAAAAATTAAAACAGCGCGGAATTCAAATCGAAAAAATTACGCTGCACGTCGGGCTCGGGACATTCGCGCCGGTCAAAGTTTCCGAAATCGAGAAACACGAAATGCATTCCGAATTTTTTGTGCTGCCCGAAAAAGTCGCTGAGCGATTAAACAAATTCAAAAAACAAGGTCGACGAATTATCGCGGTCGGTTCGACCAGTTGCCGCGTCCTCGAGAGTTGCGCTGATTCAAAAGGCGTTTTGCACCCGAAATCGGGCGAGACAGACATTTTTATCTTCCCCGGCAAAAAATTTAAATTCATCGACGGCATGCTCACAAATTTCCATTTGCCGAAATCGACTTTGATTATGCTGGTCGCGGCTTTGGTTGGGCGGGAGAAAATTCTCGAGCTTTATGAGCTGGCAAAAAGGAAGAATTACAGATTCTTTTCATTCGGCGACGCGACACTTTTGCTGTAAAATTCTCGCCTCGCGGAGAGATGGTCCGCTTTCGTCCCGCTTAGCGGGACTTCGTCGGGCTTCATCGCGGAATAAAAAATGGAGAGATGGCCGAGCTGGTTGCCCGCCGGAGGCGGGTCCGCCTTTGGCGGAAAGGCGCTAAAACTAAAAATTACCAATGCCTTGTATCTATGTGTTGAAAAGTCTGACGACGGGAAAACACTATACTGGATCAAGCAGAGAGAATAATCCTCTGAAACGGTTAGAGCAGCATAATGCTGGAAAAACAAAATCGATAAAAAGCGGAATCCCATGGATGATCGTTTACGAAGAAAAATATCCAATACTGAGGCGCGCAAAAGAGAAATCTTTCTCAAAACAGGTGCGGGGAGAAAGCTTCTCAAAGAAAAATTAAAAACATGGAGAGATGGCCGAGCTGGTTGCCCGCCGCCGGCGGGTCCGCCTCTGGCGGAAAGGCTAAAATCAAAATACTAGTAAATCACGATAAATTATCGTTTACAAAGAAAATTTATGGAGAGATGGCCGAGCTGGTTGAAGGCGCACGACTCGAAATCGTGTAGGCGGGAAACCGTC
>JAZDNQ010000040.1:0-5185 GCA_043799575.1 Patescibacteria group bacterium | reverse complement strand
GTGCCGGAGGCGATTTACATCGACGAGGTCGAAAAAGCGGCGGCTGACCAACAAGCCGCTGATGCCAAAACCAAATCCGAAAATTTGTCCCAAGTTCCGAAAAACACTAAACCAGTCGTCGAGCTTTTTGTGATGAGTTATTGTCCGTTCGGCACGCAGGCCGAAAAAGCCATCATCCCGGCGCTCGCGCAGCTCGGTGATTCAGTTGATTTTCAGCTGAAATTTGTTGATTATGCTTTGCACGGAGAGAAAGAAGTTCAAGAAAATTTGCGCCAATACGCGATTGCCCAAAAATATCCCGCGAAGTTGATTCCGTATCTGCAGGAATTTCTCAAAGCTGGGAAATTCGAAGATGCGCTTGCGGCAGTGGAGCTGACCGAAGCTGATCTTGCCGAGACGATCACTGCTGCCGATACTAAGTTCGAGATCACCAAAAATTTGGAAGACAAGGATCTCTGGCTTAAAGATCAAGGTGGCAATCCGTCTTATCCGCATTTTTATACCGATAAAGACAAAAATGCCGAATACGGCGTACGCGGTTCGCCGACTTTGGTAATCAACGGTAAAGTTGTTGAAAATGTAGATCGTTCACCAGCTGGGATGCTTGAGGCGATTTGCGCGGGATTCGAGACTGTGCCCGCGACGTGTTCGGACAAACTTTCGACCGAAACGGCCGCGAGTGGATTTGGCGCGGAAGCTGGCTCGGCTTCGAGTGATGGCAGCTGTTCGTAATTTTTGCTAAAATCCGCGCGCTCAATTTTATTTCAAAAATAATCATTTCGAGATGCTTTCCAAAACTCGTAATCGCAAACGCGCTCGCACCCACGGATTTCTGCGTAAAATGCGCAGTCCGGGTGGGCGCAATGTGATCGCGCGCCGTCGCGCCAAAGGTCGCGCCAAACTTTCGGTCTGATGCTCGCTGCAGAATTTCGACTGAGGAAAAAGTCCGAAGTCGACCAAGTTTTTCGGCAGGGGAAAGTGGTTGCGATTCCAGCAATCGCGCTGCGTTTTCTCCCGAATACATTCGACTACTCGCGTGTCGCGGTTCTCGTCGGCAAAAAATTGGCGAAAAAGGCGGTCGCGCGCAATCGGATTCGCCGGCGACTGCGCGAAATCGTGCGACTCAACTTCACTCGTATCCCGGTCGGTCTAGATTTGCTCATCATCGCCCGAGAAACTAAACTCCGGGAAATCGATTTCACCGAACTGACTGCGAAGTTCCTAGAATTAATTGCCAAACTTAATTCCCACCAAAATGGATAAACAAAAGCTCTTGAATTACGCGTTGATCGCGTTGATTGCTCTGCTCATTTTCCAAACTTTCGGCAACAAAAAACAAGTTGACCCGACGACACTCGACGATTTGCAGATCACCGCCCCGACCGAGATTCGGATCGGCAACGCGGTTGCTTTGACTTTGCAAAACAACACGAAAGAAGAGATTGATTTGCCGAGTGACTGTCCGAACGAGCCGTTTCAGGTTTCCCAATATTTAAACGGCGAATGGGTCGCGGTTACGGCCGCGGTCGATCCGTCGCACTGCTTGACCGAGGATTTCAAAATCGCGCCAGGCGCGCGACTCGGCATCACGTATCAACCGTGGCAGCGCGATCTTTTCATGACTCCCGGCAAATACCGCGTCGAGATTCCGGTTGGCGCAAAAACTTTCCTCAAAGAAATTGACGTAGTCGAGCCGGGGATTTTCGCTCTGACTTGGCGCACGGTTTTCTACCGTCCGATTTACAATTTACTTGTTTTACTGATTGATTTCGCGGGCCACAGTTTCGGCCTAGGAATTGTTTTACTGACGATTTTGATTCGCGGGATTCTTTTTATTCCGTTCCAACGCAGTCTTCAGTCGCAGCGGCGTTTGCAAAAAATTCAGCCGCAGCTGGACGAGATTAAAAAGAAATACGCCGAAAATCAGCAAATGGTCGCGATGGAGACGATGGCGCTGATGAAGAAAAATAATGTCTCGATGTTCGGCAGCTGTCTGCCGCTCATCATTCAAATGCCTTTTTTGATTGCCCTTTACTGGGTTGCGCGGGATGGACTCGGCGAAAATACTTTGTCCTTTTTGTACTCGTTCCAGTCCGGTTTCGATCTGACCGCGGTCAATACACATTTTCTCGGATTGAATCTGCTAGCGCCGGGCGCGCAATTTTATTTCGCGTTGCCGATTTTCTTGGCTTTGACTCAATTCGTTCAAATGAAGCTCGCGCTGCACCATTCCAAAAAAACTCAGGTGCAGAAGCCGGCTGGTGACAGTGCGATGGCTGATGCGATGCAGTCGATGAATAAAATGATGCCATATTTTCTGCCATTGATGATCGGTTTCTTCTCGTTCTCGTTGCCAGCAGGTGTTGGAGTTTACTGGGGTACCTCGACGCTTTTCGGTATCGCGCAACAATTTATCGTCAATCGACAAATTAAATAGCAGGAAACATAAACCCCAAAGGGGCCCCTTCGGGGCATGAAACATGAAGCAGAATTCATCATTAATAATTCATAATTAATCATTCCAAAATGGAACTCCAAATCAAATCCCTTTGCGAGGATTTTCTCGCTGGTCTGCAGCTCGATGAGGCGAGTTGCTCGGTGTCGCGCCGTGTCGAGGAAGAAGGCGAAGAGCTCGAACATTATCTCGTCGAGATCAAAACTACCGATGCGCCGCTTCTCATCGGTAAACACGGCGACAATCTCGAAGCGTTTCAACATTTGCTGCGTCTCGCCGCGAGTCAAAAAGCTGACGCTTTAAATCGTAAATTGACGCTTTTTGTCGATGTCGACGGTTATCGCAAACGCAAAGAAGAGGATGCAGTCGAGCTCGCGAAACGTCGTGCGCTGCAAGTGCGCTCGACGGGTAATCCGGTCAAACTTCCGCCGATGAGCGGCTTCATGCGCCGACTTGTTCACCTCGAATTGGCGAAGCCGGAATGGGAGGATGTCGTGACCGAATCGACTGGCCGTGCCGGATTTCGCGCTATCGTGATCAAAAGAAAATCCTGATGGATTTTCGTTCAAAGTATTCGATCGCTATGCTTTGTTCCAAATGTTCTAATTGTCTTGTTAAAATGACATTTAGAACAATTTGAACAACTAAAACAATTCGAACATTTATCGCCAGTATCGCACTTGATGTTGTCACGGGGCATGACGCGCTTTCGACGATTGACACTTTTTTGTCCGGTCGACTTTCCCAAAATCAAAAAATTCAATCCGCGTGGGGGAGTTCGCGCTCGCCGCAAAAATTTTTGCTGACGACACCGAATCCGGAGATTATCCTCGCGGCGCAAAAAAATCTGGCCTTCCAAAAAGTGCTCAATTCCGCTGCGCTTGCGACGCCGGACGGCATCGGACTTTTGTGGGCGGCGCATTTCTTAACTTTGAAAAAGCGGAATTTTTTCACTTTGCTCGGCTCGCTTTGCGCGATTCTTTTTCGGCCGGCCAAAATTCGTGATGTCTTGCCCGAGCGGATCACGGGGACGGATCTTTTTCCGGCGATTCTCAAAATTGCGGCAACACGTCGCAAGAAAGTTTTCCTGCTTGGCGCGGGCGAGGGGATTGCCGCGCAATTAAAAAATAAATTTGAAAAAGAAATTCCCGGACTCGCGATTTCTGGCGTTTTCGCCGGTTCGCCCGATCTGGCTGAAGAACACGAAATTCGCGCTAAAATTGATTCTGCGGGCGCGGAAATTTTGTTCGTCGCGTTCGGCGCGCCGCAGCAAGAACTTTGGCTCGGTCGCAATTTACCGCTATTAAAATCCGTGAAATTTGCGGCGGGAATCGGCGGCGCGTTCGACTTTCATGCCGGAAAAGTCGCGCGCGCACCGCGGATTTTCCAGAAACTCGGAATCGAATGGTTGTGGCGACTTTTTCGCCAGCCGCGCCGAATCGGCCGGATTTGGAATGCGACTTTTCGCTTTGTTCACTTGATTTGGCAAAAACGATAATTTGACCTAAAATCTCTCGGCTTAATTTTCTCCAATGAAATCCGGAATTCATCCCAAAACCCAAAAGACGACCGCGACCTGCAGTTGCGGCGCAGTCTTCGTTTTCGAATCGACTGTGGCTGAGATCAAGACTGAAGTCTGCTCGGCTTGTCATCCGTTTTATACTGGCAAACAGAAATTGGTCGACACGGCTGGTAAAGTCGACAAGTTCCGCGCGAGGATGAAAGCAGCCGAGGTTGCCAAAACTTCGAAAAAGAAATCCAAGATTTCCGAAAGCGTCAAAGCTGCTGCGGCTGCGCATTCCGTCGCGCGCACCAGTGCTGTTGATTCCAAAAAAGCGGTGAAAAAAGTGAAATCTGCGGTGACGAAACGCGAGCTCGCGAAAGCGAAATTGGAAGAAGAATTGAAAGCGAAGTCGGTCGAGCAAAAAGTCGAAGAGGCGAAACCGGAAGAAGCGAAGGCAGAGTAAAATTTCTGCGTGAAAATTATTCGTGCGGCGTCGGCTGGTTTTTGTTTCGGTGTGAAGCGGGCAGTCGAGCTCGCGCGTTCGGCGAGTCGCGATTCCGCGAAAGTACAAACGCTCGGCGAATTGATTCACAATCCCGAGATTTTGGAGGAATTGTCTGCGCGGGGAGTGCATGCGATTGCCGCGATTTCGCGAATCCGTGACGGTGTGGTCGTCGTTCGCGCGCACGGCATTTCGCAAAAAAAATTGCAAAAACTACGGGAGAAAAAATTAAAAATCGTCGACGCGAGTTGTCCTTTCGTCCAAAAAATTCACCGCGCGGTTGCCGAATTCACTGCGCGAAAAATTCCGGTCGTGATTCTCGGGCGGCGCGGACATCCGGAAATGCGCGCGATCGTCGAGGATTTTCCGAATGCCGAAATTGTCCAAAAAATTTCCCCGAAAAATTTGCAAAAATTCCGAAATAAAAAAGTCGGCGTGCTCGCGCAAACCACCGAAAATCCCGCGAATTTCGCGAAATTAATTTCCGCGCTCGAAAAAATTGACGCGAAAATTTTGCCGAAAAATACGATTTGCGGCGCGACTTTGGAAAGACAAAAATCCGCGAAAATTCTCGCCGAAAAAGTCGACGCGGTCGTCGTCGTCGGCGGGCGAAAATCGAACAACACGAAAAAACTTTTCGAGCTCGCGGCGAAAATCCGCCCGACTTTTTGGATCGAAACCGCCGCCGAAATTCGACCGACTGATTTCCGAAAATTCAAAAAAA
>JAZDNQ010000022.1:0-3235 GCA_043799575.1 Patescibacteria group bacterium | reverse complement strand
TGGAGCAAATCTATCGTGTATCCAATTTGCTCGTCGAGATTTTCTGCACCGACACCTTCGTATCGACCATTTTCAATGATCCCAGAATTGTAAAAAATAAATTCATCTTCGCTTTTGCGCAGTACTATGCCGGTGTGCCCGCCGAGAGGATACGAATATGACAAAATTCCGTATTCACCTACGGATAATATTGTTTTGAGTTTGTTTTTTATTTTTTTCGCGATTTCTGTACTGTTTTCCTCTACCCCTGTTCCGATCTTTTCCATTTTTTTGAATTTTTGATTGGGGTATTTATTGTAGGCAATTAAGTAGTTATAAAGTTTTTCGGTCGTAATGTTTTCAATCGGAATTTCTCCGCAAATTACCGCTGTCAAAACTTCGCCGTTGCGAATCATTGTTGCCATCTTGCGCTCCTCTGTTGATTTACCTATCGCTTTACAGGCCTGGAAATATTTTTCCAAACGCTCATCGTGATTTTTGAGTCCGACAAAGACACTTTCCAAAAAATCTTGATAATTCATTGTGTCGTATCCAAGTCCCAATTTGGCCAAAATTTCTTCCGACAAATATTTTCGCAAGAGCGGCGATTGAGGTAGTGTCTCCGCATTCTCGCGCGGGCGATTTTCGAGAGGCGCGTCATAAGAATCTGCCGGTTGCTCTTCCACTTTTTTTTGGCTGGGATGACTTTCGTTCAAAGCAAATACTTCGACCGGGATAAAATCCGGATCGAGGAGTATTTCTGATAGCGGTGTTTGTCGCGCCCACGGTGATCCGTCTTCTTCCGAGTGCAAATAATCTAAAAGCACAAAATCTTCCCACTCAATTTTTGTTCCCGCTGGCATGATCATGCGGCTCAGCTCTGTGATTTGCTGACCATTAATTTTTAGATTTAAATGCGGAATTATCGAGTTCAGCAAACTATAAAGATGGGGATGCTTTTGATTTTCCGAATTACTAAGAGCTTCGAGCAAAAATTTCACCAACGAAGTGTCCTCCTCCAAGACAACAGAATATTTTTTTTGTCCGAGTACTTCAGTGATGTGTGAGTTGGGAGTGGGAGTTTTGCGACCCTGTCTTTTTAGCCTGAAATAATCGGCAGATATTTTTTCGAACCAGCTTGATTGGCGAAAGAGAAAAGTGAAATATCTGCGCCCTTCGCTTCCTTCCAAAGCTCGATACCACTCCTCGGCTTTTTTCGGATATTCGCATCGGATCGTCCCATTTTCGAAGCGAGAGTATTTACCCAAATGCAATCTTTTGGCGGCTTCGGACGAGGAAATTCGCCACGCATTTCGAATCCCGGGATCGCTGCCGTCGTCGATGATTTCAAAAAGCGATCGTTGGCCCAGTTTTTTTTCGACCAAATCCAAAAACCACGCACAAAGATCTTTGTCGAGATTGTACGGTTCAATTTCCTTTGTCATTGATTCAACTACCTGCGGATTTTGCAGCAGATGGTCTTGAAAATTGGCGTACGTACCAGTTTCGATTTTGTGCTGAATTTCCACTGCTTCGTCGAGTCTTTTAAAAATATTTAACAAAAAATGCGATCGCGAGTGCGCCAAAAAATTGCCGCGTACTTTTAAAATCTTGGCAATGGTCATTAATTTATTTGGGCGCCAGTCATTTGAATCAGCATCCCAACTTACGTAAGTGATTTTTGCAGGGAGTTTTGCTAAATAAGCGAGAGCTGTGCTTTTACTCGAGCCCGGTAGCCGAACTTTGCTGACAGAGTATTCATCATCTTTACTTGCCGTGCGTACGATTTCCTCAAAAAAATGTAAATCATCAGTGATCATTTTTGAATCTTGCAGTCGTAGGTGGTGCTGACTTTTAAGTCTCACAAGACCATCTTTTTCGCCAAAAGAATTAATTGCAGTTTCGCCGATTTCCGTGTTTTGCGAGTTTGGGTGAAAAACACCGTGATATTCGATGGCGATTTTGTTGTGCGGATTTCTCGCTAACATCCGGACTTCCTCCGCTATTTTGCGTTTTTCCGGATCGAGATTTTGATCGATCCAAGTTCGCAAATTTTCTCTCGGGTGACTCTCGGCGAACCACTCGGCAAAAGTTTTTCCCGCGGGAATTTTTCTCAATTCTTGTTTGGCCGATTCGACAAAAAAATTTTCTCCGAGCCAAAAAAAAGTCAAATGGGCGCGAGATATAATGGCTTCGCGAGCGACGATCAAATCATTTTTGTGTGGTCCGTCGTCGATAGTGAAATGAATATTTTCGCGCCACTCCAATTTTTTTCTTTCCAATTCGGAAGGTTCGTTTCGCTCGACATTTTTTTGCAGTTGCTGCAGATCCGCCGAGGGATCTTTCGGCTTTTCAGTCGTATTTATCGTGGGAGCATACGTTTCCGAAAATCGGGAGTGCGCCATTTATTTTGTTTCAGTTTTTTGCTGCTCGACCGCGGCTTTTTCGACCGCCGCGACTTTCGCCGCGTCGATCGCCTCGACTGGCGCGCCCGCGAGCGGTTTCGTCTCGAGCTCGTCCGGTAATTTTTCGAAGGCTTTGTCTTTCAAATTTTCAAGCTGCGCTTCGAGATCGATGCCGATTCGCGCGGAGATTTCTTGGTCGACGAACTCGCGCTTCCGCCCGTATTTCAGCCGCGAATATTCTTTGATCAAGCTAGCGACTTTTTCATTTTTGCCGGTTTCGTCCCAAATCGTCGAGAGCGAGAAAGGTCGGCTCGTCGTGTTATCGACATTCAATTTGATGTACGCGGAATAATTCGCGATGTTGATCACATCTTGCTCGCTCAAAAGTGGGGCATATTCTTTCGCCATATATTCCGCGTCCGCCGCGCCGATTTTGAAGTTCATCATCGTGCCGACGTTACCGAAAACTGCATCGCGAATCGTCGGGTCTTCGCGCGCCCCACCCTCAGGACCACTTTGATGCGTCAATTGCCCAATATATTGATGCGCGATGATGAGACCGAGATGATATTTTCGCGCTTCGGAAAGAATCGTCGCAAAAGCGTCAGTCGCGAAATTTTGAAATTCATCGACATAAAGCCAAAAATTCGGACGCTGATCTTCCGGGACATCGACACGCGACATCGCTGCCATTTGCAATTTATTCACGATGATCAATCCGAGCAGCTGCGCGTTGATATCGCCGACCGCACCCTTCGACAGATTCACCAAAATAATTTTTTTCTCATCCATGATTTTCCGAAAATCAAACGCGGAATGTTTTTGTCCGATGATATTGCGCATCATCGTAT
>JAZDNQ010000058.1:0-11098 GCA_043799575.1 Patescibacteria group bacterium | reverse complement strand
ACTTGTCGTCCTATAATAAGCCAGTCCTCATTTAGGATTGAAATATTTTTCTGCAGAACATTTTCTAGTTCAGCCTCGGTTTTGAGCTTAACTTCGCGCACACGCTCCACATTGTCGCTGATTTTCCAAATGCTTTGGTTAATAGGCATATCGTTTTTTAAAATATTCGGTAATTACGCTTGCCACATCTTCCTAAAGCTCTCATCCCAAATTTTTTCCAAATCGTGCCGCGGCTGCGAATTCACAGCGCCGACTTTTTTGATTTTCACTCCAGATTTTCGCGCCAAATTTTCGAGCTGTGTGAAATCGCTCGGTTTGATTTCCAACAAAAATCCGGGATTTTCCGCGAAAAGTTCCGCTTCCGAAATTCCCGAAAATTCAAAACCGAACTCCGTGCCGAAGCTCGACTCGGCTGCCGCGACCGCGACGCCGCCGCGGTGGAGGTCACGATTCGAAACCAAAAATTTTCGCGCAGCCAAAACGAATTTGATTTCTTTGGCAAACATCTTCGCATCGAATTCAAACGCCAGACCGAAATTTTCGCCGAGCGTTTTCTCTAGCTCGCTGCCGCCGAGATTTCGCGAGCGCTCGCCGGTGAGAATTAACAAATTGCCCGCCGACTGAAATTTCGCCGGGACGAAATCCGCCGCGTCGTCGAGTCGTCCGATCGCCGCGACGAGCGCGGAGGGATTGATCGAGTCGCGGCCGTTTTCGTTGTACAGACTGACATTGCCGCTCACAAACGGCGTGCCAAAATTTTCTGCAGCATTTCGCAGTCCGTCGATCGCCGCGACGAATTCGCCCATTTGCGCTGGCTTCTCCGGATTCCCGAAATTCAAACAGTCGGTGAGCGCAAGCGGCTCTGCGCCGAGTGCGACGACATTCGCGACGGCCTCTGCGACTGCGTGCTCGGCTTGCAGTCGAGCTGAATATTTGCCGAGACTCGCATCGCCGCCGACGCCGATCGTGATTCCGATTTTCTGCAAATCGTCCGGTGCGGTCGTATTCACGAGCGGACGAATGATCGCGCTGCCGCCATTTCCCGCGTCGCGAAAAGTCCCGCCCTGCACTTGTTTGTCATATTTCTCGAAGATCGGTTTGCGGGAAGAAATATTTTCACTCGCGATGAGTTTGCGCAAAATTTCTTCAAAATTAATTTTCCCGAAATCAAAACTGATCTGCGGAAAGTGCTTTTTTTCCGGCTCGAACGCGCGATCGTAAAGCAGTCCTTCGGTCAAAATTTTCGCGGGTGCGTCGATGACTTTCGTCCCGCGGAACTTCAAAACATAATTACCTTTTTTCACTTGGCCGACGAGACTCGCGCGCGCGCCGTTCGAGACTTGCGGCAGCGCCCACTTTTCATTGTAAGTTTTGAGAATCAGCGGCGTGATTTTCGGATCGCAAATCCAGCAAAATCTTTCCTGTGTTTCCGCCGCGGCGATGATTTGCGGCGGCAGATTTTTTTCACCCAAATGAATTTTTTCGAGATCGATTTCTGCGCCGAAATTATTCCGGTCGAGCTGCTCGACGCTCGCGCAAACATTGCCGCCCGCGCCCATGTCTTTAAAGCTCACTTTTTTCAAAAGTTTTTCCTTTTTCAATTCGCGAAAAAGATCGTAAGTCGCCGCGAGAATGTGTCTTTCCAAAAATGGATTCGGTTCTTGCACAGCGCCTTTATTCGTCTCGGCATCTTCTTCTTTCAGCTCGCCGCTCGCGAAACTCGCGCCGCCGAAACCGCTGCGGTCGGTCGCTTTGCCGACAATAATAATGTCGTATTTTTTTTGCACGGCTTCTTTCGGTGCGAAGGAATGAATAATTTCATCCTCGCGTAGCACGCCGAGCGCGACGACGTTCACGAGACAATTTGAATTGAAACTTTTTTCGAATTCAATATCGCCGCCGAGATTTGGCACACCGAGGGGATTGCCATATCCCGCGATGCCAGCGACGACTTCGCGCGCGAGCCAGCGATTCAACGGCTTATCGATTTCCCCAAAACGCAAAACATCGAGGCAGCCGATCACGCGCGCGCCCATGCACAAAATATCGCGGACGATGCCGCCGACTCCGGTCGCCGCACCTTCGAAAGGCACGATTTGGCTCGGGTGATTGTGCGATTCGTGGCCGATCACGAGCCCCCATTTTTTTCCGTTTTTTTCGCGCGCGATTTCCACAATCCCGGCATCTTCGCCCGGTCCGAGAATCACATTCTTTCCGGTCGTCGGCAGTTTTTTCAAATAATTCCGCGTCGAGCGATAACTGCAATGTTCGCTACCTTGAATTCCCAAAATCACCAATTCCGTCAGCGTGAGCGGTCGGCCGATCGCTTTTTGAAAATGTTGCGCTTCGCTGAGCCTCAGCGCGACGCGATTGTCTGCCAAAAACTTCTCACCCGCTTTTTCGGACGAATTCAGAAAGTCGAAAATCGGTTCGGCGTATTTTTTCACGCCGAGATTTTATCACGCGATTTGTTTGCGGAAATCTCCTTTTCAAGCCAAAATCCGAGACAGTGAGAGTTTTCACAAAAATTTTCTCGCGAGTTCAAACGAAGGGGGGTGAATACGGATGAATTTTTTCCTCGAAGATCAAGATGGAGCTGCTCCGGCCGGCGACCCTGCCAACGGAGCTCCAGCGAATGACGCTGTGACGGCTCCGGCGGAACCAGTTGCTCCAGCCGAACCAGCTGCCCCGGTCACAGAAGCTCCAGCTTCCGAGCAGGCTGCTCCAGCCACTGAGGAGGCGACTCCTCCTGCGGAATAGTTTTCGCAGCAAAAAAGCCCTCGCGATTTTCCGAGGGCTTTTTATTTTGGGATAAAAACTTGTAAAATCGCAAGCTTCCAATGAGCCCTCCCGAACGAATTTCGATTCTTATCGCACACTGTGGTTTGCCGCAAAGACTGACGCGCCGAGTTCGTCTTGCACTTGAAGAAGTATTTGAAGGGCTAAAGTTCCAAGTTAAATTTTTTTGTCCAGCTCAACATCGTCGTTGGAACGAGACAAAAGATTATTGGCCAGTTCGGCTAACGATAGAAGCTGTTTTGAAAATTATCGAGAGACATAAAATTATTTTTTTACTGGCTTCTCAGCCGGTGCTTGATAAACTGGACGATCGAGATTTGCCCACATTTTTAAGTCGACATGCCTTAAGTGATAGCGCGAGTAGCAGTCACGAAGCTTTTGTTTCGTTCGCCAGAGAGCTTTTAGCTCTTGTCGGAGTATCTGGTGATATACAGCTGAGAAATAGAATCATTGAAACACTTGAATCGGTTTTTCAAGTTTATTAAAAACTTTTTTGGGGCGTAAAATTTCGTCATGGCCAAAAAAGCCCAGTCAGGCGACGATCTTTTCGAGCAAAATTTTCGCGCAGAATTGGAAAGTTCTGCGCCGCTCGCCGATCGGATGCGCCCGCGCGATTTCGCCGATTTCGTCGGGCAGGAAAAAATTGTCGGTTCAGGTTCGCCGCTGCGCAAACAGATCGAAGCCGACGCGCTCAGCTCACTTGTTTTTTGGGGGCCGCCGGGAAGCGGTAAAACGACACTCGCGAAAATTATTTCAGCCAAAACCAATTCGCATTTTCAGCCGATGTCCGCGATCGGATTCGCGACCGCCGAGTTTCGCAAAACGATTCAGCAAATTCTCGAACGACGAAAATTGAGCAAACAAAAAACGATTCTATTCATTGACGAAATTCACCGACTAAATAGGGCGCAGCAAGATCAACTGCTTCCGTATCTCGAAAAAGGCGTGATCACTTTGATCGGCGCGACGACGGAGAATCCGAGTTTCGAACTCAACTCCGCGATTCTCTCGCGCTCGCAAGTTTACGTGCTCAATTCACTCCAAGTTGCCGACCTAAAAATTCTTGCGCAAAAAGCCTTGTCCGATTCCGCGAAAGGTTTGGGTAAATTGAATTTACAAATTGATTCCGCCGCGCTCGAACGAATCGCCGAGCTCGCGAACGGCGACGCGCGCATCCTTTTCAACATTCTCGAACGTGCCGCTTTTTCTGCCGAGGCGCAAAAAATTGATCTCAAATTAATCGAAAAATTAGTCCAAAATTTAGTTTTGTTTTACGACAAAAAAGGCGAAGAACATTACAATTTGATTTCCGCGTTGCACAAATCGATGCGCGACGGCGATGCTGACGCGGCACTTTATTGGCTGGTTCGTATGTTGGAAGGCGGGGAAGATCCGCTGTACATCGCGCGCCGCGTTGTGCGTTTCGCGTCGGAAGATGTCGGACTCGCCGATCCGATCGCGCTCAAAATCGCACTCGCCGCGAAAGACACGGTCGATTTTCTCGGTTTGCCCGAAGCGGACACCGCACTCGGTCAGGCGGTCGCGTACTGTGCGCGAGCGAAAAAAAATAATTCCGTTTATCTCGCGCTCGGCCAAATTCGCGCCGATATCCAGAAGTTCGGCAATCTGCCTGTGCCGCTGCATTTGCGCAACGCACCGACCGAGCTAATGAAAAATTTAGACTACGGGAAAGATTATAAATATTTTCATTCCGATCCGAGCGCAGCACAGCAGCAGCATTTCCCAGACGAGCTGAAAGGCCGGAAATATTTGCAATAAAAAAATCTTTCTTGCCTGCGTCGCTCGCAAGCGAAACCTGCTTCGCAGTTTCGTTGCGCGCTTTCCTCGGTAATAAAAAAGTCCCTCGATTTCGCTCGGGACTTTTTTACTGAGTGCGGGGAAAAATTATTTCTTATCTACAGCGACATCTTTGCGGATTTTTTTAATCATATCGGCAGCCGCCTCTTTGCCGCCAAAGCCGAAAGCGATACCGAAAGCCGCCGCGAGTGCGAGTCCGAGATTATTGAAGAATGAATCAAGCAGACTTCTCCCAATCCCGAGCTGCAAAAGTGCCGCAAAAACTGTGAAAATAATCACAGCATAGCGTGTGATCGAACCGACGATTTTGGCCGAGCTACCCTGAAATGCGCGCGTCGTGCCGTGAGTCAGGTCGGCGATGAAATTCGCAATCAAAATTCCCAGGATAGTGATGACGCTCGCGATGATGACGTTCGGAATGTAATTCAAAACATCTTGCAAAAAGCCGTTGACCTGCGGCAGACCGAAAGCGTTTGCAGCTGAGATGAAGAAAGCAATCAAGATAAACCATTTAACGACCTCTTCAAAAATACCGGCAATGCTCAGTTTGATGCCAGCTTTTTGGAAAAAGGTCTTGACGCCGGCCATGGCGAAAATTTTCTCGAGGCGAATCACCTCGATGATCTTCCCGACCAAGCGGGAAATGATTTTTGCTACAATCCAACCAACAATCAAAATGACAATTCCCTCGACAATGCGAGGCAGAACATCGAGAATGCCGGCCCAGAGATCGGCAAAAGAACCGCGGATATTATCCACGAGATTAGTAAGGACAGATGAATCCATTTTTGAGGGGGTTAAGTTTCCCGCGCCGAGCGGGTCAAAAAGGGAATAAAGAAGTTGCAGAAGCCGAGAAAAATGAACAAAAATTTAGTTCAAAACTACCCCAAAATTTAAAATCAACACCGGTCTTTGTCAAAAACACTCTCCGCTAAAAAAGCGCTTCAGCCCAAAATGGCTTCGGTAAGCCAGAAAAAAACATTGACGAAAAATAGAAAAGGTCTTCTCATCTTGTGCTAAAATCCCCGAAATCTTAATTCTTCCATCATGTACGAAATCACTGATTTGCGCATTGGCACCAATGTTTCGCTCGACGGCGAGCCGTTTCGCATCGTTTGGAATCAATTCTCCAAAACCGGTCGGCAGGGCGGCGTGATGGCAGTCAAAATGAAAAATTTGCGCAATGGCAAAGTTATTCCGAAAACTTTCCAGGGAGCGGACAAGATCCAGCCTGCCGAAATTACGATGCAAAAAGCGCAATTCCTTTACAAAGACGATGCAGGCTTCAACTTCATGAATTCCGAAGATTTCGAACAGTTTTCGCTGTCCGACGAGGCGGTCGGCGAAGCTGGGCAATTCATGCAGGATGGTGAAGAGTACGATTTGATGTATTTCGACGGTACGCCGATCAATGTGAATCTCCCGATCAAAATGGAATTCACAGTGAAAGAAACGATGCCAGGCGTGAAAGGCGACACGGCGAGTGGCGGTGGGAAGCCCGCGACTTTGGATTGCGGTATCACGGTCCAAGTTCCGCTTTTCATCAACGAAGGCGAGAAAATTCGGATCAACACCGAGACGCTCGAATATGTCGAGCGCGTTTAATTTGGCTTGAAAATTTAGCGGGATTTCGATAAATTCAGGCACTTGCCAATGCCTGAATATTTGCGTCAGCCCGAAAGTAAAAAAATTTCTGCTCTCAGGCAAATTGTTTTTGATGTTCGACTCGCAGTCGCACTTTTGACGAATTCGCTGCGCGTAAATGCGACCTTTTTTCATTCTAAAAATTTCGATGGTTCTGATCGCGACAAAAAGAAATTATCTAAAATCGAAAAGCACGAGTTGCGAATGTCGCAGCAAGTAAACAAGTTGCTCCAAAAATTTGGCGTGAACTTCACGATTGAGGGTCAAGAGAATGTTCCAGATGGTCCGGTTATTTTTCTCGCGCGTCACGAAAGCTGGTGGGATACAGTCGGCCTACAAGCTATTTTGCAGGAATTTACTAAGATGGAACACCTGGCTAAATACTTGTCGAAAAAGGAACTTTTGAATATTAAAGTATTCGGAACGGCAATGCGCAATGCCGGGCATATTGCGTTTGATCGCAAAGGGGAAAACCCGGACTTAATTGGCGATCTTAGGTTTGTACTCAAAGAACTGAAACGCAGCATAATTATTTTCCCCGAAGGAACACGCAAAAAGCGCGGTGTTTTGGCGGAGTCTGGACGATATCGTAAACCGGGAGAAAAACTTGAGGAGCTTGGAGCGCCGTTCATACCGGTTTATATTTGCTCGCACGCATTCGGTCGCAACGAATTTTTCATTCAACCGAAACCGCATGCAGGTCGCCGAGTCACCAAAAACGCGGAAGTAAAAATTATTTTTGGCGAGCCGCTCAGCGCTGAAGATATCGGAAATGGAAAACTGGAAGAATTTATGCGCGCGCATGTCGAGCGACATGAATTGCCTCCGGGAGAGCAAATACGGTTAGGATAGTCGGACGCTCCGAACTTCACATCACTCGTGCTAAAATCGAGAGAATCTTTGTGATGAATAAATTTAAACTCGTCTCGAAATTTGGCCCAGCGGGTGATCAGCCGCAGGTCATTGACCAGCTTTCCGCGAATTTGAAAAAAGGTGCGCGCGATCAGACTTTGCTCGGCGTGACCGGTTCAGGCAAAACTTTCACGATCGCGAATGTAATTCAAAATTTGCAAAAACCCGCACTCGTGATTTCTCAAAACAAAACTCTGACCGCGCAGCTTTGTTCCGAGTTTCGCGAGTTTTTTCCTGACAACGCCGTCCACTATTTCGTGAGCTATTACGATTATTACCAGCCGGAAGCTTATTTGCCCGCGACGGATACTTACATTGAAAAAGACGCTTCGATTAACGAGGAGATCGCGAAGTTTCGGCACGCCGCGACGCAGTCGTTGATGACACGCAAAGACGTGATTATCGTCGCGTCGGTTTCCTGCATTTACGGACTCGGCGATGTCGAGGCTTATCGCGCGCTCCAATTCGAAATCAAACTCGGCCAAAAAATTGAACGCGATGTTTTGCTGCGCAAATTGGTCGATCTGCAATTCACCCGCGCGCAGTTCGATTTCAAACGCGGACAGTTCAATGTGCTCGGCGACATCGTCGAGATTTATCCGCCCGATGCAGACATGGAAATCATTCGCCTCGACTTTTTCGGCGACGAGATCGAACGCATCACGCGTGCCGATCATTTCACGGGCGAGATTCTCGCGGAAATGGAAGTGGTCAATATTTTCCCCGCGAAGCACGATGTGACGACTCCCGAAAAAATTCAGTCGGCGGTCGCGCAAATCAAACTCGATTTGAATCAAAGATTGGCGGAGCTCAAACAGCTCGGCAAAAATCTCGAAGCGGAGAGATTGAAAACGAAAACGGAATACGATATCGAGATGATGCTCGAAGTCGGTTACGTTTCGGGCATCGAAAATTACACGCGTTATCTCTCCGGCAAAGAACCGGGACAGCCGCCTTCGACTTTACTCGATTATTTCCCGAAAGATTATTTGCTCTTCATCGACGAGTCGCATGTGACCGTTCCGCAGATCGGGGGAATGTACGCCGGCAATCTTTCGCGGAAGCAAACTTTGATCGAACACGGTTTTCGTCTGCCGTCCGCGCTCGACAATCGGCCGCTCAATTTCGCAGAATTCGAAAAAAGGATGGGGCCAACGGTTTACATTTCGGCGACGCCAGCGGATTACGAAATCAAAAAATCAAGCAAAAATATTGCCGAGATGATCGTCCGGCCGACCGGCCTACTCGATCCACAGATCGTGATCAAGCCGAGCGAAGGACAAATGGAAGTTATTTTCGACGAAATCGCAAAAACAATTCAACGCAAAGAAAGAGTTTTGATTACGACGCTGACGAAAAAATCTTCCGAAAGTTTGACTGAATTTCTGACCGAAAATGGAATTCGCGTGCGTTATCTCCACTCGGATGTCGACACGATGGACAGGATTGAAATTCTCCGCGATCTCCGACTCGGCAAATTCGACGTCCTCGTCGGGATCAATTTGCTGCGTGAAGGTTTGGATTTACCCGAAGTTTCCACAATCTTGATCCTCGATGCGGACAAAGAAGGTTTTCTCCGCTCGACGCGCTCACTGATTCAAACGATTGGTCGCTGCGCGCGGAATGTGAATGGGCATGTCATCATGTTCGCTGATCGCATCACGAAGTCGATGCAGGGCGCGCTGGATGAGACCAAGAGAAGAAGAAAAATTCAGGCGGCGTATAACAAGCAGCACGGCATCACACCGAAGACGATCGAAAAATCCGTTGCGGATATCGCGGGCGAGAAGCACGATTTCGGTTTGCGCAAAATCGATCCGAACAAAGTCCCGACGGAGGCGCTCGACAAAATTATCGGCGAGCTGGAAGTCGAGATGGACATGGCGTCGCAAAATCTCGAGTTCGAAAAAGCCGCGGATTTGCGCGATCAGATTGATGAATTGAAGCGGGTGATGGGCGAGGGGAAGACGCGGGTGAGGAAAAAGCTAAATAATTAAACCTCGTTCCCTGAGCTTCCTAATAGATTCTAGTTTGATTGCGTCACGAAAATTTTTTGGATAATTTTTAGCCCCTATGGTCTCAAATTCTTTATAACAATGTCCAGGCAGTATATCTACTAAGTAGATTACGTTTTTAGCTATAAGAAAAAACACAACCCGATCGCCTTTTCTTTTGCCAGAACAGCATTCCGACGACCAAAAATCCTGAAGCTTATGTTTTAAAGGGTGAGCCTTATTAGCTAATAATGGGCTTTTCTGAAATCTTCTTTTATGTGCGCTGTAGCTTTCCAGCCATGTTTTATTTTTCGACAGAACTTGTTTGTAGTAAGAATCTTGTTTCTCTAGAAACGCTTTTGGAATTAAAAATATCCAACCATGCTTTTTGACGAGACGGTCACCCGAAGGATTCATCACCAATCAGAACATTTCTTAAGAGACGTTTTTTTACTTAAAAATTGTTTATGTTTTTCAGCCTGCTCTTTCCATGTAGCGAATTTCATTTTCGCGAAAAGCTTGTCTAAATAAACATTAATAACAATTACGGGGGGAGTTATATCTGCATCACAAAGAACTATCTTAATGCACTGGTCCTTTTCTAGTTTTTGAATATCTATTTTACGAAGTGCCTTTTCGAATTGGTTAACGAAACTAATATCCCCAGCTTTTTTTATTTCCTTCATCACAACTTCCAAAATTGCCCTTTTTTCGTCTTTTTTCGGTCGCATTTCGACCTTTATTTTGCCCTCGTTCAAGACAGGTTTACTAACCCTTAAGGGAACCCTAACCGCGACTTCTCGACCTTTTAAAGATTGGGTTGTCATTTTTAACAGCTTAATGGCTTTGCATTTTAACACAATTTATCACCTCTTCCAATAAGTAGCACGTGTAATTTAATATTTTTCATAGCACCTGGTCAAAATTATTTTGGGTCTGAAATATCTATTCTTCTTCCCAGTGCCAATGCCACGGCTCAAAATTCACGCCGTCCGGATTTTCCCGCGGATAGGATAAAAAGAAATGATACTGAGCCGCGTTCGCGAGTAGCCATTTGTATTCCGGCGTCGTCTCCAGATAAGCCTGACTCTCCTCGCTCGACATTTCCTCACCATTCGGTTTTTCGAAAATACTGTCGCCACCATCCAAGGCAAAATCAAAAGCCGGCGTCGTGCTGCTGCCATGTTCGCTATAGCCCGGCAGAGCAATCCATTTCGCATTTTCCTTCAATGAAAAATTATTCCCATCTTCCGGATCGCCCAAATATTTAAAAAACAGATACGCCTGTTTTCCGGGCGAGCGATAGCCTGAATCAATCCAAATCTTTTTCCCGAGCGCTTTTTCCAGCGCCGCATTCATCTTTTCAAAATCAGCCAAAGCATTTTTGGGATAATACTGAATTTCCGTTTCATAAAGACCTTTCAAACCATTTTTCACATCAAAAACCTTGGACGGGATTTGCACCAAGTCGTCCGGCATCGCGAGTCCGAAATATTTACCTTTGAAGCCCAAATCGGCGGCCGGAATTGCCAAAACTTTTTGCTCAAAAAATTTTTCCCAAGGACTCAGCTCCTTTTCCAAATCATCCAGTCGCACGATATTTTGTTCCGGCTCGGGCAAAGCTGCGATCGCGCGATCCCATTTCGCGAAAATACTCTCCGCCAAATATCTTTGCGGCGCATTCAGATAATCGTAATCAATCGCGACGAAAGTGAAATAATAACCGAGGCCAAGCCCGACGATTAGCAGCAGGAACAAAGACCAAAGTATTTTTTTGCGCATAAATGAATTTTATTTGGTGGGCTCTCCTGGACTTGAAGCTGGCTCAGAGTTTGTCCCGCATAAGTAGTTTGGGACGCTCGTCGCTTCGCTCCTCGCTGTGGCGCGCGCCAATTGAGCTGCATTTATTCTAGAACAAGTGCCGACCTGAT
>JAZDNQ010000026.1:0-47083 GCA_043799575.1 Patescibacteria group bacterium | reverse complement strand
AATGGCGGAGGGAGAGGGATTCGAACCCTCGAGGCAGTTGCCCGCCTACCCGCTTTCCAAGCGAGCGCACTCGGCCACTATGCGATCCCTCCGTTTAAACTTTCAAACTGTCAATGATCTTTTTCTTTTCTAGATAGCCTTGTGGGTGCTTTAGATAAAACTCTCTTTTGTAGGCTGCGGTTTTGGATTCAAATTTTTCGGTATAAACGATCTGCCATGGACGATAAGGTTTGGTAGATTTTGCACAACCTCTGTTGTGCTCTAGTAGTCTTTTGGAGACATCGCTACTCACCCCGATATAAAATCTTTTTCTGCCAACGCTTTTTAAAATATAAACGAAGTGCATCGTAATTATTTTAGCGCTCGGCCATCCCAAGGGGACCCCTTTGGGGCTATGCGATCCCTCCGTTTGCGAAATTTCAAAACTGGGCGAGGCAACCCTCACCCCGATTTGCGAAGTGAGGTTGAATTATTTTTCGGAGGAGGACTCCGCCGCCACATTTTTTTCTTTGGTCGGCTTTTGCAAAGTCCGCAGACAGCTCGTACAGATCAAAACTTTTACGCCGGAGAATTTTTTGGAGACTAAATTCGGGAGAAAACGGCGACGCGTGCGGCGCTTCGAATGCGAAACTTTGTTGCCAGCTGCTGGTCGCTTGCTGCAAAGACTACAAACTTTACTCATTGGGAGAATGTTAAAATTAATTGAGCCGGGAGATTTTACGAGAAAAAATGTTTTTACTCAACTTACCGATCTTCGAAATGCTTTCCTGGGTGATCGGCTTTTTGGTCGCGCTCACATTTCACGAAATGGCTCACGCCGCAGCCGCCGATTATCTCGGCGATCCGACCGCGAAATGGGCCGGACGAATTAGCTTAAATCCGCTGAAACATCTCGACCCGTTTGGGACAATCATGCTGCTTTTCGCGGGATTCGGCTGGGGAAAACCCGTCCCGATCAATCCGGCGAATTTCGCAAATCCAAAAACTGGCGAGATTTTGACCAGTCTCGCTGGCCCGCTCGCGAATTTCGTCGTCGCTTTGGCTTTGGCAATTCCGCACAATTTGCTCGAGCCGGGCTCGATTGCCTTTCTTTTCGTGCAGAATGTGATGTTTGTGAATATTGTGATTATGGTTTTCAATCTTTTGCCCATCCCACCGCTCGACGGAGGAGGCGTGGTCGTAAATTTTTTGCCAGCCAGGCTGGGCGAAAAATATCGCCGCAATGGTCCGATTCTACTTTTCGGACTCATCGCGTTCGGATTCGTCTTTAATTATGATCTTTTGTGGGAAATCCTCGGCCGACTCGTCAGCATCGTGTTTGCCGCGATTAATTTGAGCACAACATTTGGTGGGTGAAAATCGCGGAAAGATGGTGCAAAAATATTTTGAAATCGGGCGCAACTCGATTTGATTGCACACATTTTTTGTTCGGGTAAATTGTAGATAATTCTTTCATTCTCGCGAACTCGGCGTGAAGCCAAATCGCTCACAAAATTTAAGGGGACTCGTACATTTCACTGGTCAAATCCGATCAGCGAAAGATTCCCCACCTGAATTACAGGATTGCTGCTTTCCGGAGCAGACGGTCTGAAGGAAGAATATCGAAAACCTCGCCCACTCGGCGGGGTTTTTGTCTTATTTGAAAACAACTATATGGATTATTGCTCGCTCGACTGAACCTTAACCGTCTCGTCAATACGTTTACTCGCGGAGACTTTCGCAACACCCATAAAAATGATTATTCCAAAAATAGTGACTAATCCGCTTGCTAGCTCCCCGCTAAGCCCAATAGCCTGAAGTGCTGTCATTAGTGGGGCATTGAAAGTATATAAAGCTGCAGCAGCCGGAACACAGTCTTTCACAACTCTTAAGCCGTCTTTCCACGATTTCTTCAACCCATAATTCTTTTGCTTGGCTGTCAGCAAAAGATAGGAAAGCAAAAAGCTGATCACTGCAGAGAGATAATTGCCAGCGATCGCACCGACCGTATTAATTACTTCTTGTGAAATACCCGTCATTGCCTGAATATCGAAAACTGACAGCGCCTCTATACCTAAAATCGTTCCAGGAAAAGAAACCAGCTCGCTAATGCCGAGCGATTGCGAGACTTTAGCTCCCAAAACCTCTTCTTCATTGAGGGTGCGATTGCCTTTCACAGACAAAGATCGAATTAAGTTAAAATAATCTTTTATTACCTCCATAAAACCATCCCTGATGAGCTTTGGATTTTTTAGAATTTGCCAATTGAGTCGCAAAATATCTTTAAATTCCTCTGTCGCTTCTTGTAAAAAACTTTTCTTTTGCAACTCTTGGTCAACCTCTGGGCTACTTAAATCATGGACGGATACAGAATCAGAAGTCTGCCCGTCTGCCTTTGAGCGCGGAATGTGTTCTGCCTTTTTGTTTGGCGAAGCTTCTTGACCCAATAGAGTCTTTTCTACAAAAAACCTTTGAAGTGGTCTTGCAAGTTGCGCTAAAAAACCTAGTTTCGCGTCGGGTGAGTTGATTCTGTTTTGTTTTTTTGGAACTTCCCCGCCGGTAAGTGGTTCGTGGTCGCTAGGTTCTAATGCTTTCTGTGTCAAAATTGGTTTTTATGGTTTTTTCATTTTAACACAAAAAGCACTATTTATCAATGTTAGCTATCGCTTCTTGTTTTGATTTATTTATTTCAAATACTCATCCCACGCTTTGATCGGCAACTCGAGATCGCGATATTGCTCCAGCGAATCGACGACCAATTTCGCGACTTGTGGATTGACGAACAACGGGATGCCGAAATCCGTCGCGCGGCGGCGAATCAGATAGCCATTCGTCATTTCCTCAGCTTGGTAATTTTTCGGAATATTCACGACCATCCCAATTTGTTTTTGGGCAAAAAGGTCGAGTACATTGGGTTTCTGCTTTTCGAGCGGAAAATGCACGAGTGAATTCGGGACACCGTTGTCGGTCAAAAAGCGGGAAGTGCCCGGTGTCGCGAAAAGTTTGAAACCCATCACGACTAATTTTTGCGCCGAGGGGAGGAAGGCCAGTTTCGAATCAATCGAGCCAGTCGAGATTAGAATGTTTTTCTTTGGCAAACGGAAACCGACCGCGATCTGCGCTTTGAGAAAAGCCTCGTGGAGGTTTTCGCCGAAGCACGCGACTTCGCCGGTCGACGCCATCTCGACGCCGAGAGTCGGATCTGCGCCTTTGAGTCGCGAGAAAGAGAACTGTGCGGCTTTCACGCCGACGTGATTCAAGTCGAGAGTTTGATAGTTTTGTTTCCGCCATTTTTTGGATTGAACTTTACCGAGCATCGCCTCGATCGCGATCGCGATGAAATTGTGTCCCGAGACTTTGGAGACGAAGGGGAACGAGCGCGACGCACGCAAATTCAGCTCAATGACCGCGACGCGATTTTCTTTCGCGAGAAATTGGATGTTGAACGGGCCGGTAATTTTCAATTCCGCGGCTAATTTTTTCGCGATAATTTTGATCCGTTTAATTGTTTCGAGATAAGTTTTTTGTGGTGGGAGAACTAAAGTCGCGTCGCCGGAATGCACGCCCGCATTTTCGACATGCTCGGAAACCGCGAAAATTACGAGCTTTCCGTCGGCGGCGACTCCGTCGAAATCGATTTCGCGCGCGCCTTCTTCAAATTTGGAAATCACGACGGGCGCATCAAGCGAAATTTTCGTCGCCTTCGCGAGGTAATTTTGGAGCTGCTCGGCAGTGAATGCGACTGACATCGCGGCACCGGAGAGGACGTAACTCGGACGAACGAGAACCGGATAACCGACTTTTTTTGCGAAAGACATCGCATCGGAATTTTGGGTGAACTCGGACCACTGCGGTTGGTCGATATCGAGCGAATCGCAAAGTTTCGAAAATTTTTCGCGCGACTCGGCGCGGTCGATCGAGATCGGGGAAGTGCCGAAAATCGGAACTTTTTCGGCCGCTAATTTCCCGACGAGATTATTTGGAATTTGTCCGCCCGTCGAAACGACGACGCCTTTCGGTTTCGTGAAATCGAGAATGTCCAAAACTCTTTCAACGGAAAGCTCGTCGAAATAAAGTTGGTCGCAAGTGTCGTAATCCGTCGAAACAGTCTCCGGATTGTAATTGATCATGATCGTCTCGAAGCCGTTTTTGGCCAAAGTTTGGACGGCGGAGACGCAGCACCAATCGAACTCGACCGACGAGCCGATGCAGTACGCACCCGAACCGAGCACGACCGCGCGAGGCCGTAGCCCGCCGAAGCTCGAAGAGCGAAGGTCGGGTTTTTTCGAGAATTTAATTTCGTCGCTCGTATCGCCGTGGTAGGTCAGATAAAGATAATTCGTCCGCGCGGGAAACTCCGCGGCGAAAGTATCGATCTTTTTGACGACGGGGAAAATGCCGAATTTTTTGCGGCGCTTCCGAATTTCTAGCTCGCCAACTCCTGCGCGCCACGCGATTTGCGAATCGGAAAAGCCGAGTTTTTTCGCGCGAGAAAATTCTTCTTTCGACAATTTTCCTTTTTGGGCTTTGAGAATGTCGCGCTCAAAGTCCGCGATGTTTTTACATTTCTCGAGAAACCACTCGTCGATGCCGGTCAATTTTTTGATTTTCGCTACCGACCAACCGTCGCGCAACGCGCGCGCGATCGCGAAAATTCTTTCCGGCGTTGGCTTCGAAATAATTTTTTCGAGCGAGTCGAATTTGAAATTGGCGTGACTGAAACCATACGCCCCAACTTGTAGCATGCGCAACGCTTTTTGGAGTACTTCTTCGAACGAACGTCCGATCGCCATCACTTCGCCGACGGATTTCATTTCACTGCCGATTTCCGCGGAAACTTTGCGGAATTTTTGGAGATCCCAGCGTGGAATTTTGAGAACGAGATAATCGAGCGCCGGCTCAAAACACGCGGTCGTGTTGCCGGTCACCGCGTTCGGCACTTCGTCCAATCTTTTGCCGAGGGCGAGTTTCGCGGCGACATGCGCGAGCGGATATCCGGTCGCTTTCGACGCTAGCGCGGAACTGCGGGAAAGTCGCGCGTTCACTTCGATCACGCGATAATCGATTTTGTGCGGATCAGTCGGATTCGGATGCAGTGCGTATTGAATGTTGCATTCGCCGACGATGCCGAGATGCCGAATCACCCGAATGCCGATTTCGCGGAGCGCGTGATATTCGTAATTGTTCAAAGTTTGCGACGGCGCGACGACGATCGACTCGCCGGTATGAATCCCGAGCGGATCGAAATTTTCCATGTTGCAAACCGTCAAACACGTGTCGGCGGAATCGCGCACGACTTCGTATTCGATTTCTTTCCAGCCGCGCAAATCCTCCTCGATCAAAACTTGCGGGCTCGCGGAAAACGCTACTTCGAGCAATTTTCTCAGCTCAGTCGCGTTTTTCGCGAAGCCCGAGCCTTTACCGCCGAGCGCGTACGCCGCACGGACGATAACTGGAAAGCCAATTTTTTGAGCCGCGGCGAGACCTTTGGAGATGTCGGAAATCGCGACCGCACGCGCCGTCGTCACTCCAATTTCGGATAATTTTTTGACGAAAATCTCGCGATCCTCGGTCGCCTCGATCGCGGAAATTTGCGTACCGAGCACGCGGACGCCGAATTTTTTAAACACACCGCGCTTCTCTAATTCGACACCGCAATTAAGCGCTGTCTGTCCGCCGAACGCGAGCAAAATCCCGTCCGGTTTTTCTTTTTGGATGATGCGCTCGACGAAACGGGGAGTGACGGGGAGGAAATAAACACGGTCGGCGACACCCGCGGAAGTTTGATTCGTCGCGATATTCGGATTCACGAGGATCGTCGTGATTCCCTCTTCGCGAAGCGCTTTGATCGCTTGGCTGCCCGAATAATCGAACTCGCCGGCCTCACCAATTTTGAGCGCGCCAGAACCGAGCACGAGGACTTTTTTGGGCTGCATTTGGTCGATTTTAACGAAATTTTGAGATTTTTCCAGCGCTTGACAAAAAACATTGATAATTTCAGGAAATGTCTAGTTTTATTGCTTAAAAAGCCCAATTCTGCTAAAATACCCAGATTTAAAAATAAAAATTGGCAGAAAAACCAAAAACAAACGCACTCGCCCAAATCCATCACGGCGAAATCCAGCACTCATTTTATGCGCCGGAGTTTCTGGAATATCCGCGCGGGCCAGTCTGGTATCTCGTCGCGGGCTTCATCGGACTTGGAATAATCGCGCTCGGTGTTTTGACGCAGGCGATTACTTTGACACTCGCATTTTTGCTTTTTGTCGGTGTTTATTGGCTGATTCACAATCGCGAACCGAAAATTTTGGAGATCGCGATCACGCAGCACGGCGTGAAAATTGAGAACGAGGAGTTTTTGCCTTTCGGCGAGATTGATGAATTTTGGATCATTTACAATCCGCCTTTCGTTGCAGATTTGAAATTGAAAATGAACCGAAAGTGGAATCCCATCCGAACAATTCATATTTTTGGCCAAGAGCCGGAAGAGCTGCGCCGACTACTCGCGCCGCATATCGCCGAGGTCGAACGCTCTGAAGAACTAATCGATTTAATTGTGCGTGCTTTGCGCATCTGAAATGAGTCTCGGAACATCAAATCCCGAAAAGTTTACTCGACCGATCGCGGAAAAATTGCGCCCAGTCATATCTGCGCGCGAGGCGACCAAAGAACTGAAGGAAGATGTTGAGGCGACCAAAAAAGCTAAGGAGTTCATCGCGCAGAAAAGTCTCGATCTTGAAGTCGAGACGCGCCTCGGCGCGATGTATTTGCCGCCCGAACACAATCCTTACCGCAAAGAAATTTACGATCGAATGTTGTTCGGTCAAAAAATAATTGTAAAAAATGTTTTGGCAGCTGAACTGAAAAGGGCAATCCGCAACAATCCGGGTATCAGCGATGAGGAGCTTGGCAAAAATGCCAACCAAATTATCGAGTCGTGGTTTGCGGAAATCGCGAAGCTGGATAGCGACAAAAACGGTAAATTAAATTACGAAGAGTTGATTCCGCAGGATGAGAAAGCGCGGAATTTTGTCGAGCGCGTTTTCGGGACAATCCCGTTTTTCAAAGCCGTGGAAAACAGTCCGCTTTTCCAAGAAACAGAGCCGAATACTGAACGCAATGTCCCGCAAAAAATTGATTTCATTAAAAAATATATTTCTGCTTTCGCGGAAAAATTTGTCGACGAAAAAGGCAATGCTACTGAGGGCAGCGGTCGTCAGTTGGCCGAGCTGATGGAAACAATTAGTTTGCAAGTAGTCGGCGGAAGTTTTTTGAAAAACGAAGATATCAACAAAATGTGGGACGAGCTTTTGCAAGAAAATAAATCAGTCGCGGCAGTGTATGGCGAAGGTGATGGTCGTGCTCAAAATAAATTCGAAAAGCTGCTCGAAAAAGAAGATGTCGCGATTCGACAGATGCGAGTCGATGCAGATAAAGCGCGCAGCAAACTCGCGATGTATGAAGAAAGTGGGAATCCTTATGGATTTAAAGTGAGAGATTTTGGCAGCATGGATAAAATAATTCTTTATTACGGCTCAAACATCTTATTTGGGGCGATCGCGTTAAACGTAGTTCTGTCTGGTTTTAATCCGAAAAAAATGTTCAAAAATCCGGTCTTGTGGGGGCTGACCGGACTGACGCTCGCGGCGCAAAAAGATATTGACCCTGGTTTCCTCAGCGGTAAAACGCCAATCGAGAAAGTCGAACAAAACGAATTGAAGCTGAAATTCAAGTCGGAATCGACAAAACAAGCGGTCAGAAATTGGCTTCTTTTATTTTCGAAAAAAGATTTCGCCGCCGACCAACCCTTGGGAAAAATGCTAAACGAAAAAAATCGCCGTGAATTCACTTCGGCCGAACTAGAGAAATTGGTCAAGGAGGACGAGCGCCCGGATCCGGATATGAAAATCCCGGAAAAAAGCGATGAGGCGCGCCAGCTGTATTTGTTTTTGATCGCCTGCAAGCAGCAAGACATCAATCCTAAAAGTTTAGATAATGCTTAACAAGATTTTTAAATTCGCTTCGAAAGTCTCGCGCTGGCTACTGCCAGTCGTCGGTGTGTTTTTGATTTTCGTTTTGTTTAGCCACCCGACACTTGCCGCCAACGAGCCGCTCAAAAAAACGCTGAGTGACCTGACCGCGAGTGGGATCATGCAACTCTTTTCTTTTATCATCATTATCATCACGCTGATCGCCTATGTGTTTGCCCTGATTGTCGGCGACCTGATCGATAGCACTTATATTCTCGATACCGGAATGGGTGACACTCTGCATCTCATCTGGAGTGTGATGCGTAATTTCGTAAATGTCGGTTTTATTTTGATTTTGCTGGTCGTCGCGGCGATGGTTATTTTTGGCGGGAGTAACGACAAATATGGTCTCGGTATGCTCAAAAAGGTTTTGCCAAAATTTATAATCGCACTGGTCGCTGTGAATCTGACTTTTTTTGCTGGCCGTTTCATTCTCACGACTAATGATGTTTTGGCGACCGCAATCTTCACTCTGCCGAAAGTCGTCGCAGGCGACAAAATGATCAAACTGCCCTGCAAACCTGGTCTCTCCATCGATGAGTGCATGAAAGCAGTCGCGGAAACTGTCGACCTAAAGGGCAGCCTTGATCCAAACGCATCCTCCGACACCAAAACTCGCGCGGCTCAAAAAATTAAGGAATTGCGAAAAAATATGTCGGAGCACAAGGTCGCCGACATGGTCAACAAAAAAAGCATCATGCTGGTTCTTTTGACTAGCATGCTTGATCTGGGAAGTTTGGTCCAAACCAAAGGTGTAGTCGGTGACGGCTGGGATATGGCAATCAGTGGAATTATGTCTATGGTCACGGCTGGCGCGATCGCGATAGTTATTTTTATGTTGGTCATCGCCCTGGTCATCAGAATGGTTGTGCTTTGGATTTGTTTCGCGATTTCTCCAGTCGCTGCATTGATGATGGTTTTGGGTGACATCGTCCCGGGCGCGAAACCAAGCGGCGATCTTGATTTGATGAGTGTTTTTATCAAACACGCCTTCATGCCGACTCTAGTCGCGATCCCACTGTCGATCGGGCTGATTATGATTTTCGCGAATAATACGGTTGGGTTTGATTATCAACGCAGCTCGCTTTTTTCTTTGAGCGACGCAGCCCATGCTGGTAATTTCAATTCGCTTTTGTGGTGGATCGCTTCGATCGCGATCATTTGGATCGGAACGAATGAGGCAATCAAAAAATCGAGCAAATGGGCGGGTCAGGCGACGGAAAAAATCCATAATGGTGTGAATAAATTTGTGGGCGGAGTCGCTGGCACTTTGAAATACGCGCCGATCATGCCGACCTGGGCAGGCGGAAGCGTGGCTGGCATAGGACGACAGGCTGAGCTTTTCCAGTCGCATTTCCGCGAACAAAGCGAGAAGCGGGCATTGGCGACCGCGCAACGGTATAGATACGGCGGGGAGGCCAGTGCTGCCGACAGCAAAATAAATCAGTTCACCATGAGTCCGTCTGCACCAAGCTTGAAGAAAAATATTCTCGAAGATCCGGCTGCTGCTAAACGACTCTTGGAAGGAACCGGATCTGGTGCTGAAAAATCGCGGCAAGACTTCTTGGTCGCTATGGGCTACAACAGAGACGCTATTGAAAGAATGGGCCAACTCACTCCAGAAAAATTTGCTGAAGCCTTGAACACCAAATCCCCAGACAGTCCTCAAATTTCTGGTTATGCAACTGGCAGCGCAATCCAAGAAGCGCTTAAAACTGCTGCGAATAAAGCTACCACACCAGAAGCGGCCAAGAAACAAACCGCTGAACAAACTGGCGTTGCATCACAAACTGCCGGTGAAAAAGTCGAGAGCGGTAAGGTTTCCGGTGCACAAACAACAAATATTAAAATTAACAACCGACCGATCTTTAAGAAAGACGATAAATATTATTTTGCAGACGATAACAAAGACATTGCCAATGGCGGAACCGTGGCCTTTACCGAAGCTGAACTTAATGCCCACTTAAAAGATCTTAAGTTTGACGTCAAAGAGGCCAAAGATGCTAAAGACGCCGACGCACTGGCTCAGCGAATTAAAAAGGCGATCGATACTTTTGGCGACAAAGCCACTGATCAGCTTGGCAAATTGGAATTTGCCAACAATGAAGTCAAGGAGGCTTTGGAGCGTCGACTCAAAGAGCAGCACAACCTCAGCGAAGATATTCGCAAAAAACTGGGTATCAAATAATCTGGCTGACAACTCGCGCTGCGTAAATTAAAATAAAGCGCGATGTCCGCCCAAAAAGATTTTTATTCGATTACCCGCGAGGAAGCCGCCGAAAAGTTGGGCATTTCGATTCGCACGCTTGATCGATATCTGAAGCGCGGCAAATTGAAAGCCAAACTTTCACCGAGCCGCCAAGTTTTGATTCACGCCCAAGACCTGGAAAGGGTCGCGAAAATTTTGGCGAAAATTCCCGCGCCAAAAAAGTCCAGCTCGAAAGAAAAAACTTTCGCGGCGTCAGCTGAGGCCGAAGCGTTTGAAATCCCGACCGAAGCCGTCGAGGAAAAAATTTTTCGCGAGCTGTACGAGGAAGCGAATAAGGATTTGAAAGCAAAACAGGAAAAACTCGAAGCGGCGAGCTTCCGCGTCGGTCAGCTCGAAGCGCAGCTCAAGAGCTCAGTTCCGCTACTCGAATTCAAACAAAAAGAGTCCGAAATGCAGGGGGAGAATTCCAAACTGAAAGAGAGGCTGATCGCCGCAATTTTGAAAAGCTGGGTATTTTTGGGCGTCGCAATTTTGGCCACAATCGTCGCCACAGTCTTGAGTTTTCTCAAATATTTGTAAAACAAAAAATTGTTTCATGCTTCATGTTTTATGTTGCATGAATTACTCCTCTTCTTCGATTTTATTAATCACTTCACGGAAGCGCACATATTCTGTGATGCGCAGCCCGGTGAATTTGGCGAGCATCACATCGACGACGATGAAGAGGAAAATGATTTCGGGGTGCGCGAGCATCGTCGTTTGAAAAGCACTCCATTCGCCGACGATGAGATAGCAGGCCAGTGAAACGAGCAACAATTCGCCGAACATTTGAATCGCCGAGCGCGAACCTTTTTCAGACTGGATCGAGACGAATTTTTCGGCGAGCGTCGACATGATAAGCATCGGGAAAATCGCCGCAGCGATCAAATCAGCAACTCGGAAGTATGAACCGAAAGGTGCAATCCATGTCAGCAAAACAATCGCGGCGAAAATCGCGAGTGCAACAAAGGAGAGAACGATCGCGAGCCGCGGCGTGTACGCGAGTCGATAGCGGTGCAAAATTTTGCGAATCAAAATCGAAGAGAACACAACGACAAACAAAACAACAATTCCCAACTTCCAACCGATCGCGAGGAAAGAAAGCGTGAGAACGGAAGGTGTGTACACGCCGAAAGTCGTCACCCCGACAACTTGTTTGAGAAACGCGACGAGCGTCGCAATAACCGGGAGCATCAGAACGAGCAAAATCACCGACGAGGGAATTCCGGACGCGACGAGATAATTCACCAAAAAAGAAAGTGGCGCGGTGATGCGGAAATTCTCCAAACCGGAATCAATAACCTGCAAAGAAATCGCCTGCTGCTCAAGCGTCGCAGCCAAAGTGGTCGGATCTTCGGTGAGAATAATTTCGCGGAGCGCCTCCGAGCGCGTGATCAAAATTTCGCGGGGCGCGAGCGAAACAAAACTGCCGCGCGCGATCCGCGCGAGCGAGTCGAGATTGCCGTCCGAAATCACGACAACTTCTTTGCCAGAGAAATCGATCGGCGGATTCAGTTTCTGTGCGAAGCTCACCAAGCCATTTAGTCCATCGCTGCCGCGCGCCCAGAGAATAATCAAATTGGTCGAGGTCAGTGTTTCGAATTTTTTTTGCAAAGCCGCGCTCAGCGCATTTTCGTCACCGAAAAATCCGCTTTGGCTCTCGACGCCCCAAGCCGTATCGAGCAAAATATTTTGTTCGCGCGCCGCCGCAGCCAGCGCAGTAATTTTATCTTCATTCGCGCCCGAGTCAGTCAACAGAAGAATATTTCTTTCGAAAACGAAAAACTGAAAACTCGTCTCGGCGCTCGCTTTGCCGGACTGCATTTTGAGTTTGATTTCGAATTCGCCCGGCTTGGCAAAAGTGTGCGTCGCTGTTTCACCGCTTGCGGTCGAACCGTCGCCGAAATTCCAATTGAAAACGGCGGGGCGCTCAGGAAAAGGGTTGAACGAGTGCTCGGCGGAAAATTCGATTTGGGAATTGAGCGCGCCCGAATCGTTCGCCGAAATCACGGCTTGCAGATCCGGCTCGGCAGCGCGAACTGTCGAGACAAACAAAAACATTGTCAAAAATACTAGTCCAGCCTGTGAAAAAAGTTTGCGCAAATTCATGTTCCTATTTTACAAAAGTGAGCCACTTTTGGTATTTCGGATCTTCGCCCGCGACGACCGAGAGAAATTTCGCGCGAAGTTGCGCTGTGAATTTCCCGCCTTTCCCGTCGCCGATTTTATGATCGTCGAGCGACCCGATTGGCTGCACTTCGGCGGCTGTGCCAGTGAAAAAAACTTCCTCGGCGGAATAAAAATCTTTCGTTTTGAAGCTACCCTCTTTCGTTTTCACGCCAAATTCTTTTTGGGCAATTTCAACCACCGACATTCGAGTAATGCCTGCGAGAATCGAGCCGAGCTTAGGCGTGTGCAACACACCTTTTTTCAGGAAGAAAATGTTTTCGCCCGGACCTTCCGCGACGAAACCTTTGTGATCGAGAAAAAGCGCCTCGTCATATTTCGCGCGCTTAATTTCGAGCGAGGCGAGAATCGAATTCACATAATGTCCGCAAACTTTCGCGTCGCCGACGACGGAGTCGGGATGGAGGCGGATGAACTTCGAAGTTTTGACGCGAATCGGTTTGCCGCCGAGGTAGGAATCCCACGGCCAACAGGCAATCGCGAGCGAGACTGGCGCGCCGACCGGATTGAGCCCCATTTTGCCGTAATCGAAAAACGCAATCGGACGAATGTAGCCTGCCGGAATTTTATTCGCCGCGACAGTTTGGCAAATCGCGTCCGCAACTTCTTTTTGCGAAAAAGGAATTTTCATTTCGAGAGCGCGCGCGGAATAAAAGAGGCGCGCGACATGTTCTTTGAGACGAAAAACTGCTGGTCCTTTTTTGGTTGAATAAAAACGAATGCCCTCGAAAACGCCCGAGCCGTAGTGCAGCGCGTGCGACAAAACGTGAACATTCGCTTTTTGCCAATCGGTCAAATGGCCGTTGAGCCAAATCTTTTTCGTGATTTGGAAAGAAGCTTTGGGAAGTTTGGACATGTCCTGATTTTAGCTTTTGGAAGAGTGTTTTCCAATTTTATTTCTGCCCCTTCCAAAAAAGAATGTTGTAGCCTTTTTCGAAAGCTGCGATCGACGCGGTGAGAATGTCGGGTGAGTTGGCACGCGAGACGACGGAATTTTCCTGATCGTCTTCGAGCTTCATCCGCACTTCGGTCGTCGCATCCGTCCCATTCGCGTCGACGAAAACTGCGAAGTCGGTAAGTCGCGGCGCGAAACTTTTGCCCGCGAGCGCTTTGCGAATCGCAGAAATAATCGCGTCGACCGGACCGACTCCCTGACTTTCCGCTTTTAATTTTTGTCCGCGGAATTCGACCACGACGCGAGCGCGCGGCGGCTGGCGCTTTTCGATTTTTAATTCGTAATCCTGAACACGCATAACGTGTTCGGCCGAAGTCAGATCAGCCAAAACTTCCTCGACCAAACTTTGCAGGTCGGACTTCGCGACCACTTTGCCTTTGGCCAAAAATATCTCGATCGCAAAACGAATCGCGCGCAAATGCGAACCTTTCAAGTCGGCGGAAAATTCTTTTTTGAGAGCCTTTTGCAGTTCTTCCAAGCTCGGCGTTTTTTCGAAGAGAGTTTTTTTGCGCTCGGCGAAGCCGGCGGAGCGAATCGCGTAAAGTTTGTATTTGAGGAAGCGATCGATCTCGTCCAAATTCGGCTCGACTGCGGGCGGGATCGGATGTGAATCGAGCGCGGAGCGCGGATCTTTCAGGCCGTTGCCAGTCGCGATCAAAACAACTTTGTCCGACTTGTGGAAAAATTTTTGCTTTTGCAATTTTTGGAAAGCGGCGAGCGGAAGTGCGCCGCTCGGCTCGGTGAAAATCGCGGCCGCCTCGCCGAGTTTTTTTTGCGCCGCGACGACTTCCGTTTCGGAAATTTCGACGGCCGTGCCGGCTGAATCGCGCAGCGCGGCGAGCGCTTTGACGTCGTCGAGCGGTTTACCAATCCCAACCGCAGAACAAATCGTTTTCGGATGCGCGACGAACGGTGCTTTTTTTAATTTCTTTTTGAACGCGGCGGCGATGGTCGAACAACCAGTGGGCTGCACCGCGATCATTTTCGGTAAATTTTTGATGAAGCCGAGTTTCTTGAATTCGACGAAACCTTTCCAAATCGCAGATAAGTTCGTTCCGCAGCCGACCGGAACGATGACGAATTCCGGCGCGCGCCAATTCAGTTGTTCGACGATTTCAAACGCGGTTGTCTTTTGACCTTCGCTGCGAAAAACATAATCGCCTGCGAGGTAGAAATGATATTTCTTCGCCATCTTTTCGGCCAAAACACAGCAATCCGCGTATGTCCCGCGAATCGAGAGGACGCGCGCACCGTAGCTCATCGCCTGCGCGAGTTTTCCAAGTGGCGTGTTTTCTGGAATCAGAACATAACACGGCAAACCCGCGAGCGCGGAATACGCGGCGACTGACGCGGCCATATTTCCAGTCGACGCGACGACGATCGCACGCGCTTTCAATTCGAGCGCTTTCGAAATTTCGACCAGCGAACCGCGATCTTTGAAAACTCCGGTCGGATTCAGCCCTTCGTTTTTGACGAATAAATTGGATGCGATTTGCGGAACTGCGATCAAGGGTGTCCCGCCTTCGTCTTGAGAAATAATTTTGGACTGTGGGGAAAGCGGAAAAAATGACAAATATTTTTTCGCGGAGAGTGGTGCGAATTTGTCGAATTCTTTTTGGACGCGTTTTTTGAGCTGCGCGAAATCAAACTCGAGATCAAGCGCTTCGCCACAGCGCGGACAGACCGCGACGGAATCTTTTTCGGCGACGGAAGAACCGCAACCGACGCAGCGCAATTTATAGTTTTCGTTTTTCAAATACCAAAAAGATAACGCAGCCATTTTTCGGGCGGAGTGAGTAATTCAAGATTTTTCTCGGACTGTAATTTGTTGGGTAAAAAGTCGTCGAAATTTTGGGTTTGATTGGTGATAATAATGACGTCTTCGCCGGGTTCTTTTTGCCCGAGCAATTCTTTCGCGACTTTTTCGCGGTAGCGCGCCGACTCGGCGTAAGCCAGTTCGTCCGCCTTCCCAGCCAGTTCGTTTTTTTGTTCTTCGATCGATGCGGACGAAGTCGTGATGTAAGTCCCGACCTGAAAAAGATCGCGATAGGTCGAACGAGCTAGTGCGAAAAGCATGAAAATCGTGACTGCGAAACTCGCGCCGAGCACAATTTTGAAATAAAGCGGCTGATTTGTGTTCGATTTGTTCAAAATGTTGGAATTGTTAGAAGTGTTATTTGCGCAAATATTTTTCGAGTGCGATGAGTTTGAAATAAAGCTCTTGGCTTTTTTCTTCAAATTTTTTCTTTTGCTCGTCGGTAATTTTATAACCTTGCGCCAGTGCCACTCTCTCGGCAGCGACAACTTCCAGCAACGACCCCAAACTCATCCTCACGAAATTGGCAAAATCTTTTTTGGTTTTGCGTCCGCTACCTTCAGCCAGATTCAAGGCGACTGAAAGCGCGGCGCGATTCGTTTGTGGGCTCAAGACAAATTTTTCGTCGAGAGGAAAATTTTTTGTGATTGTTTTTGTGATTTGGATAAAGTCGAGCGCTAATTGCCAAACTTCGAGATTTTCAAATCCAAATTTCATTTAGAACAATTCGAACAACTTGATCATTTTGAACTAAATTTTCAGGGGCATAATCAAGTGCAAATAATCTTTGTCTTTCGCCGGACGAATCACGGCCGGGACCATTTTTTCGCCGAGTTCTAGCTCGATATCGGTCGCGCCAATCGCCGAGAGTGCCTCCAATAAGTAGTTTGCGTTCAAAGCGACCGCATTCGCTGCGCCCGCGATCGTCGCACCGACTTCGGCTTCTTCTTCGCCAATCTGCGTCGCGTCGGACAAAACGCGCAATTTTTTGTCAGCGGAAACCTCGAGCTTCACTGAGTGCGAATCGTGGGCAAAAAGATTGACCCGCTTGACTGCGTTCGCGATCTCCTCAGTTTTGAGGGAAATCGTGGTCAAATGCTTTTTGGGAATGATTTGCTCGTAGTCCGGATAGCTGCCTTCAATCAAACGACTCGCCAATTCAACATTTTTATAAAGGAACAAAACTTGATTCGCGGAAATATCGAGCGAAACAGTTTCTTTGCCTTTCTCGAGAATGCGCGCGAGCTCTTGAACTGTCCGCGTCGGAACAATCAGTGAAATGTCTTTTTCAGGCGGGGTGAGCGGTTTGAGAATTTTTTCTGACAGACGGTACGAATCGGTCGCCGCGAGCCGAATTTCTTTTTTCGTCGCACGGAGATGGACGCCGGCGAGCACGGGGCGGACCATGTCGCGCGCCGCGGAAAACGCGACTTGATTGATCGCATCAAGCAGCTCGCCCGCGGCAAGCGTGAGCGAAACTTCTTTTTTGACCTGCGGAATCAGCGGGAACTCATCAGCGGAAATGCCTTTGATTCTAGTCTTGGATTTCGCCGCGGAAATTTGGAGATCGAGACCTTCCGAATTTTTGAGCTCGACTTTTCCCGCCGAAAGCAAACCGACGTAATTGGTGAAAAGTCGCGCGGGAATCGTGAGCGCGCCTTCGTTTTTAATCTCAGCTTTGATCGAGGTCGTGATCGCGATTTCGAGATTCGTCGCGGCGAACGACAGCTTTTTGTTCTCCGCCTTGAGAAGAATGTTGTTGAGAACCGGCAAAGTCGAATTCAAGTTCACCGCTTTCGAAACAGTCGAAAGTGCCGCGAGCAGATCTTTTTGTTCACAAGTCAGAAGCATTGCAAAATTTTAGTTCAGCCTGATTTTAAAGTTTTTGCGGTGGAGCGACAACTCACTTAAAATGTTCCTATGACTAGAAAATTGTTCACACTTTTGCTCGCCGGAATAATTTTGGCTGGCTGCGAAACGATCAATTCGGCCGTCGAAGACGCGCAAAATTTGCAGGCCAGTGTCGTCACGAAAGTCGCCGAAGTCAAAGCTGGAAT
Organism: Patescibacteria group bacterium; assembly: GCA_043799575.1. Classification (GTDB taxonomy): domain Bacteria; phylum Patescibacteriota; class Gracilibacteria; order JAHISY01; family JAHISY01; genus JAHISY01. The sequence continues at coordinate 29,811 of JAZDNQ010000026.1, read as the reverse complement.
CGAAAATGTGGTCAACAAAACTCAAGATGCGTACGCGACTTTGGTTGAAAAGAAAAAACAGCTCGAAGATACGATCGCGCAGATCAATGCCGCGATCGAGGCTGCGAATAAATTACTAGGCAAAGAAGACGAGGGTGCGAAAAACGCCGAGCTGCAACAAACTGTTGCTGGTCTGCAAGCTTCGCTCGCAGAAGCCCAACAAGCTTTGGCGGCGGCGAATGCCACCGAAGGTCAGACTGAAACTAATCAATAATTTTTTATGGCTGAGTTAAAAGGTAGTTTTGTCGCTTTGATCACGCCGTTCCGGCCGGACAATTTGGAGATCGACGAGCCGAAGTTGCGGGAGTTAGTGAACTTCCAAATCGAGTCGGGAACGGACGGCATCGTCGCAGTCGGGACGACCGGCGAATCAGCGACACTTTCGAAAACCGAGCATCGTCGCGTGCTTGAAATCGTGATCGACGAAGTGAAAGGCCGTGTCCCGGTCATCGCCGGGACTGGCTCGAATGCGACACGGGAAGCGGTGAGCTTGACTGAATTTGCGAAAGAACACGGCGCGGACTTCGGACTCGCGATTTCACCGTATTACAATAAACCGACGCAAGACGGGATCGTCGCGCATTATTCGAAAATCGCGGAAGTCGGGCTGCCGACGATTCTTTACAATGTCCCGGGTCGGACGAGCCGCAATGTCGAGGCGGCCACGACTTTGGAATTGGCGAAAAATCCGAACCTCGTCGGGATCAAAGAAGCAAGCGGAAACCTCGAGCAAATCAAAGAAATTTGTGCGAAAAAACCGCAAGATTTCGCTGTGATTTCGGGTGAAGACGCACAGACTTTGGAAATTATGAAAATGGGTGGCGTCGGCTTGATCGGCGTGATCGTGAATGAAGTCCCGGCTGAAATGAAAAAAATGGTTGATTTCGCGCTCGCGGGGAATTTCGCGGAAGCCGAAAAAATTAATGCCAAATTTGCCGAACTGATGAATTTGAATTTCGCGGACAATAATCCAATCGATGTGAAATGGGTACTCGCCGAGATGGGCAAAATTGACTACGCCGTGCGCTTGCCTTTGACTCAGCCGAGTGAGGAGAACAAGGCAAAAATCAAGGCTGAGCTGCAAAAACTCGGTTTGGCTTAATTTTTGGGAAAGACTAAACTGCCTCAGCTTTTTTAACTTTTCACAATGCAATTTTGGCGCAAAATTTTGTTTAGTTTTGTAATTTTCGTCGTGGTCGCGAATCCGACTTTGGCGAGCTTCGACGATGCGAAAAACGAACTTATCCCTGAAGTGATCGAGTTTTTGCAAAGCAAGGGTGTCGGACAGACCAGCGACAATTTTTATCCCAAAAGGCCGATTACCTTGGCTGAATTTGTTTCGATGGGTCTAGCCGCTGCCGGGATCAAAGATTTGCCCAGCAACGCTACCACTCGCTTCAAAGATGTTCCTGCTGCTGCGTGGTTTGCCCCAGCGATCGCCGAGGCCGACGCACGCGGTATTTTGAATGATTCGCGTGGGGATAATTTGCTACCAAATCGGCCAATCAATCGTGCCGAAGCGACTGCGCTGAGTTTGAAAATTTTTGGCATCGCCGTCCCGCCGACTTTATCCGACGAGGATTTTAGTTTCCGGGATGTCAACAAAAGCTACCGGCTCGCACGTTTTATTTTTCGCGCGGTGAAAATGGGTGTGATCAACCCTATCGCTGATGACGAATTCGGGACGACGCAGCGTTTCAGTCGGGGCGAAGCAGCGAATCTTTTTTACAATCTCGCGAATTTTTCATCAGAAGAAGGCGGCGGCACAATCATTATTCAAAATGGACTTTCGAACATCCCGGGCTGGCCGCTTTTCGAGACGGTGTGGGACGAGACCACAAGCAAATTTCTTTTTCAAGACAAGCTTAACCAAACCAAAATGTTGCATTCCGCGATTCAGGGGATGATTGAATCTTTGGGTGATCCGTATTCGGAGTTTTATACTCCCGAACAAACTCAGCTTCAGACTGGCAATTTGTCTGGGGAGGTTGAGGGTATCGGAGTTTACATTGAAAAAGACGAGCAGGGTCGCGGTCTTGTGATTGTCGCTCCGATTTACAATTCTCCTGCGGAAAAAGCCGGACTCTTGCCAGGCGACATCATCACCGCCGTGGACGGCCAACCTTTGGCCGGACTGCCTTTGGAAGATGCAGCGAATTTGACGCGCGGACCGAACGGGACGACCGCCCGGTACAAAATTTTGCGCAACGGAAATGAATTCGAGGTTGAGATTCGGCGCGAAAAAATCAAACTCGATATCACTTCGGTGGCCTTCAAAAACCAAATCGCGATCGTGGATATCAATCAGTTCACGGCTTCGCTGCCGACTGATTTTGCCAAAATCGCAGCGCAGATCACTGAACAGCGCCCGCGCGGGATTATCATTGACCTACGGAATGATGGAGGTGGACTGGTCAATGCCGCGGTCGATCTGCTCGGCTACTTTTTGCCGAAAGGAACCGTCGTCGCTACGCAGGAATTCCGTGACGGCAGCAGCACCGATTACAAAACTTTGCGCGACCCAAGCCTGAGCGGAATCCGAACTGTGGTTTTGGTAAATAAAGGCAGCGCGTCGGCTAGCGAAATTGTGGCGGCGGCGCTGCAAGATACCGGCGCGGCGAGCGTGGTCGGCGAGCAGACTTTTGGTAAAGGCACTGTCCAAGAAATTAATTTCTTCCAAGACGGGACGGCGCTGAAGCTGACTGTTGCGCACTGGCTTTCGCCGAAGCGACAGCAAATCCAGGGCAACGGAGTCAAGCCTGATTTCCCGGGTGTGGACAATCCGGACACTCCTGTCGACGAGGGCTTGGAAAGCGCATTAAGTCTTTTCTGAGTTGATTGGTTTTATTGCTTTTTTTATAAAAAAATGTTAAAATAACGGCAACTAAACCAACACACATGAGCTCTTACCGTGTCACCGAATTAGAAAAACTTTATAAGGCGACTGAGCTAGTTATTGATCTTAAAAAGGCCAAGGCTGCGGAGGTGAAGCTCGAAAAGGCGCGACAAAACTACGAGCAGCTTTTGCGTGAAACTTTTTTGCCTTCTTACCTCGACAATTATCGAGTCACTATTTTCGGTAGTTCGCGCATTGATCCGGGCTCGGATACTTTTAATTTTGTGCGCAATTTGGCGGAAAAAATCGGGACAAAGATTGACGCGGATATAGTGACGGGCGGCGGCGGCGGGCTAATGTTGGCCGCAAATTTGGGATTGAAAAACTCGCGCGCGAAAAAGAAAAACTCGCGCGCGAAAAATTTTGGAATTATGGTCGATCTGGGGCATGAAGAAGGCCGCAACAATTGTCTCGATGTGACGCGACGTTTTGAAAATTTTTCGACCCGTCTCGAAAGCTTTATTCGCTCGTCGAATGCGATTTACCTCGCGCCGGGCGGGCTAGGCACCGACCTCGAAGCCGCGATGTTTATGCAGCTGAAGCAGCTGAAGAAACTCGAACCGACTTTTCCGATTTTGGCGCATCCTTTTTGGAAACCGATTTTCAATTACGAAAACGGCATCATGTACCACAAACAACTGAAGATGGGTCGCACAACTTTGATTAGCAAAGACGATCTGATTCTGGTGCACTTCACTGATAACCTGAAAGAAATCAGTCATATTTTGAAAGCCAGCTACGATGGCTGGTTGGCCGAGCGCGCCAAGGTTAAATTTAAAAATTAATTTATTTTATGCAAACAAAAACAAAACCTTTCATTCTCTGGTTCGATCAAATCGGTATCGAGGATGTTCCGAGCGTGGGCGGCAAAAATGCTTCGCTCGGCGAAATGTATCGCACGCTCGCGAAAAAAGGTGTGCGCGTTCCGAACGGATTCGCGATCACGGCGCACGCTTACCATTATTTGCTTGAAAAAGGCGGCGTGAAGAACGCAATTAAAAAGGCACTAACTGGTCTCGACACGCGGGATGTCGCTGATCTCGCGCGGCGCGGTGCGAAAGTCCGGGAAATTATTTTGGCGACGCCTTTTCCGGCCGATCTCGCCGAGGAGATTAAAATCGCGTACGCAAAACTTTCCAAAAAATACGGCTCTCGCAATGTCGATGTCGCGGTGCGCAGCAGCGCAACGGCTGAGGATTTGCCGGACGCGAGCTTCGCCGGACAGCAAGAAACTTATTTGAATATTTCCGGTCCGACTCAGCTGATCGCAGCTTGTCAAAAATGTTTCGCTTCGCTTTTCACGAATCGCGCGATCAGCTATCGCGAAGACAAACATTTTGATCATTTTTCGATCGGGCTGTCGATCGCGGTGCAAAAAATGGTCCGTTCGGATCTTGCCTGCAGCGGCGTGATGTTTTCGATCGACACGGAGAGTGGTTTTCGCGAGTCAGTGTTAATCAACGGTTCGTGGGGTTTGGGTGAGAATGTCGTGCAAGGCGCAGTCACACCGGATGAGTTTTTTGTTTTTAAGCCGACGCTGAAAAAGGGGAAGCGCCCGATTTTGTCGAAAAAAGTTGGCAGCAAAACGATTAAGATGGTTTATGCGACTGACGGCAATAAACCGACTGTGAATATCAAAACTCCGGACGCAGAGCGCAAAAAATTGGTTTTGAAGGATGAGGAAGTTTTGCAGCTCGCGCGCTGGGCCTGCATCATCGAAGATCATTATTCGGCGAAAGCCGGGCACTTCAAACCGATGGACATGGAGTGGGCGAAGGACGGCCAGACGGGACAACTTTTCATCGTCCAAGCGCGACCGGAAACGGTGCAGTCACGTCGCGATTTGTCCGTCCTGGAAACTTATGAGTTGAAAAAAACGGGTGCCGTAATTGTCGAGGGTGCACCGGTCGGAGAAAAAATTGGCGCGGGCAAAGCTAAGATCATCAAGAGCGCCCATGAAATCGGGCAGTTCAAAAAGGGCGAGGTTTTGGTGACCGACATCACCGATCCAGACTGGGAGCCGATCATGAAAATCGCGAGCGCAATCGTGACGAATCGCGGCGGCCGAACTTGTCATGCCGCGATTGTTTCGCGTGAACTCGGCATTCCCTGCGTCGTCGGGACGCGCGACGCGACAAGCAAGATCAAGACAGGTAAAGACATCACTGTCTCTTGCGCGGATGGAGAAGTCGGCAAAGTTTATGCTGGGAAGCTGCCTTTTGAAGTTAAAAAAGTAAATCTCAAAAACCTGAAGCGGCCCAAAACCAAAATGATGATGAATCTCGCCTCGCCGGAGCAGGCCTTCTCGGCTAGTTTCATTCCCAATGACGGAGTCGGACTAGCGCGAGAGGAATTCGTGATCAATTCGTACATCAAAATTCATCCGCTCGCGCTTTTGAATTTCGAGAAACTGAAAGATGCTGACGCAAAAAAACAAATCGCCGAGCTGACTTTCGGCTACAAAAACAAGGCTGATTATTTTGTCGAAAAACTTGCGCAGGGTATTTCGATGATCGGCGCGGCGTTTTATCCGAAAGATGTGATCGTCCGACTTTCCGATTTCAAATCGAATGAGTACGCGAATTTGATCGGCGGTCGGGAATTCGAGCCGCATGAAGAAAATCCGATGATCGGCTGGCGCGGCGCGAGTCGGTATTACGATCCGAAATACAAAGACGGTTTTGCTTTGGAATGCCAGGCTTTGAAAAAAGTCCGCGACGAGATGGGACTCACAAATGTGAAAATTATGATTCCGTTTTGCCGGACGGTCGAGGAGGGCGAGAAGGTTCAGGCGGAGATGAAAAAACACGGTCTTGTTCGCGGTCGAAATGGTTTGCAAATTTATGTGATGTGCGAGATTCCTTCGAATGTAATTCTCGCAGAAGAGTTTTGCAAAATTTTTGACGGCTTTTCGATTGGGTCAAATGATTTGACGCAGCTAACCTTGGGCGTCGATCGCGACAGCCAGCTCGTCGCACATATCTATGATGAAAGAAATGGCGCGGTAAAAAAACTGATTTCCCAGGTCATCAAGACTGCCAAAAAGAACAAATGTAAAATCGGAATTTGCGGTCAAGCGCCGAGCGATTTTCCTGATTTTGCCAGGTTTTTGGCGAAAGAAGGCATCGATTCGATTTCGCTGACTCCTGATTCGCTGCTCAAAACCACGATCGACATTGCGAAGCTGGAAAAGCGTTTAGCGAAAAATTAGCGTCGCGATCAGTCGACCAGTCGAATTTTGCGCCAAACCAATCGCAACGCGCGTTTTCGTGTTGTCCGCCAAAACTTCCGCACTCAAGCTCTCCGCAACTTGCGCCAGTCGCGCCGCGGAAGCGATGAAGCTCGAGAAGGCACCATTGTGTCCAGCCGCGCGAACTAAGTTTTCGAGAGAACTGCCGTCTGGGCTTTTGAAATCAGTGAAGTTTTCGGCGACCATTTTTTCGCTCCAGCTTTGAACAGCCGAGCTGAGTTGGCCATCCAAAACGATGTTTGACTGTCCGAGTTCGGTGCGACGCGCGTTGATCAAACCCAAAAGCTGTGTGCGGAATTCGGACAAATTTGTCGCGGTGAGCGGTGCAGCAGAAAATTCTTGAACGAAAAGCAGTCGTCCGGACGAATCTCGGGCGATGCCGAGTCCGACTCGCGTCCATTCCGGTTCGACCATATTTTGACGGTGCGCTGCCGAACGCAAAAGTCCGGCCTGCGCATATTCAGTCGCGGAATCGCGGGCGAGATTTTCACCGACTGGCAAAGCCAATCCGAATTCGAGTCGGCGCGTCTCCGGATCGCGGCCCTGCGGATCAGTGTGCCCGAAGAAATTTTCACGCGCCATCCGCACTGCGTAATTTTGAGCAAAATTGGAAAGTTGGTCATCGAGTTCGACTTTGGATAATTGGTTTTGCGCGCGGAAATCGTTAACCAATTTCAACCAAAGCGCGCGCTCGCGCGTCAGCGAAAGATTTGAATTATCGACGACCTGGCGCAGATCGGCAAAGTCCGGGAGTAGCGGCAACTGTCCGGGGAGATACAGCGGGTAGTTCACGACCGCGATCCCATCTGTCCCGTTGATTTCGAGAATGTACGTTCCGGATTCGGGTAAGTCGAGATTGACGGAGAATCCTTGTCCGGCGGGAATCGTGTCAGCGAAACCCGCGATTTTATTTTCTGTGACCTTGCCGCGCGGCGTGATGAGGTAAATCGAGCTTTCGAGGTCGACTGTCGCGGTCGCGGTGAAATTGATCGTCTCGGCTCGATAGGTGGGCAAGTTGTTGATTGTGATTTTGGATTTTTGGACTTGCGAAAAATTGTGCTGTCCGATGCTTACGTTCATGATCGCGCTGCTTGTCCAATTCGTGCGGGGTTCGGAACTCCAACCGTTCGCTGATTTCGCACCGAAAATTTGAATTGTGACCAAGCCGGCTGTGAAATTTTGGAAATCTGCTGGATCGAGCGCAAGGGAATGCTCACCGCCAGAAACTAGTTTTTCGACGCGCTGCTCGCCCTGCCGAATTACGACACGAAAAATATTGTTGTCTGCATCCGACCAAGCAACGATTGGTTTGTTGTCGGTCAAGTTTGTCGTGATATTACTCGGCACAGTCGCGGACGAATTGGTCGTGATCGCCGGGACACACTCGCGGGGAAGAACTGTAATTGTCGCACCTGTGTTTGAATTTTCCGGCTCGGGAATCAAAGTGAAGTTGTAGCTGCCGGGAGCACCAACGGAGACGGGAATCGCGAAGGCTGATGAGTTGAGGTCTTCGGCGAATTGTTTTTGTGTTTTGTCGTTCGGATTTTCGAGAATAGCCGTGATCCCGTTGGCTAAGTTTTGGAGCAAGCCGTGCAGTGTGAAAATTTCATTTTCGTAAAAAATGCGCGGGATGTCTGAACTCAGAGTCAATCCGTGAAAATAAGTTTCCGGGATCATCCCGGCATCTTGAAAAAACCGCGGACAAACATTGTCGATGCGCATCGCGAAACGGTAAACGATTTCGGCAAGCGCACCCCGGGTGAGCGGCTGCGCCGGGTGAACGCGGTTGGCCGAATCGGAGTCGATCAGCTCGAAGGTTTGGGCGTAAAAAAGAAACGGATTGTACCAAGCGTTTTTTTCGGAATCAGCGAAAAGTTGGCGATTGGTCGAATAATTAGTCAGGTCGACCGAATTCGTATTGAGTAAAATTTTGAGGGCTTCGACTAAATTTACTGTTTGCTCGGGACGGAACGAACCGTCGAGATAACCAGCGACGATCGCTTTTTGCTTGGCGGAAAAAACAAAAGGTGCGAACCACTGTCCGACCTGGACATCGGGAAAAACATTTTGCGTCGGGTTTTGAATTTCCGCACCGCTCGCGAGTAAAAGAATTTTGAGCGCCTCAGCGCGATTGACGGAATTTTCCGGACGAAATGTGCCGTCGGGATATCCCGAAATCACACTTTCTTTGGAAAGATAATCGATCGCGGCAGCGTTCGGGTGGTCGCGCGGGACGTCGGGAAAACTGTCGGCGCGAGCAACACCAAAACTAATCCCGAAAAGCAGGGCTGCCAAAACAATTTTGCGAACTTTTGAAATCTTTGGCACTTTTTTATTTTCTCAAATTCCAGTCGCGCGGTAAAATTTTAGCAATTTAACCCCAATCGTATGCTCAAACCAGTTTCTCTCGGTTTGGCTTTCGGGATTTTGTGGGGCGCCGCTTTGGCGATCTGCATCGTCCTGACCAAACTCACCGGTTATCCGGGAATGGCGTTTTACGCACCGCTACAGGCTATTTATTTTGGTGTGGAAATTTCGTGGCTCGGCGCACTTTTTGGTGCACTTTGCGGTTTTGTAGACGGCTTTTTTGGTGGCCTAATTTTTGCTTGGCTGTACAACCTAATCGCTCGTGAATAGCTATTTTTTTAGCGAAAAGATCCAGGGCGGAAGTAAAAACGCGAGCAACACAAGCCAGCCATTGCCAAAATAAATCGCCGCGAAAATCGCTACAAAAAATGCGATCGAGGCGAACAGGCAATTGCGTTTCAGTTTTGCAAAACTAGCCGCAAAAATTTTGAACTGCGGCGGCACGGAATTTTTTGGTGGCGACCTTTTTTCGGGGATTTTGCCAACAACTTCACCTTCGAGGATTCGAGGTTCTTCGGAAGCAAATTCTTCTGAAGCTTTGTGCGAAGACGGATCGTTTTCTTGGTTCATTTTTCAGCGAGAACGATTAAGTTGCGACCGCGTAGAAAGTTAGATTTTTGAGAATGCCGCGCGTAGAAAATTTTAATCTTTTGGAATCCGGCACTCGCGAAAAGTTCGCGGAGCTCTGATTTTGTGAATGCGTACACCCGACGCGCACTTTTTCCCGCGAACGGAATTTCGAGTTCGCGCAATTTTTGCCGGAAAAAATATTTCCAAAAACGCGGCTGCCACAAATTCCAAGTCGTGAGAAAAATTTTCCCACCCGGGCGCAAGCTGTCGTAAAGATTTTGGAGCGCCTTTTTTTGGTCAGCGGAATTCTCGAGGTGGTGGAGAACTGCGATACAAAAAACCGCGTCTGGCAATTTACCCGTTAACCCCCGAGATATCTCGGGGGTTAACTCGCGCAAGTCGCAAATCGTAAATTTTTGGTACGGGAAATTTTTCTTGGCAAGCGCGATTAATTTTTTGGAAGAATCGACACCGAAATACGCACCGCTAAATTTATTTGCTTTCAGCCAAAAATTGAGTCGGCCGTTGCCACAACCCGCGTCCAGAATTTTTTTAGAACGCAAAAGGTCTTTGGCAAACTCGAATTCGCCCCAGGCGTTTTGGCGCGAAGCGTCCCAGCTTTTTGCGTTAAAATCGTAAAAATTTGGCATGAATTTCGACAAAATCATTTTAGAAGCGATTGCGAAAAAAGTCGCGACCGAAAAAGATTTGCGCGAGCTGAAAGTCCGATCAGCCGGGAATTCCGGTCGGCTCGCGAAAAATTCTGAATTGGTCGAGGTGTATTTAAGTTTGTTGAAAAAGCGGAAAATTAAGGTAAATCCTGGTTTGGAAAAAATTTTGAAAAAGGCGCGCATTCGGACTTTGTCCGGCGTCGCACCAGTCGCGGTTTTGACGAAGCCGATGGGCTGTCCGGGAAAATGCGTTTTTTGTCCGACCGAGGCGCGCATGCCAAAAAGTTATTTGTCGAACGAACCGGCCGTGATGCGCGCGGTGCGTGCGAAATTCGATCCGTTTCGGCAGGTGAAAGATCGATTGAAAGCGCTCGAAAGCTGCGGTCATCCGACTGAGAAAATCGAATTGATCGTGATGGGCGGAACTTTTTCGGCGCATCCGCGCAATTACCAAGCTTGGTTTGTGAAAAGATGTTTTGCCGCGCTGAATTCGCGGAAAGCGAAATCGAATTCGTTGGAAAATTTGAAAACGGCGAACGAAAAGTCGAAACATCGACTAGTCGGACTCACACTCGAAACGCGGCCGGATTTTTTGGACGCGGAAGAAGTGCGAAGATTTTTGAAATTGGGAGCGACCCGCGTCGAGATCGGCGTGCAAAATTTGGACGACAAAATTTTGGCAATCTCGAAGCGCGGACACGACGCGGCTGAGTCGGCGCGCGCGATCGCGCTTTTGAAAAAAAACGGACTAAAAGTCGGGATTCATATGATGCCGAATCTTCCTGGCGCGACGCCGCAAAGTGATTTCAAAATGTTTCGTGAAATTTTTGAGAATGAAAAGTGGCGGCCAGATCAAATCAAAATTTACCCGACTGTTTTGATCTCCGGAACTGAGCTCGAAAAACTTTGGCGAGCCGGAAAATGGAAGCCTTATTCGGACGAAGTTTTGACTGGGCTTTTGGTGAAGATCAAAGCGCTCGTCCCACCGTGGGTGCGACTGACTCGCGTGATTCGCGACATTCCGGCTGAGTCGATTTTGGCGGGCAGCAAACTCACGAATTTGCGGCAAATTTTGCAGCAAAAAAAAGTTGCGTGTCGCTGTATTCGTTGTCGCGAAATTCGGGGAGATAATTTTGACGCAAAAAAAGCCAACTTAATTCGGCATGAATATTCGGCTTCCGACGGGCGGGAAATTTTTTTGAGTTTCGAAGTCGGAGCGAAATTAATTTCGCTGCTCCGACTCCGGCTCGACGCGAATGCAACTGTCCGCGAGCTGCACACTTTTGGCGAGGAAATCGGCCTTTCGAAAAGTGGCAATTCGCAGCATCGCGGTTTCGGCAAAAAATTAATTCTCGAGGCGGAACGAATCGCGCGCGAAAATGGATTCGCGAAATTGCGAATAATTTCCGGCGTCGGCGTCCGCGAATATTATCGAAAATTGGGATTCCGACTTGATCAGGATAAAATTTTTGTCGAGAAAAACTTGTCCCCACGAACGCGGGGAACCAAAATTTGAAATGAAATTATTTGAAAAACAAGTCGCGAAATTAAATTTGCGTGATCGCGAATATCGCGATTTTGTCACAAAATTACTGGATTTTTTATTGAAAGGCGATTTGGGGAAAGGCGACCTGACGACAAAATTATTGTCTCGGCCGCAGCAAAAAGTTCGCGCGCGCATCGTCGCGAAGTCGAGCGGAGTTTTGGCGGGCGTCGCCGAGTTGAAGTTCTTTTGGGAGAAAAACGGAATCCGAGTTCTGCGCGCTAAAAAAGATGGAACGAAAATTAAAAAAGGCGATTTGGTTTTGGAAATCGCTGGCCCAGCGCAAAAAATTCTTGCGGCGGAACGAGTCGGTTTGAATCTGCTCGGCAGAATGTCGGGAGTCGCGACCGCGGCGGAAAAACTCGCGCGGAAAATCGGTCGCGGAAAATTCGCGGCGACGCGCAAAACTCCGTTCGGGCTGATCGACTCGCGGGCGGTCGTGATCGGCGGCGGGCTACCGCACCGACTGAATCTAGCCGATCAAATTTTGGTCAAAGAAAATCATCGCGCGGTCGAGCCGGATTTTTGGCGGAGTATTTCGACGAAAAACGTTTTTGAAGTCGAAGCGGATTCGCCACGGCTCGCGCTCGCGATTGCGGAACATTTTGCGAAAACAAAAAATTTAATTTTGATGCTCGACAATTTTTCGGTTGCACGGTTTCGAAAAACGGCGGTTGCGATTCGCAAAATAAATCCGAAGATAGTTTTGGAGGCAAGTGGCGGGGTTGATGAAAAATCCGCCGGGAAATTTTTGCGCGCTGGGGCAGATTTTGTCTCGCTCGGCAAATTGACGAACTCCGTCGCGGTTGTCGATTTTAGTTTAAAAATTTTGACAAAATGAAAACTGATTTCCTCGTCGTCGGTTCAGGAATCGCCGGACTCACTTCGGCTTTATTTTTGGCGAAAAAAGGCAATGTGCTGATCGCAACGAAAAAAAATTTGCTCGAGTCGTCGTCGCGCTTCGCGCAAGCCGGAGTCGCCGCCGTGCGCAATTTCAAATGGGATTCGTTCGAAGAGCATTTCGCTGACACTCTCGTCGCCGGCTGCCAAGTCAATGACCGAAAAGCGACGCGTTTTTTGGTCGAAAATGCGCCGAAATTGGTCGATTGGCTTGAGTCAGAAATTGGCGTGAAGTTCGCGAAAGAGCCGACACGCGAAGCGGCGCACTCTCACTCGCGCGTATGGAACACGAACGATTCGACTGGCGAAACGATCGAGAAAGCGCTCGCGAAAAAAGTTCGCGCGAATCGCCGAATTCGTGTTTTGGAAAAAACGGCTTTACTAGATTTGATCTTGGAAAAAGGAATTTGCCGCGGTGCGTGGATACGGCGAAACGGAAAAGTCGAGTCTGCTTTTGCAAGCAAAGTAATTCTCGCAACGGGTGGTTTCGGGCAGCTTTTCGCGAAGTCGACAAATCCGGAAGTTTCTGTCGGCGACGGGATCGCGGCAGCCGCACGCGCCGGCGCAAAATTAAAAGATTTGGAATTTATTCAATTTCACCCAACCGCCTTGGTCGGGAAGCAAACTCGACTAACTTTGCTTTCGGAAAGTCTCCGCGGCGAAGGCGCGGTGTTGCGAAACTCCCGCGGCGAAAGATTTTTGCCGAGTTATCATCCGGCCGCGGAGCTCGCGCCGCGTGATGTCGTCGCCCGCGCGATTTTTGCGGAATTGAAAAATGGTCCTGTTTTTCTCGACTTCACTCGCGCCGACGCTAAATTTTTGGCAAATCGTTTCCCGTTAATTTGGGGTGAGGTGAAAAAGGCTGGCTTCGATTTGTCGAAAGATTTGATTCCAATTTTCCCGGTCGCGCACTACTCGTGCGGCGGTGTCGAGGTGAATTTGCGCGGAGAAACATCTGTGCCGAATTTGCTCGCGGTCGGCGAAGTCGCGCGCACCGGACTGCACGGCGCGAATCGGCTAGCATCGAATTCGCTCGCGGAAGCACTCGTTTTCGGAAAATTTTTGGGTGAAACGGCGAAACTTTCGCGAGCCACGGAGAAGAAACTTGTTCCGCCGAAATTCATTTTTAATGAGTCGGAAGATCGGGAAGTACGACGCAAAGTGCGACAAATTTTGTGGGAGAAGGTCGGAATCGTGCGCACAAAAAAAGGCCTCTCGACGGCAGTCGCCGAGCTCGGGAAATTGCACCCGAAAAGTCTGGTCGCGCGGAATGCGACACTTGTCGGAAAATTGGTCGCGGAGTCAGCGAAAAAGAGGGCAAAAAGTCTCGGGACGCATTTTATTGAGTAATGTTGGCGGAGCCAGCCGAAGCCAGAAGGGCAAAGGCTGGTGCGCCCGGCAGGATAAATTCGCCATAGGCGAATTGGGCTGCTGCGTCGCTCGCGCACGACAAACAGCTACGCTGTTGTCGCGACTCGCTATCCTCGCAGAACGAACCTCGCTTGCTTCGCAGCGCGGCAAATTTTCACCACGCCCGACAACCACGCAAAACCTGCCCGCTTCGCGGGGCAGAACTTGCGTGGTGCGCCCGGCAGGATTCGAACCTGCAACCCCCGGTTCCGAAGACCAGTGCTCTATCCAGTTGAGCCACGGGCGCGTGGCGCGATTTTAGCATTTTTACTGGGAAATAATCCTTGATTTTGGCAAGTCTTCGTGATTGAGGAAAATGCTTAAAAATGCTAAAATATCCGGATTTAAAAGCCAAAAATGCAAACAAAAATCTTCGCGGCGGTGCTCGGGATCATGAGCCTACTCGGCTCGACAAATCTCGCTTTTGCGAGCCAAATCCCGAGCGGATATGTCCTCGTCCCGGCCGATGTTTTCTTTGGCCAAAATACGGCCATCGCGACTCCGACCGCTCCGGCTGAGATTTCGGTCGCAAAATCGAGCGTCCGAATCAACGACGATATCGGATACGTCGGCGAAAAATATTCAGTCGCAACCGTCACGCTACGCGACGCAGCGAATAAACCAGCCGTGGGCCAAACCGTGAATTTGATTTCTTCACGCGCGACTGACACTGTCAAAGCACTGCAAACCGCTACGAACTCGAACGGTGAAATTAATTTTCAAATCGTCGCAAAAGAGGAGGGCGTGAGTTCGCTCACCGCGCTCGTCGGGAATCAAACAATTTTGGAGCGACCGCGCGTCGTATTTTTGGCGAAAGCGGGCGGTGTCGGCGGCAGTCTTTTGCGAGCCGATGTTTTGACTCCGGACACTACAACCGCAGCGACCAGCTCGGCGAAAACGACCGCGACGACTCAGACTTTTGTGGATCAGATTTCGGCTGACTTCCCGGACACGGTGAAAGCTGAAACTCCGACCGACCTCACGATCACGATTGAAGGTGCGAATGGTCAACCGGACGAAGGTTTCGCCGGAACGATTGAGTTCGAAAGCTCGGACCAGCTCGCAGTTTTGCCGCAAAACTACACCTTCGTCACACTCGATCGTGGGACGCACACTTTCGCGAACGCGGTCACTTTCGGCACAGCCGGACAGCAAACAGTCACTATTTCCGGCGGCGCGAATGTCGGCTCGAAAGAAATTGCTGTGAGTGTAGCGGGCGACAGCGCTGGTGTCTCGACTCCGGTCATCACTAGCCCGGCCGACGGCGCACTTTTACACGAAAGTGTCTCTGTCTCAGGTCTCGCGCCAGTGAACACTAACTTGGTGGTTTTCGTCGACGGACAGTTTTTCCAAAATGCTCAGTCCGACCAAAACGGCAACTTTTTAAGTGAAATATCTTTGACCGACGGCTCACACGAAATCACGGTCGGCGTACTGCGCGGCGACAACTCGGTCGGCGCGGTCTCAGAAGCAGTGAATGTCACGCTCGACCAAGTCGCGCCTGTTTTGCAAAGTATCGCGATCGAACCGGGCAATCGCATCACGATCGGCACGAATTTCACGGTGAAAGTTAAAAGCGAGCCGAATTTGAAGAGCGCGATTTTCCGCATCGGCGACAGCTCGATTGATTTGGACGAAGCTGTCGAGCTTGGGACTTATACCGGCGAATTCACTGCGCCGAAAGAGGGCACTTATTTTGCCGGAGTGGAGCTCGAAGATGCCGCGGGAAATTTGGGTGAATATTCTGAGGCGACGACAATTTTGGTCGTCCCGGCGATCACGATCGACTCGATCGCGACGAGCCCGCGCGATGGACGGGTGGATTTGAAATGGGACGCGCCCGCGAACTCGATGCAGGTCAATCATTACGAAATTTTTTACGGCACTAGTGAAGACTCACTGAATAAAAAATTCACAACCAGCGATAATTCGACAGCTTGGTATGTCGACAAATTGAACAACGACACGCAGTACTTTTTCCAGGTCGTCTCGCTCGACGCCGCGGGGAAACAAAATGGCGGCAGTGCGGTCGTGAACGAAACTCCGATCGCAGAAAAAGTCGCACCTGTTGTTTCGGTGCAAAGCTGCAATTCAAGAATTGCTTTGAGCTGGGAAAACACCGATCCAAAAATCAAAAATTATTGGCTCGATTACGGTGTGGCGAGCGGCGATTATGCCGAGAGTCAGATTTTGCCGGACGGCGCCAGGCGCGGCGAATGGGAAGCGCGTGATTTGATCAACGGAACGCAGTACTTTTTCGCGCTGCGCGGTGTCGATGATTTCGGCGAAACAGTCGTGCAATTCGACGAGGTGAGCGCGACTCCACAGTCGGGCGCTGTTTGCGAATCGAGCGATCCGATTCAGCTTTTCCAGCGAAAAGACGCTGACGGCAACACGATTCTCTTTTGGAATGCCGTCGCGGGGGCGACGAGCTATCGCGTCCACGCCGGGACAATGCCGAATGTTTACGATTTACCGACGGTCGAGGTGCAGGCGACTTCTTTTCAGCCGCTCGGACTGACCGCGAATCAAGATTATTATTTCGCGGTGAGCGCGGTTTTCCCAGGATCACACCAAAGCGCGAACCTTTCGAATGTCACGAAAGTCGAAGTCGGCCCAGCGGAAATTATTTTGATCGCGCTGCTCGCGGGACTCGGGGGAGCGTATTTCCTGCGCCGCAGAACTAAAACGGCAGGTCGTCAATTTTGACTTCCTCGTTGTCGGATGGCGGAACTTGCGAATCGGACTCGGCCGGAGCGGAATTTTGCGGAGCCGATGAACCGCCGCGCGAATCGAGCATGATCATGTTTTCGGCGATGATCTCTGTGCGGTAATTTTTCTTGCCGTCCGGATCTTCCCAGCTGCGAGTTTTGAGCCGACCGTCGAAATAAACCTTCGAGCCTTTGCGCAAATATTGCTGGCAAATCTCGGCGAGTTTTCCCCAACAAACGATATTGTGAAATTCCGCCTCTTCTTGTAGTTCGCCCGCCGCATTTTTCCATTTGCGGTTCGTGGCGACGCCAATCGTTGCGACGGTTTGGCCGTTCGGTGTTTGGCGGACTTCCGGATCGCGAGTGAGATTCCCGATGATTTGCGCTTTGTTAAGTGAGGCAGCCATGGTGAAAAGTTAAATGGAAGCTCATTTTAACAAGCTAAAAAAATATTTCTCGAAAAAGCGATTGGCAATAAATGAAATTTGCAGCAAGGTTATTTTCAGAAAATCTGCTAAAATTTGGCTCTCAAAATGCAAGCTCTGCTGCTCGCTGCCGGCCGTTCGCGGAGGTTTCAACCTCTCGGGGATAAGAATTTTTTTCAAATTGGCGATGAATACTTAATCGAAAAATCGGTCGCGAATTTGCAAAAAGCCGGGGCAACCAAAATTATGATTGTCGCGAACGCTGCGAATGAAAAAAGGATCGCGCAGCTTTTCCCAAAAGCGCAAGTTTTGGTGCAGCAAAAACTGGAAGACGGAATGGCGGGTGCAGTTTTGACTGCCGCGAAATTCTTGACTGAACCTACTCTAATCGCCTCGACGAATGATTTGGTCGAACCAAGCGAGATTCGCAAAGTTTCACAGGCGCGGAATTGCGACGGCGCGCTGCTCGCACAAAAGGTCGCGGAATATTTTCCGGGCGGCTATTTGAAAATTACGAACGGACGAATCACAGATATCGTCGAAAAACCCGCGCTAAATAAAGCGCCAAGCGACTTGGTAAATCTCGTTTTTCATTTTTTCCACGAGCCACGAAAACTGGTTGCCGAGCTAACGAAAATTTCGAATAAAAAAGATGATGGCTACGAGCTCGCGCTCGCGAAACTGTTCAAAACAGGCAAATTTATCGCAGTCGAGAATAAAAAAACTTGGCGCGCGGTGAAATTTCCGTGGCACGCGCTCGACTTGATTGTGGATTTTACGAAGGACCTGAAATCGAAAATTTCTCCCAAAAGCTCAATTGCAAAAACCGCGATTATCCAAAATTCGATTATTTCGCCCGGCGCGAAAATTTTCGACTTCGCGATCGTGCGAAATTCTTTCATCGGCGCGAATACTGTCGTCGGCTCGCACTCGCTTGTACGCGATTCGCAGATTTTGGCAAACGCGGTCGTCGGTTCGAGCTCGGAAGTCGCACGCAGCTCACTCGGCGCGCATTCGTGGACACACCGCAATTATCTCGGAGATTCGATTATCGCGGAAAATGTTTCGCTTGGTTCGGGCGCGGTTTGCGCAAATTTACGGCTTGATGAGGATGAAATTTTCGCGGAAATTGAAAAGCAAAAAATCGGCGCTGGGCGCAATAAATTCGGCGCTGTGATTGGTGAGAGTTCGCGCATCGGGGTGAACACGAGCGTGATGCCCGGCGTTTTTATTGGTAAAAATTGTTTCGTCGGCAGCGGAATCGTCGTCGCGCAGAACTTGAAAGATGGCCAATTTTTGGATGCTGTGTGGAAAACTAAAACTCGTCAGAATCGTAAGTCGGTCGCGCCGCGTGCAAAATTCCAAAAATAGTTTTCCTTTAATTTATTTAAATCTTTTTTTAAACTTTATCTTTCTAAATTTTATTACTTAATTTACTTTTAGAGCTCGCTACTTATCCAAACCTTTTCAAAAACTTATCCACAACTTTTCTTGGGTTTTCCAAAAAATAATTTATTCAACCACTTTTTACCAACTTAAAACAAACCACTCTTATCTATTAATTAAAAGAATGAATAAACCTATAAAGATATACGACACGACTCTGCGTGATGGATCACAAATGGAAGGTGTGAATTTTTCAGTCGAAGATAAAATTCGAATTGTAGAAAAATTGGATGATTTTGGTGTGCAATTTATCGAGGGTGGTTGGCCAGGAAGTAATCCAAAAGATGAGAAGTTTTTTCAAGAAGTTAAAAAGAAAAAATTAAAAAGTGAAGTGGTGGCTTTTTCGGCGATAGTTTTAAAAGATAAAAACCCGGCGAGTGATTTTTTAATCCAAAAAGTTATTTCAGCGGGAACAAAGTTCGTAACAGTTTTTGGAAAAACTTGGGATCTTCATACACGAAAAATTTTAAAAATTAGTGATACAGCGGCATTGGAATTAATTCAAAAAACGATTCGATTTTTAATAAAAAACAAAAGGAAAGTAATTTTTGATGCGGAGCATTTTTTTGACGGTTTTAAAAGTAATCCAAAATTTGCGCTGGAATGCTTAAAGCTTGCCGAAGAAAACGGTGCGG
Source organism: Patescibacteria group bacterium (assembly GCA_043799575.1). Taxonomy (GTDB): domain Bacteria; phylum Patescibacteriota; class Gracilibacteria; order JAHISY01; family JAHISY01; genus JAHISY01. The sequence goes on along the minus strand of JAZDNQ010000026.1, from coordinate 10,948 downwards.
TAAACTTAAGTTTATGCGATACAAATGGTGGAACGCTGCCGGGAGAAATACGTGCGATTTTTCAGGAGGTGAAAAAAGTAATTAAAGCTCCACTTGGAATTCACGCGCACAACGACTCTGGGACGGCGGTTGCGAACTCACTTGTCGCCGCGGCGGAAGGCGCGGAAATAATTCAGGGCACTTTCGGTGGGCTCGGCGAGCGCGCAGGCAACGCCGATCTCGGCGCGATCATTGTCGATCTCCAAATTAAAAAGAAAAATAAAATTGTCGCGCCGGAGAATTTAAAAAAACTTACCCAACTCACGAATTTCATTTTCGAGACGGCGAATCTTCCTGCGCCGAAGAATTTACCCTTCGTTGGTGTGAACGCTTTTACACACAAAGGTGGGATTCACGCTTCCGCCGTTCGTAAAAATCCGAAAAGCTACGAGCACATTGATCCGAAATTAGTTGGAAATTTTTCACGGGTCACGATTTCAGAGCTTTCTGGCAAGTCGAATGTCGTTGCGGTCGCGAAGCGGCTCGGATTTAATTTAAAAGCCGATGCGCCGCAAACACGCGAAATTCTCGCACAAGTGAAGTCGCTCGAAAACGCGGGTTTTTATTTCGAAACTGCTGAGGCGAGTTTCGCGCTTCTCATTCTCCGTTCGCAAAAAAATTACCGCGCGCCATTCCAGGTTTTAGACTATTTTGTTTTGAACGAAAAAAGCGGCGAGGCGAAAGCGACCGTGCGGCTGAAAGTTGGCTCGGAAATTCGCGAGTACGCTGCGAGTGGCAATGGCCCGGTGAACGCGCTCGACCTCGCGACGCGTCGCGCCGTCGCGAAGTTTTTTCCCGCGATTAAAAACGTCGAACTGAAAGATTACAAAGTGCGCATTCTCGATTCGGATGCGGCGACAGCGGCAAAAACACGCGTTTTGATTGAAAGCTCAAACTCAAAAGAAAACTGGGCGACGGTTGGCTGTTCGGAAAATATCATCGCAGCGAGTTGGCAGGCTTTGACCGACAGCCTAGAGTACGCGATCTGGAAGACGAGCAGAAGCAAATAAACTGCCGTGCTGGGGCATAAGAATTTTATTTGTCCCCAGGCTCCTCTACGTTCACTTCATTGTTGCCGGACTCGTCTTTGCCCCACTTGAGAATATTGAGGGTGTCGAGGACGACCTCAGTGATGGTTCTTTTCTGTCCGTCTTTCTCGAATTGGCTATTGTGCAGGCGGCCTTCGACAAAGACACCCATACCTTTTTTGAGCCACTTTTCGGCAGTTTCGGCGAGCCGTCCCCAGGCTGTGATCCGGTGGAAATCTGTGTACTGGCGCTTCTCTCCGTCGACCGTCCTGTCGTAGTTGGTGGCGATAGAAAAGCTGGCGACCTTTTTCCCGGTCTTGGTTTCACGGATTTCTGGATCTCCGGTGAGGTGACCGATGAGGATTACTCGATTGATGCTACGCATGATAAAAAAGTTAAAAGATTAGGCTGACATTTTTATAAACCAAACACAGCCGGGCAAGACCGCATCATTAAACTTTAATTAAGCTAGACACGTTAATCACGAGAGAAAAAGCGAAGCACGGCTTTACTCGCAGACGAAATTCAGCCCAACTTTTTACAGGCTGGCGCGACTAGGTGCGCGGATTTCGCTAAGTTAAAAATTTAATCAGCTATTTTTCCCACAACAATTTTTATACTTCTTCGGGCTGCCATCTTCTTTTGTCGCTCCGCACGGACACGGATCGTTGCGGCCCGCATCTTTTTGTTCGCCGGAATTTTCGACGCGCACGACGGTCGGGTTTGCTGCGACGGCCGGTGGCGGTGCGTCGTCCGCGCGAATTTTGACCACGCCATCTTTGCCGAGATTTTGCACCTGCGGATTTACCTTCAAAAATTCTTTCGCGGCGGCGGCGATTTTGCGCTCTTCCGTCGGCGTGAAACCCTCGTGGTCGCCGGTGACGATGTCTTCGACGGCATCTTCGTTTGTCACGACTTTCGTCGGAATATTCGGATCGAGAATCGGCGCGGGAGTCGTCGGCGCAGCTTCGACTTTCAGCCGGAACAGTGCGCGCAAAGTATTGCCGCGGACATTGCCGAGCAATTCTTCGAACGAAATGAACGCTTCGTTTTTGTATTCCACCAGCGGATCGCGCTGCCCGAATCCGCGCAGCGAAACTTTTTCGCGGAGGTGGCGCATATTTTCGAGGTGCTCCATCCACAGTCGATCGATCGTCCCGAGATAAATTTGTCGTTCGGCGAAACGCAGTCCTTCCGGTTTTTCAATTTTTTTCTCTCGCTCGGCGTATTCACTTTTCAAAAACTCGACCGCGAAGTTTTGCAGTTCTTCGATTTTCATGAAGTCACGCAATTTTTCCGCAGAGACTTTGCCCTCTGCATTCGCGACCGCCCCGAGCTGTTTCGCGATCTCGTCACAATCCCACTCTTCGCGCTTCCGGTTTTCCGCGAAGGCGGCGACAATGCCGCGCGCCTCTTCATCCAAAACTTTCTGGATCTCGTCAGCGATGTTTTTGTGCGTCAGAATTTTTTTGCGTCGGCCGTAAATAATTTCGCGCTGTTTATTCATCACATCATCGTACTCGACAAGATGTTTGCGAATATCGAAATGGTGCGCCTCGACTTTTTTCTGCGCCGACTCGATCGACCGCGAAATCATCTTGTTTTCGATTGGCTGATCTTCTGGCACCTTGAGAAACTCCATCATCTTTTGCATTTTTTCGCCGCCAAAAAGACGCATTAATGAGTCTTCCATTGAGACGAAAAACTGGCTCGCGCCGGGATCGCCCTGGCGACCTGCCCGCCCGCGGAGCTGATTATCAATTCTCCGCGATTCGTGGCGCTCTGTCCCGAGGATAAATAATCCGCCCAGATTTTCCACACCGTCGCCGAGCTTGATATCGGTGCCGCGACCGGCCATATTCGTCGCGATCGTGACAGCGCCGCGTTCGCCGGCTTTCGAAACAATCTCCGCTTCTTTTTCGTGCTGCTTCGCGTTCAGAACTTTGTGCGGCACGCCGTTGCGCAAAAGCATTTGTGACAATCTTTCCGATTTCTCGATCGTGATCGTGCCGACGAGCACAGGTTGTCCCGACTCGTGCAATTCTTTGATTTTCCCAACTGCCGCCAAAAATTTTCCCGCCTCGTTTTTGAAAACCGAATCGGCGAGATCGCGACGCGTGACTGGTTGATTCGTCGGAATCGCAACACATTCGAGATTGTAAATTTTCGCGAACTCCTCGGCCTCGGTGAGCGCAGTACCGGTCATACCCGCGAGTTTCTCGAACAAACGAAAATAATTCTGCAGCGTGATTGTTGCGAGCGTTTTTGACTCGCGGCGCACCTCGACTTTTTCTTTCGCTTCGAGCGCCTGATGCAGTCCGTCTGAATAGCGGCGACCAGGCATTAGTCTTCCTGTGAATTCGTCCACAATCAAAATCTCGCCGTCCTTCACGACATAATCTTTGTCGCGCTCGAAAACAGCACGTGCTTTCAGTGCGGCCTCGATGTGGTGGACTTCACTGAAGCCCGCCTCGGTGTAAATATTTTCCAGACCGAGCAGCTGCTCCATTTTCGCGATGCCCGCTTCAGTCAAAGTTGCGGTGCGCGCTTTTTCGTCCAATTCATAATCGACGCCCTTCTCTAAATTCTGAACTAGCTCGGAATATTTCAAATACTTGCTCGTCGACTCTTCCGCCGGTGCGGAAATAATTAACGGTGTGCGCGCCTCATCGATCAAAATACTGTCGACCTCGTCGACAATCGCGTAATTCAATTCGCGCTGGACGAGATCTTCTTCGCGGCGCGCCATGTTGTCGCGGAGATAATCAAAACCGAATTCGGTATTCGTGCCGTAAGTAATATCGCAGTTGTACGCCGCTCTTCTTTCCTCAGGCGGAATGCCGTGATTGATCACGCCGACCGTCAGTCCGAGAAAATTAAACAGCCCACCCATCCACTCGGCATCACGTCGCGCGAGATAATTATTCACTGTGACGAGATGACAGCCTTTGCCAGTCAAGGCATTCAAATACAGCGGCAAAGTACAAACCAAAGTTTTACCTTCGCCCGTTTTCATTTCCGCGATTTTGCCCTGATGCAAAATCATCCCGCCGACGAGCTGGACATCGTAGGGGATCATTTCCCATTTCACTTCGTTCCCGCGAACAGGCCAACTTTTTCCAGCCAGCCTACGGCAAGCATTTTTCACGACGGCGAAAGCCTCGGGAAGGATTTCGTCTAGAGTTTCGCCTTTCGCGAGTCGCTCGCGAAATTCCTCAGTTTTGTTTTTCAGCTCGGCCTCGCTCAATTTCTGCAGCTCGAGCTCGAGCTGATTGATCTGCTCGACCACAGGTTGCAGCTTTTTGACTTCGCGCGCATTGGCGTCGCCGACGATTGCGGAAAGAATTTTTCTTAACATTGAACTGCGAAAGTTTAGTTTGAAAGGGCAAAAATTGAAATTCTTGAATTTAAAAATTAAAATCAATCTCTCGCAACTTCAAATTGCTTGAAGTTCGGGTCGAAACTGGATATGATGTAGTTTGCTTTCTCTCGGGGCACAATATATTGTGCCCGGCTTAATTTCCCACCCCCAATGGCAGCCCACAAAATCCAAAAACGCAACGGCGCAATTGTCGATTTTGACATTGCCAAGATCGAGAAAGCGATTTTCGCGGCCGCGAAAGCGGCGGGCGGTTCGGATTTGACCGAAGCCAAAAATTTGGCCAATCAGGTTGTTCTCGAACTAGAAAAAGAAGACAAAGTTCCGACCGTCGAAGAAGTTCAAGATTTAGTCGAAAAGATTCTCGTTCGTTCTGGTCATCCGACGACCGCGAAGGTCTACATTCTCTATCGCGAAAAACGCGCTGAGGCGCGCGCTGATCGCGACGTCGTGGTCGAGGTCGAGAAAACGATGTCGGAATATTTGAACCAGCTTGACTGGCGTGTGAATGCGAATTCGAATCAGGGTTATTCACTCGGCGGCATGATCCTCAACACGGCGGGCAAAGTTACCGCGAATTATTGGCTCTCGCACATTTATCCGAAAAATGTCGGCGACGCGCACCGCAACGGTGATTACCATATTCACGATCTCGATATGTTCTCCGGCTACTGCGCCGGCTGGTCGCTGCGCGCGCTGCTCGAAGAAGGTTTCAACGGTTTGATGGGCAAAACCGAATCGCGTCCGCCGAAACATTTGTCGTCCGCGGTTTCGCAAATGGTCAACTTCCTCGGCTCGCTCCAAAACGAATGGGCCGGAGCGCAGGCGTTCAGCTCGTTTGATACGTATCTCGCACCTTTCGTCAAAAAATACTCGCTCGAGGTCGAAGAAGCTTTGGAAAAAACCGGCGCGCAGTTCGAGACGGCCGAAGCGCGACAAAGCTACATCGACCGCAAAACCTTCAGTTACGTCTACCAAAATGTTCAGTCATTCGTTTTCAATCTCAACGTTCCGAGTCGGTGGGGCACGCAAACTCCGTTCACGAATGTCACGCTCGACTGGACTTGCCCGACCGATTTGCGCGAAAAAAGATTGCTGATGGGCGGCAAACCATTCGAGTACAAATTCTCCGAGCTGCAAAAAGAAATGGACATCATCAATCGCGCTTTTATCGAAGTGATGACTGCCGGCGATGCGCGCGGCCGCGTTTTCACTTTCCCGATTCCGACTTACAACATCACGCCCGATTTCGACTGGGAAGGGCCGAATACAGATTTACTTTTCGAGATGACCGCGAAATACGGAATGCCGTATTTCCAGAACTTTATCAATTCCGATCTCAATCCAGGCGATGTCAGGTCGATGTGCTGCCGGCTACAGCTCGACTTGAACGAATTGAAAAAGCGCGGCAACGGGCTTTTCGGTTCGGCTGAGATGACTGGTTCGATCGGTGTCGTCACAATTAACTCAGCACGCATCGGTTATACCGCGAAGGGCGACAAACAAAAATTACTCGATCGTATCGGACACTTGATGGAGCTCGCCAAAACTTCGCTCGAGATTAAAAGAAAGGAAATTCAAAAATGGATGGATCGTGGTTTGTTTCCATTCACCAAAAGATATCTCGGTACGCTCAGAAATCATTTCAGCACGATTGGCATCAATGGTGTGAACGAGTGCGTTTTGAATTTCTCGGGCGGGGAATTCGACATTGCATCCAAAGAAGGTCGACAGCTCGCGCTCGAAATTCTCGACTACATGCGCTCTAAATTAACCGAATTCCAAAACGAAACGGGCAATCTTTACAACCTAGAAGCGACTCCGGCCGAGGGCACGACTTATCGTTTCGCGAAAGAAGATCGCAAACGCTATCCCGACATCATTCAAGCGGGCACGGAGGAAGCACCGTATTACACGAATTCCTCGCAGCTGCCAGTCGAATATACCGACGACGCGTTCGAAGCGCTCACACATCAGGACGATTTACAAAAAATGTACACCGGCGGCACAGTTTTGCATTTGTACATGGGTGAGCGGATTTCCGATTCCGCGGCCTGCAAAAATCTCGTGCGCAAAGTTTTGACCAACTTCCGTCTGCCGTACATCACGATCACGCCGACATTTTCGATTTGTCCGAAACACGGTTATCTCGCTGGCGAGCACGATTTCTGTCCGCTCTGCGATGAGGAGATCGGTTACGACGGAATGGATCGCGACGAGACGCTGCGCGCGCCGTATATTTCCGAATCGGCGAAAAAATCCGCAGCTCAAAAAAGAATTTAATTTTTCCAAATGCAAAATCAAAAAGTGACTGCGACGACCGCAGTCCAGACTGACGACGCGATCCAATCGCAACGCACCCGCTGCGAAGTTTGGACGCGCGTGATGGGTTATCATCGTCCGGTTCAAAACTTCAATGTCGGCAAAAAATCCGAACATTATTCGCGCTGCCACTTCGTCGAGGCGAAATGAAATATCTTTTGTTTACGACGACGACTTGTCCGAAATGCCCGGCGGTCAAAAATTTCGTCGCGGAGAAAATTACTTTTCCGGGAGAAGTTCTCGATGAACGTGTTGCGGGTTTTGGCGTGCGCGCGGTGCAGTTCTCGGTTGAGGCGGCGCCGACTTTGATTGTGTTCGATGATTCAGACCAAGAAATTTTTCGGGGGAATGAGGTTCAAGAGATCGAAGAATTTTTGACGCGACAAAAATAATCATCATCGGTCTTTCATTGGGACAAATGGTCGTTCAGTCGGTCCGGTGTAGATTTGGCGTGGACGATGGATGCGGGCTGAGTTATCCAAATTTTGTTCGCGCCAGTGCGCAATCCAGCCTGGCATTCGACCGATCGCGAACATCACCGGGAACATTTTGGTTGGTATTCCCAGCGCTCGCAAAATAATTCCAGAATAAAAATCAACATTCGGATAAAGCTTACGCGAAACAAAATAGTCGTCTTCAAGCGCGATTTTTTCGAGTTGTTTTGCGAGATCAAAAAGCGGGTCGTTGATATTCATTTCTTCTAAAAGTTTTTCAGCGACGCCTTTCAAGATTATCGCTCGCGGGTCGAAGTTTTTATAAACGGCATGACCGAATCCCATCAGCCGAAACGGGTCATTTGGATCTTTCGCGCGCGCTATCAAATCAGACGCTCCTTTTTTTGATTTCACGACTTTTTCAAGTTGGCGAATCACGGCTGCGTTTGCGCCGCCGTGAGACTTTCCATTGAGCGCGTTGACTCCAGCTGCAACCGAAACAAAAAGATCAGAGGCCGACGAACCGACCATTCGAACCGTCGAGGTCGAGCAGTTTTGTTCGTGATCGGCGTGCAAAATCAAAAAAGTTTCGAGGGCACGAATCTCAGTCTCGCTCGGAATATGCTGCTTGTTTGGAATGCTATGCAGCATGTGTAAAAAGTTTTTGCAGTAGCCAAATTCTGGATTGGGATATTGCAATGGACGACCGGCGGTTTTATTGTGAGTATTGGCAGCGATCGTGCGAACACGACTCATTATTTTTGCAGCGAGTAAGCGAAAATTTTCCTCATTCATCTCTGGGATCTTTTGCTCGTATCCGCGCATTCCCCCTAAAACAGCCGAAAGTAATGCCATTGGTTTTCCGTTCGGAGGAAACGCATCGAAATGCGGGCGCAAGCCTTCGTGCAGCATTTCGTGATCGGTCAGTAGTCTGCGGAATTCAGCGCGCTCTTGTTCGTTGGGCAGCTCTCCCCAGATCAAAAGCATGGCTGTCTCGATAAAATTACTGCGAGCTGCAAGCTCTTCGATCGGAATGCCACGAAAGCGCAAAATTCCTTTCTCGCCATCGAGAAAAGTAATCTTACTTTCGCACGAAGCCGTATTTCTGTAACCCGGGTCAAAAGCGGTTAAGCCGGTTTCTTTTCGTAAATTACGAATGTCCACGGCTTGCTCACACTCGCTACCTTCGACGATTGGTAGCTCGATAACTCGACCATCTGGGAGCGTGAGTATGGCCAATAATTTCTCGCGCGTATCGGCTTTGTTAACTTCAGCACCGACGCCATCAGGACTTTTTGGAGAAGTGTCAGCCATTGTCAAAAGTTAAGGAATTAATCTTAATCTCAAAAATTTCCGACTGCAAATAGAGGGTAAAAAAGTTAAAATTCTCCAATGCAAATCGCTGCGCTGCAAAAACTCACGCTTTTGGATTTTCCCGGTCGGACGGCCTGCACAGTTTTCACACCCGGCTGCAATTTTCGCTGTGGCTTTTGTCACAATCCCGAATTAGTTTTGCCGGAAAAATTTCCCAAATTAATTCTCGAAGAAAAATTTTTCGAATTTCTCGATCGCCGCAAAGGTTTGCTCGACGGTGTATGCATCACGGGTGGCGAGCCGACTTTGCAAAAAGACTTACTCGAATTCTGTAAAAAAATTCGCAAGCGCGGTTTCGCGGTGAAACTCGACACGAACGGTTCGCAACCGGAGGTGCTCGAAAAACTTTTTCGCGCGGGCTTGCTGGATTATGTCGCGCTGGACATCAAAGCGTCGCCCGAAAATTATTCTGCGCTGGTCGGCGTGAATATTTTTGACAAAGTGCGCGCGTCGAAAAAACTGATTGAACAATCTGGCGCGGAGTTCGAATTGCGCACGACTTTGATTCGCGAGCTGCACGACGAAAAAGAGTTTCAAAAAATTCTCGAATTCATTCGCGGTGCGCCAAAATATTTTCTCCAAAATTTTTCTAATCGCGGCGGTTGTCTCGATCCGGCTTTCGAAAAAATGCACGGCTTCACGAATTCGGAATTGGAAAAAATGCGCGAGCGCGCAAAAGAATTTGTAGGGGAGTGCGGAATTCGGAATTAAAAAAGCCCCACTTGCGCAGGACTTTTTTAATTTTTGCCGAGACTATTTCTTTTTCTTGGCAACCTTTTTCTTTGCCTTTTTTGCCGGTTTTTTTACTGCCTTTTTTTTGGCAGCCTTTTTTTTGGCTGGCATTTTAAAGGGGGTTAAAAGATGAAATTAAAAACCCCACGCGAGTTTCGCGCGAGGCAATTTCTGTTGAGGGTGGAGTGAGTGAGTCAATTTTTTTCGTGAGTGCAATTAGATTTTATTTTTTTAACAACGAAAGTCAATGGAGAGATGAAAAAAATTTTGAAATTAATTTCGCGTATGATCTCAACACGAAAACAGAAAAATATTTTTCCAACCCAAACTTTCTAGAATTTGTTAACAGAGAGTTTGATTCTGCAGCTAGTGATGCAAGCACAGAGGAGTTGGCAGAATTTGCGTTTGGCGGAGTTGAGGAAGCGATCTTAAAATTTAGCGGAATGATTTTTATGTTTTAAATAAAAAAATTCAGACGCGAGAAAAAGTAATGAACGAACGGAAGAAAACACTTTTTCTCAGAGAGATTAGAAATCAAAAATTAAAAGGTTGGACTTTGGATGTGATGCGCTGTGTCGAATAAATCGGTAAACCAAAATTCACACTTGAAGACATTTATCGTTCCGAAAAAACTTTAAGTAAAAAATACCCGCGTCACATCAAAGATAAGATTCGGCAACAGCTTCAGTTTTTGAGGGATAAAAATTACATAAATTTTTTGGAAATATGAGAAAACACCACGGTTTGCCCGAAATTATTCGTGGATTCAAAACATTTTCCTCGCGACGAATTAACGAATCGAATTCAGAGGTTCTTTTTCGCTGGCAAAAATCTTTTTACGATCGAATTATTCGCAATTCGCGACTATATTTCCCAAAATCTAGCGAACAGGGATAAAGATGAAGAGAATTTGCAAAAATAATTTCTACAACAAAAAGCTCCTTAGTCTTGGCGACGGCCTACTCTGACACACCCAGAGGATGCATTACCATCGGCGCTGGCGAGCTTAACTTCCGTGTTCGGAATGAGAACGGGTGTACCCCCGCCGCTAAAGCCACCAAGACAAAAGAGCCTTTTCGAGAAAAATTTTTTATCCAGATTGTTGACCGATTTTCTTGAAAGCATAACTTCTTCAATGGAAATAAAAAAGCTACGCAGTCAAGAAATAAAATTCGAATAAAGTTCAATGGACTATTAGTACTGCTTGGCTAAACGCATTACTGCGCGTGCACCGGCAGCCTATCAACCAGCTAGTCTCGCTGGAGTCTCATGGCGATCATTAATCTCAGAGGGGGCTTCCCGCTTAGATGCTTTCAGCGGTTATCCTGTCCGAACGTAGCTACTCTGCCATGCCGCTGACGCGACAACAGATACACCAGAGGTTCGTTCACTCCGGTCCTCTCGTACTAGGAGCAACTCTCTTCAATGATCGAACGACTACGGAAGGTAGAGGCCAAACTGTCTCACGACGTTCTGAACCCAGCTCACGTACCACTTTAATCGGCGAACAGCCGAACCCTTGGGACCTTCTCCAGCCCCAGGATGTGATGAGCCGACATCGAGGTGCCAAACCGCTCCGTCGCTATGGGCGCTTGGGAGCGATCAGCCTGTTATCCCCAGGGTAACTTTTATCCGTTGAG
>JAZDNQ010000018.1:0-12907 GCA_043799575.1 Patescibacteria group bacterium | reverse complement strand
GGCGTTCTTTCGTGCGGATCGAAAATTATTCGCGTCGGTTGTTTTTCAATTTTCAAACAGCGAATTTTTAGCCTGGGATTATCTTTCAAAATCGTCCCGACGCCGACTGAGATCGCATCGAAACCGCTTCGCAGGCGCATCACTTCACGCCGTGATTTCGCGCTGGTGATCCATTTTTTTCCGGATGGGGGAATCGTCGAGCCGCGTTCATCGAGCGCCATTTTCAACGCGACGAAGGGCATTTTTTCCGCGACATTTTTCAGCCAAATTTTGTTCAGTTCGCGACATTCCGACTCCAAAATTCCGGTCGCAACTTCGACTCTGTTCGCGCGCAAAAAATCCGCGCCGCCGCCGGCTGCGGTCGTGTCGCGCATTCCGATCACGACTTTCCGGATTCCGGCTGCCAAAATCGCGCGCGAGCAGGGCGGAGTCCGACCGAAATGATTGCAAGGTTCGAGCGTCACGAAAAGTTCACCGCCGCGCGCTTTTTTTCCGGCCTTCTGCAGTGCCAAAATTTCCGCGTGCGCTTCGCCGGCTTTCGCGTGAAAACCCGAGCCGACGATTTTCCCATTTCGCAAAATGACCGCGCCGACTTTCGGATTCGGACTCGGATTCGCGGCTTTTTGCGCGAGTGCGATCGCGCGACGCATCGGATGCATTTGAAGGTTAATAAAGCTAATAAAGTTTTTAAAGTTGAGAACGCGAAAAAACTTTCGAAACCTTCAAAACTTTAAAAACCTTTTAAACTTTTTTCAAATCGTGCTGCAATTTCCGTTTTTTCGTTTCGAGATATTTTCGATTTGCCGCGGTCGGCGTAGTTTCGATCGGCAAAGTTTTCACGATTTTCAAGCCGTAGCCCGAGAGACCGGCGCGTTTTTTCGGATTATTCGTCAAAAGTCGGATCGAAGTGAGACCGAGCTCGGCGAGGATTTGCGCGCCGATTCCATAATTTCGCTCATCTTCTTTGAAACCTAACTGCAGATTTGCCTCGACCGTGTCCGCGCCTTTGTCTTGCAATTCATACGCTTTGATTTTGTTGCACAGTCCGATACCGCGACCTTCCTGCCGCAGGAAAAGTAGAACCCCGCCTTCCTTGGAAATCTTTTCCAAGGCGATTTCTTTTTGTTCCCGGCAATCGCAGCGCAGACTGCCGAACGCATCGGAAGTCAGACATTCTGAATGCACGCGGACGAGCACATTTTTCTTCCCGCGGACTTCACCTTTCACGAGTGCGAGATGTTCCTCGCTCGGATTCAAAAGATTCCGAAAGGCCAAAATTTTGAATTCACCGAATTTGGTCGGAAGTTTCGCTTCGGCCATTTTCGCGACAAATCTTTCTTTCTCGAGGCGAAACGCGATCAGATCGGCGATCGAAACAATCTTAATTTTGTGCTTTTTCGCGAATTTCTCGAGATCGGGGAGTCGCGCCATCGTCCCGTCTTTTTTCATAATTTCGCAGCAAATCCCGGCTTCGCGGAAACCCGCGAGTCGCGCGAGATCGACGGTCGCCTCGGTGTGGCCAGTTCGGACCAAGACTCCGCCTGCTTTCGCACGTAGCGGAAAAACATGCCCCGGTCGGACGAAATCACCGGCAAGCGCATTCGGATCGGCAATGTGTTGAATCGTTTTTGCGCGGTCGGCCGCCGAGATGCCGCTCGCGATTCCATTTTTGAGATCGCAGGAAATCGTGAAATTGCAGCCGTTCGGATCTTCCGGATTGCAGTTCATCGGCTGGAAATTCAGCCGGTCGGCGATCGCGAGCGAGACTGGTGTGCAGATCAGACCGCGACCTTCCGTCGCACAAAAATTAATAATCTGCGGCGTGACTTTCTCCGCGGGCAAAATCAAATCGCCTTCGTTTTCGCGGTTTTCGTCATCGACAACGATGACAAGTTTGCCTTTTTTGAGATCGCGGAGCGCCTCGGGAATTGTGGATAGCATCCGGGAGATTTTAGTGCGCCCAGAGCGAAATTGCGAGTAAAATAGCGCGGTGCTTACGGACATTTTCATTTTCGTTGCTTTCGCCGCGATTCTCGCGCTCTTCTACTTTTTCGTCGCGGGATTTTTCCGTTCGCCCTTTGTTCCGTCCAATCGCAAAACAATCGCAAAAATGCTCGAGGTCGCGGAAATCAAAAAAGGTGAAAAGGTTGTCGATCTCGGTTGCGGCGACGGGCGCATCGTTTTTCGCGCAGAAAAACAATTCGGCGCGGTCGCGAGCGGCTACGAAATTTCGATTTTCGTTTGGCTGATCGCGCAGGTCAATCGACTTCTCTCCGGCGCGAAAGCTCGGATTTACCGCCAAAATTTTTTCGCGGCTGATCTCAGCCAGGCGGATGTGATTTTCTGTTATCTGCTGCCCGAGGTGATGCAAAAACTTTCCCCGAAATTTCGAACCGAGCTGAAAAAAGGCGCACGCATCATCTCGGCGAGTTTCAGTTTGCGCGATTGGGAACCCAAAAAAGTCTTCCCGGCGGAGGCGCGCGCGGCGAAGATTTTTGTTTATGAGAAAGCCTGAGCTAAAAAACGCAGGTGTTATGTTGCGAGGTAATTCGGATCTTTCTCTTTGGTTGGAGCGGCGTGCTTGGCAACATAAAGCGGATTCGGTGTAATTTTACCCTGTTGCTCTAAACGCTTTTTTTCCACCTGAGTCAATAAATGTAAATTATCAACTCCGTCAAACTGTGCTATGAATGCTTTTACTTTTTCTTGCACATAACGAAGGTTAGTCTGGCAAGCTCTTGTTGCTTTGACCTTGTCAGGCTTAAACCCTTCTGGGTTGCCATGTTTTTCCACATAAGCTTCTTCTTGTTTTTTAATAAAATAATCTTGACTTTTAACATTAAAAGAAAACCACATTCTAAAAACAATATCCATGACTTGATCTTTGTGGATAGATTTCGAGTCTTTCTTTTCAAGAACTGCCAGCATCAAATGCTCAAGCACATCTTCGCTAGTCGGATTGCCGTTTTGGTCAAAGGTCAAAGCTAGCTGATGGTAAGTGATTTCACGATAGTTGCCGCTCTTGTCGAGAGTATAAACTCGTCTTTGACCGGTAGCTTTGTTATTGTAGTTCTCCACTCCATCATCAGTCGCTTCTGCGGCTCTGCCGGTGATTTTTACTTGGGCGTCTTTTTCTACTATGTCGGGGATTATTGTTCTAGAAAGTGCTGTGCCGACCTTTATTTTTTGTATATCGTCCCTGACGACTAGATAGCCACCATGAAAAACTGCTCCATCAACTTGTGATCGATTAGCTGGTAAAAATTTATTAGTAGATTGTTCCCTTGGGAAAGATAAGCTACCCAGTAAAACTGCTGCCAATTTACCACTATTATCTCGTAAAACTACTGCGTAGTAAGGGCTACCTGATCCGCCGAGACTCTCCAAAGCCTCTTGATCTTTATTTTTGATTGCTGTAAGCGCTTGGCGTTTTTTGGAAAGCAGGTCTTGCATAGCTTCAACCGAATCAACTTCATCTGCATCAAATTGTGAACTTAATAGAGCATGGATCTCTTTGAGTTTTTCTAGATCGCTAGCCTCAACTAATTCCACGGTAAATTTCTGACCAGCGACCTCTAATGTGGGCTGGTTACTTTTTTCCGGATCTTTTGGCAGATATTTGTAGTTATCTTTTTTGGGGCGAGCTTGTCGGTCAATCCCTTTATTTCTTGACGCGCTTTTGCCAATAGGATCTGGCTGACTCGCCAACAAATCTGGTTTAGCGGTACGCTTTCCGATTGGTCGGTCCAATAAATTTTTAATGTGATCGCGTGATCTCGACCCTAGCTTCGGGCGATTTGGGTTTTTGGGTTTTTCTGGCATGTTAATTTAATTAAAAATCTGCCCATTCTATACCAAATCTATAAATTTTTCAAGTAACCCGTATGAATTATGTTAAAGGCTCGCATAGTCAGACATTGCTTTCTAGCTCATATTTTGGTAAAATCAGGATGAAATAAAAACTAAAATGAAAATCTTTCCGCCACACTCGCGTCGGCTTTTATTCCTCGCTTTGCTGCTTACAGTGACAGTATGCACACTTTTGTGGGGCTTCGACACGATCGTCGAAAGCGCTGCGGTCAAAACATACTTGCTCGCGGCTGGTTTTTAAATAATTCTCTCCGCGCGTAAAAATTCGAGTAGTTTTTCAGCGGCTGCTTCTTTTGGCATTTCGGATTCGATCACGAAAATCAAATCTTGGTGTTTGTGGTATTCGCTCTCGCGCCACGCCAAAATCTCGGCGAGAGTTTTCGTCTGCGCGCCGACGATCCGAGTCGCGCCGTCGCGCCGTTGCGCGACACGTTTCTCGATGAATTCCAGCGGCGGACGCAGCCACACGACAGCGCCGTTTTTTTTTAAAAACTCGATACCTTTATCAACGAGCGGAACACTGCCACTCGTCGCGATGACTGCATTCGCAGTCTCGATTTTTTGCACCAATTTCGCCTCGAATTCCAAAAATTTCTCGTCGCCGAGTTCAGCCAAATGCTCGGCCGAATCTTTCCCGGTTTCCGCGAAGATAAACTCATCGACATCGACAAACGGTCGTCCAAGTTTCTCGGCCAAAATTTTGCCAATTCGCGTTTTGCCGCTGCCCGGCATTCCGATCAAAATAACATTTTTCACGCCGCGATTTTAGCTGATTTCGAGTAAAATCGAGAGGTGGATTTCGACAAAAAATTTCAGCTCGAATTGGAAAAACTGAATCCGGCGCAGCGGCAGGCGGTTGAAAATATCGAAGGTCCGCTGCTCGTCGTTGCCGGGCCGGGGACGGGGAAGACGCAAACGCTCGCGCTCCGACTCGCGAATATTCTCAAAAAAACGCAGGCGCGACCGCACAATCTGCTCGCGCTGACTTTCACCGAGGCCGCCGCGATCAATCTCAAAAAACGCCTCGCGACGATTATCGGGCCGGAAGCTTTTGGCATCGAGGCGACGACTTTTCACTCGTTTTGTGCGCGACTCGCCGCGATGTTTCCGACCGAATTCGCGACGACCCGGGAGCAGTTGCCTTTGGATGAATTGGGTCAGATTCAAATTTTTCGCGAGATTCTCGACTCCAAAAATTTCCCACTGCTCGCGCCGCTGCGTGCTCCCGAATTGTATTTTTTCGACATCCGGCGCGCGCTCTCCGATCTCAAACGCGAAGGTGTTTCGGTCGAAAAATTGCGCGCGAAATTGGCCGCGCAAAAAATCGAACTCGCAAATTCCGAGCGCATCAATCCGCGGACGAAAAAACCATTCGGCAAAATCGTCGACGCGGAAAATCAGCTCGCGAAAAATTCCGAGTTGGCCGACTTTTACGAAAAATATCAAAACTTACTCGCCGAGCGCGGGTTTGCGGATTTCGACGATTTGATTCTCGCGGTCGTCGAAAAATTGCGCTCGGCAGTTAACCCCCGAGATATCTCGGGGGTTAACGGGGATAGTTTTTTGCTTTCGTATTTGCAGGAAAATTTTCTTTACGCGACAGTCGACGAATTTCAAGACACGAATAACGCGCAAAACGCTATTTTGCAGGCCTGGGCGAGTTTCGACGCGAAACCCAATCTCTGCGTCGTCGGCGACGACGATCAATCGATTTTTCGTTTTCAGGGCGCGTCGCTAAAAAATATTCTCGATTTCAAAACGAAATATCCGGCGACCGCGGTCGTCACACTGACCGAAAATTACCGCTCGACACAAAAAATTCTCGACGCGGCGACGAGCTTGATTGCCAAAAATTCCGAACGGCTCGTCCACGAAATTCCGAATGTCGAGAAAAATCTGACCGCCGCGCTCCAATTTCAAAATGCTCCGCGTCCGCAAATTATCGCCGCCGGGAGTGGAGCGGACGAAGTCGCTTTCGTCGCGAACGCCATCGAACAATTAATTTTCGCCAAAACGCCGCCCGAAGAAATCGCCGTGATTTACCGCAATCGCGCGCACGGCGACGCGCTCGCCGACGCGCTCGCCCGCAAACGCATTCCGCTTTTTCGCGCCGACGGCCGCGATGCGCTCGCGAATTCGCGCGTTCAGCAACTCGTCAATTTGCTCAAAATTGTCGCAAAACCGGACGATGCGCTCGCGTCGCTTGCGGTTTTTTTCGCGGATTTTTCCGAGCTCGCCGAAGTCGAAGTTTACAAAATCGCGCGCGCTGCCGATCGGGAAAATAATTTTCTCGATGTCGCGCTCGCGTCCGAAAATTCGACAACGAAAAAATTCGCGCAAAAATTGCTCGATTTTCAAAAGCAAAAAGCGAGCGAAAATTTACTCGAACTGGTCGAAAATATCGCCGCCGAATCCGGATTGACGAAAAAAATCGCGGAAAATGAAGAGTTTGAAGCGGCCGAGGCTTTGCACGCTTTTTTCGAATTTGTCCGTAATTTTGCCATTTCCCGCGAAAATCCGAGTCTCGAAAATTTGCTCGCCGACATTTCTGCGCTGCAAAAAAATTCCATCCGGCTCGCGATCCCGAATCGACCGCACGCGGCGGTGACGCTGACGACCGCGCATTCCGCCAAAGGTCTCGAGTGGGAAAAAGTTTTCGTGATTCACGCCGACGACGCGTCGTGGGGCGGGCGGGCGAAGCCGCAAAAGCTTAAATTACCGGACATTCTCGAGATCGGTGAAGTCGAGAAAGAAAAAAAAATGGAGGAGGAGCGGCGACTTTTTTTCGTCGCGATGACTCGTGCAAAAAATTCACTCACGATTTCATACGCCGAAAATTACGAAACGCGCGCGACGACAGCGACGCGGTTCATCGCCGAGATTGAGCCGAATTTGCTTGAATTTTCCCGCGCGCCAGAGGCTGGTTTCGCCGCGCTGCCGCTCGCCGGCCAGCAAAAATTTTCGCTCGACACTCAGAAATTTCTCGCGAGCTTGCTCGAAGAATTTCGCCTTTCGCCGACCGCGCTCAATAATTTTCTCGCGTGTCCACGCTAATTTCTTTTTCAAAATTTGCTCCGTCTGCCGACGAAAATTGAAACTTCCGAGCGGCTCGGCGCGATTTTCGGTACAGCGGTTCACGCCGCATTTGAAGCGTTTTTCCGCGAATACAAAAATTCCGGCAAACTTCCGTCCATCGAAATCGCGCTCGAAAGTTTACAAAAAAGTTTGCGCCGCGAGCCGCTCACGCAGTCGCAATTCGCGGCAGTCGAGCGCGACGCGGAGTCCGCGATCGAAAAATATCTCGCAAGTCATCCCGATCTTCCGCCGCCCGTCGATGTCGAATTTAATTTCGCGCGGCACGAAGTGCGCCTCGACGATATTCCACTGACCGGCAAAATCGATCGCATCGATCCGATCGCGGAGACGGCGAAAGAAGTGCGTTTCATCGATTACAAATCGATGGCGCCGCTGACTCCGGCGGCGATTCGCGGGGAGACGGCGAACTCATCGGGCGACAGCTATCGCCAGCTTTTGTTTTACAAAATGCTCGCCGAGTTGGATTCGCGTTTCATTTTCGAGCCGAAAGAATTAATTTTGAGTTTCGTGCGGCCGGACAAAAAAGGGGAGTTCCGCGATGAAAAATTTTCGCCGCAAAAGGCGGAAATCGAAGAACTCAAAAAAACGATTCGGGAGAGCTGGGTAAAAATTCAAAAACTGGAATTCGACTGCGATGATTGCGCGGATTGTCGGAGGTGCGATTTTCGGGGGATTTGCGGGAAAAATTGAAAAGTTTAGATTATTTTTATAGAAACTATAATTAAAGCGAGAATACTCAAAGATAAAAATATGCTTTGAAATATCCATGCCCAGCTACTTGAGGATTTTTTTTCTTCTAAAATCAATTTTTCCTTTTCGAACAAGCATTTGTACTCTTCATCTTTTGTATTGTCGTCCCTATTCTTTAAAAGGATCATATATTCTTTGCATATTTTTTGTACTTTATCCGTAGATTCAGACCAAAATTTATTTTTAATGTGAAAATTGATTAATCCAAAAATTAAGGACAGAAAAGCAAAAAGATATATAAAAAATATCTCGAATTTGATATTCGGAAAAATAGTTTTATCAACATAAATCCCAAAGGAAACTAGTCCTATGATAAGTGAAGCTATTTCAACCTCCATTTTGCAAAAATTATCCGAATGAAAATTAGCCTTGTCAGAAGATCTAAAAAACTCATCCTTCCAATATTCTTTTTTGTGATCGAAGTATTCTTTTTTCATTTTAATAAAATTCGGTTTATGTAGAATTTTAAGTTCAATTATTTTACTCAAACAACATTCGCCCAATCCGCAACTCCGTCGCGCCGCACGCGACCGCGATTTTCCAGTCGTCCGACATTCCCGCCGATAATTTCGCGAGTCCGAATTCGTCGCACAATTTTTTACCTTCCAAAAAAATTTCGCGCGTGCGATTTTCATTTTCGAGAAGTCCGATCGTCATCAGTCCGACGATTTTTAAATTTTCAAATTCCGCGATTTCAGCAATCGCGGCAGCCAAATCTTCCGCTAAAAATCCATCTTTTTGCGGCTCGCGCGCGAGATTCACCTGTAGGAAGATTGGCAGAGGGTTTTGGGATGTTGGAGAGACGTTGCGCGCAACGTCTCTACGGGCATCATTTAGAATTTCCGCGATTTTCAAACTCGAAACGCTCTCGACGACATCGAATTCGCGCGCGATTTCCCGCGCTTTATTCGACTGAATTCGCCCGATGAAATGTTTTTCCGCCGCGCCGAGTTCGTCTTTTTTCGCGAGAAATTCTTGCAAACGATTTTCGCCGATCGCCGCAATTCCGTTTTCGAGAAGTTCGTTAATTTCTGCTGGCGACCGATTTTTCGTCACCGCGACGACCGTGATTCCCGACCGATCGCGTCCGGATTTCGCGCAAACCGCGGCTAGTTCGGTTTGAAATTTGGCGAGATTTATAGAAATATTACTCATTCTAATTTTTGGATCCCCGCTTTCGCGAGGATGACAAAGCAGGAGATTTTGTTTCGCTATTCCGCTAAAATTATCGCACAAAATGAATCTCCGCGTCGCTCTTATCGGTCGGCCGAATGTTGGTAAATCCACGCTTTTCAACGCGCTCGTCGGCAAGCATCTCGCGATCACCGCGATCGAAGCCGGGACGACGCGCGATCGCATCGAGCGCGAAGTTACTTTGAATCGGGTGAAATTTACGCTCGTCGACGCGGGCGGAATCGAGATGGGCAGCGGCGGCGAACTCGACGACGACATTCAAAAACAAGTCCAGTTCGCGATCAAAAATTCCGATGTTTTGGTCTTCCTCGTCGATGCGAAAAGCGAAATCACGGTCGAAGATTCGCACGCGGCGGAGATTCTCCGCAAGTCCGCGAAGCCGACGATTTTCATCGCCAATAAATTTGAAAATAACGACGAATCACAATTAATGCATTTCGCGAGTTTCGGTTTCGGCGTGCCACTCGGGATTTCCGCGATTCACAAAAACGGCATCGACGAATTCAAAAGCATTCTCACCAAAAATTTGCGGAAATTGCGATCGGCAAAAAAGTTGGAAAAGCCTGAAATTCAAGCGGAAAAAATCGCTGCGAAAGTCGCGATCATCGGCCGACCAAATGTCGGTAAATCTTCGCTCGTCAATAAAATTATCGGCGAAAAACGCTTTGTCGTTTCCGAGATTCCCTGCACGACGCGAGATGTCGGCGACGCGCTCGTCGAAGTGGATGGCAAAAAGTTTCAGCTGCTCGACACCGCCGGGATTCGCCGCGCCGGGAAGATCGGCAAGGGGATTGACCGCTTCGCGACCGGGCGGACATTGAATGCGATTTCCGAGGCGGATGTCGCGCTTTTACTACTCGACGGTTCGGAAAAAGTCGTCGCGCAAGATTTGCATGTCGCGGAAAAGGCGCTCGAATCCGGTTGCGGTTTGATCATTGTCGTGAACAAAATCGACCTGTGGGACGATTACGAATTCGCGCAAAAAAAGTGGCTCGACGATCTCTCTCTGCGTTTCCAATTCGCGCGGTGGGCGAGTGTCGTGATGCTGTCGGCCGAGACCGGCCGCCACATTCCGCAGCTTTTCGAGCAAATTCTCACGGTCCAAAAAGAGCGCGCCAAGATCATTCCGACGCCAGAGCTGAATCGTTTTCTTAAAAAAATTCTCGCGCAGCATTCGCCGAGTGCGACGGACACGGGCAAAACTCCGCCGCGGATTTACTACATGGCGCAGCTCAAAAATCAGCGCCAGCCGACTTTTGTTTTTCTCGTGAATCGTCCGAATGCGTTTCATTTCAGCTATCGGCGTTTCATCGAAAATCGTTTGCGCGAAAATTACGGCTTCGCGGGCGTGCCGATCAAGTTGGAGTTTAAAGAAAGGAAGCGGGAGGCGAGGAAATAAAAGCGCATATAAATGCGTTTTTAAATTTTCCTCAAATTCTCCTCATCTTTTTCCCAATTCTCCGGATTCTGCCAAATATATTCCCGAATGCGATTCAGTTCATCTTCGTCACGAATCACCCGATCGTGAAATCGTGTCTGCCAAATGCGGTCGAGGGCGGGGTGAATGCAGTGGATTTGTTTTGTCGTGGCGGATTTAAATGATCGAATAATTGTCGGAACGGATTTTGGTTTCGGTGAAATTTTGGAAAAATAATTTTCGGTTGTTTTTGGGTGAACGGTTGTTTTTTGTAGAAACGTTGCATGCAACGTTTCTACATTTTTCCCGGAAATTTGGTACGTTTCCGCATTTTGCGAATACGAAAAATTATCAATTACCAAAATTCCATGAAAATGATTCGGCATCACGACAAACGCGTCCAATTTCGTATTCGCAAAATGCACCGGAATCTCGCGCCAAAATTTCGCCACGATTTTTCCCAGTTCGTTCAAAACCATTTTTCCATTTCGAATTTCGCCAAAAAGATTTTCCCGGTTTTGCGTACAAATTGTCACGAAGTAAAAACCGTCGGCAGCATAATCCCAGTTTTGCAGGCGTTTCGAGCCGAGTCGGAATCGCGCGGCGAAATCCATTGCTGAATTTTAGCAATTTAAAAATTTGTTAAACTCCCCGCAGTAAAAATTCCAAAATGCTCGAAAACGAAATCGCGAAAATTTTGCTCGACGAAAAAGCGGTCAAAATTAATCCCGCCGAGCCCTTCGAGTGGACGAGCGGAATTCGCTCGCCGATTTATTGTGACAACCGCGCGCTCGTCTCTTTCCCCGACGCCCGCGAAAAAATCCTCGCTGGCTTTTTGCAAAAAATCGAAGAAGCCAGACTCGAATTCGATGCCGTCGCGGGAGTCGCGACCGGCGCGATCGCGTGGGGCATGCTCGTCGCCGACCGCTTAAAAAAGCCATTTTGTTATGTCAGACCCGAGCCGCGGGATCACGGCACTTCGCGGCAGGTCGAGGGATTTCTCGAAAAAAATTTGAAAGTGCTCGTGATCGAAGATTTATTTTCCACCGCTGGCTCGACGGTCGCTGCGGTCGCCGCGCTGCGCAAAGAAATCGAGGCGGAGGTCGTCGGCGTGATCGCGATCTCGACTTACGAATTTGAAAAAGCCGCAACGCGTTTGGCAGAAGCCGAAGTGCGTTGGTGGACTTTGACGAATTTCACTGCGCTCGTCGGTCAGCTCGAAGTTTCGGACGCGGAGAAATCTGCGATTTTGGAATTCGCGAATGATCCGCAAAATTGGTTCGAAAACATGAAGCATAAAGCATGAAACCCCGAAGGGGCCCCCTTGGGGCATGAAACAAAAAATTACTTCTTATTCCTTACTTCTTATTCCTTAATCCTTAATCCTTAATCCTTAATCCTTACTCCTTAATTCTAAAAATGAATCCAGTCGCCACAAAACTTCGTTCGATAATTGCCGAAAAACAGTCGAATTTGTGCATCGCGGCGGATGTCGCGACTTGCGGGGAAGTACTCGCGATCGCGGAAAAAATCGGCGACAAAATTTGCGTGTTCAAAACACATGTCGATATTCTCACGGATTTCACGCCGGATTTTCCCGCGAAATTACGCAAAATCGCGGACGCGAAAAACTTTCTCATTTTCGAAGATCGCAAATTCGCCGATATCGGTAACACCGTTTCGTTGCAGTTCGGCGCGGGGATTTACAAAATTGCGGATTGGGCGGATCTCGTCAACGCGCACACGATCGTCGGGCCGGGGATTGTCGCTGGTTTGAAAAAAGCGAATAAAAAAAGCGGTTTGATCCTGCTCGCGCAGATGACACCGGAGGGAAATTTATTCGACGAAAATTACGCGCTGAAAACTGTCGCGATGGCGCAAGCGAATTCCGACTTCGTCGTCGGCTTCATCGGTTCGAGCGATCGTCCGGAAATTCTCCAAAAAATTCGCGCCGCGGCGGGAGCAGAATTAATGATTCTCGTGCCAGGAATCAAACTCTCCTCCGAATCGGACGGACTTGGGCAGACTTATAACACGCCAGAAAAAGCAATTCAAAATGGTGCTGACATCATCATCGTCGGCCGCGGAATTTACGAAGCCGCCGATCCGGTCGCCGAGGCGGAAAAATACCGCGCGGCGGGCTGGGGAGCGCGAGGTTAAGACTAATTAAGTAGCTAATCTAGACGGGTCGCCATCACATTGGCGCATTTTTTGTAAAACTTCGATGTGCGGGAAGAGTCCTTTTTCATAAACATTATTTCCGAGCTGTCTTCTGACTTGCCCAGCACATTCGACAACGCCGGGGCAAACCGGGTTTTTTCGGCCGAGATCTTTCAGTAGCGGACAAGGGTCGCCTTCCATTTCCAAAAAATTAGAAGGCGAGATTTTAGCTTTTTTCGTGGGGAAATCAAGACTTATTAAATTTGAATCAGTAGGGACGGGTTTGAAACCCGTCCCTACATCTGCGCTATGTGAACGATAAATTTATTCGCCGATAAAACCACCTGCCTGCAGCTCAAATAATTTTCGGTACATTCCGCCCTCTTTTTTCAGCAAAGTCGAATGTTTACCTTCTTCCAC
>JAZDNQ010000015.1:0-15656 GCA_043799575.1 Patescibacteria group bacterium | reverse complement strand
ACGCCGCGCGGCCGCGTCGTGATTTCCGCGAAATTAATTACTGCGGACGGCGAAATTAATTTGACTTGGTTCAATCAAACTTTCGTCACGCGCGTTCTTCGTAACGGCGACGCGATTGCGATCTCTGGCAAAATTCAAATTGGCGTGCGCGGTGCGCGGAGCCTCATTGGCGGAACATTCGAAAAAATTTCCGACGAGATGATTCACGCGGGACGGATCGTCCCGGTTTATCGCAGTCACGGAAAACTGATCAACTCGAAGTGGCTGCGCGAAAAAATTTTTCCGCTGCTCGATTACTCTTCGCAGTTGCTCGAAATTCTCCCGGCCGAAATTTTGCAAAAAGAAAATTTGCTCGCGCGTGGGGAGGCGATCCGGCAAATTCATTTTCCCGATTCGTTCGCGCAATTGGAAAAAGCGCGTGAGTCACTCGCGTTCGAAGAATTATTTTTACTCCAACTTGCTGCGCTCCGAAGAAAACTGGATTGGCAAATCGGAGCTGCCGGAACTGCGCCCAAAATTTCCGCCGATCCAAAATTATTTGCCGAGTTCGCGACGACTCTTCCATTCCGATTTACCGCGGCGCAAAAAAAAGCGAGCGTCGAAATCATTCACGATTTGCAAAAAGATTTACCGATGAATCGCTTACTCGAGGGCGATGTCGGCTCGGGCAAAACGATCGTCGCCGCGCTCGCGATTTTTCTCGCGACGAAAAATAATTGCCAAGCAGCGCTACTCGCGCCGACGGAAATTCTCGCGGCGCAGCACTTCCGCAACTTTCTCAAAATTCTTCATCCGCTCGGAATTCGCGGCGAGCTGCTGACTGGTTCGACTCCGGCTGCGCAGAAAAAAATAATCGCCGCAAAATTAAAATCCGGTGAATTGGATTTGGTCGTTGGGACGCACGCGCTGCTCGAATCCAAAATTGATTTTCAAAAATTGGGTTTGGTCGTGATCGACGAGCAGCACCGTTTCGGTGTCGAGCAGCGATCGCTGATGCGCAAAGATTCGACGCCGCACATTCTTTCGCTCACCGCGACGCCGATTCCGCGTACGCTCGCGCTCACAATTTTTGGCGATCAAGATGTTTCGATCCTTGACGAACTTCCGCCGGGACGGATTCCGCCGATTACCAAAATCGTGCCGAAAAATAAAAGAGTCGAAGCGGAAAGATGGATTGAAAGCGAAGTGCAAAAAGGTCGACAAGTTTTCATCGTCTGTCCGCTGATCGAAGAATCGGAAGTCCTCGAAGTTAAATCGGCAAAAAAAGAATTCGAGCGATTGCAAAAAAAAGTTTTTCCGAAGTTGCAGCTCGGACTGTTGCACGGGCGACTGCGCCCGCGAGAAAAAGATTTTGCGATGCAAAAATTCGCGGAAGGGGAGACGCAGATTCTGGTTGCCACCACCGTGATCGAAGTCGGTATCGATATTCCGAATGCGACGATTATGTTGATCGAAGCGGCGGAGCTATTTGGTTTGGCTCAACTTCACCAATTGCGCGGTCGTGTCGGTCGCGGTTCGGCCCAAAGTTATTGTTTTCTTTTTTCCGAATCGGATTCTGACGAAGCCAAAAATCGTTTGGCGGCGATCGAGAAAAATTCGAATGGTTTCGATTTAGCGAAAATCGATTTGGAGAATCGCGGTCCGGGCGAAGTTTTCGGCGTGCGGCAGTCGGGCATTCCGGATTTGAAAATTGCGAAATTGACCGACCACGATTTGATCAAACGCTCGCGCGACGCGGGACAAAAACTTTTGGCGGACGATCCGCAACTCAAAAACTCTCCCGCGGTTGCGGAAAAGTTGGCTGAGATGGAATTGCGTTTCGCGCAAAATCAAAAATAGATTTTTCCATCTCTGAACCATCTGATCACTTCGCCCCTCGGCTTCGCTCGGAACTTCGTTCAAGCTGATTATTTCTCTGAAGCAGATTCTTTTATTTTAGAAATAGATTTTTCCATCTCTGAACCATCTGATCACTTCGGGATACCATTTCTTTTCGAGTTCCTGAACTTTCGCGCGCAGTGACTCGACCGTTTCGTCGTCCGCGATTTCCACTGACTTTTGGCAAATAATCGGCCCGGCGTCGACCTCGGCGGTCGCGAGATGAATTGTCATTCCGGATTCTTTTTCGCCCGCAGCCAAAACTTCCTCGTGCACGCTGCCATCCATTTTGCCTGCGAATTTCGGAAGGAGGGAAGGATGGACATTCAAAATCTTATTTTCGAAAGCCGCGCAAAAATCCGGCTGCAAAAATTTCATCCAGCCGACCATACAAATCAAATCCGGTGCGAGATTTTGCACCGTCGTCAAAAGTTCGGCGTGAAAATTCGGCGACTTCCCATCGAGCACGAAAGTCGGCACTCCGGCGGCTTCCGCGCGTTCGACCGCTCCGCAATTTTTGTTCGCAACGAGACCGACAAATTCGACGCCTTTCAATTTTCCAGCCGCTTTTTCGGCCAACATCGCGCCAAAATCCGTCCCGTTGGTCGAGGCGAGGACTGCCACGCGAAAAGATTTATTGAATTTCAAGATGACTGAAATTTTAGCAAACAAGCAAAACAGGTTGATTTTGGGGACTTTTTGCCAAAATAAAAATGGCTTTTTTAAGCTGAAAAATTGTCGAACAAATATTTTATACAATTACTTTTCTGCTTCGACAAGTCATCTTTGCTTGACCATTCATGAGAGTGCGATTACACTGATATGAAACATTGAGAAATCGGAAAGCGATGTTTCCTTCAAATCTCAACCTGATTCGAACGGCAAGATTCAAAATAAATCTTGGCCGCATCAAAATGGCTTCGGCTATTTTGCTTCGCGATGGAGCTGGCCCAAATCACCACTCCACCCAAAAAACACGCTTTCAAATAGCGTTTTCAAACAAACAGCGAACCTAAAATTTGCTACCCCGAAAACAAAAACAGAAAGTAGTCGGCGTGAGACTCTAACCACGCAAGCGAGGCAAAGTATTTTCGGGAGGAGAACACCTTCCTTTGCGGAAGGAGCGCACCAAGCTCTCAGTTGCAACTCGGCATTTTTTGCCACCCGCGACCGATAGAGCGCGTTACCCCGCGATTAAAAACCCTGACTTCGGTTGGGGTTTTTATTTTTATTTCGGAATTTCCAACCAACCAGCTAAAATTCTCGCCGCAGATGTTTCGCAAATTTTTTTCCCGCTTTCGTCCGCGCGCACAGGAGACCGATCAGGTCGTCCTCGCGCTCGACATCGGTGGAGAATTTGTGAAAGCGCTCATTTATCGTATCGAAGAAAATCACGGCTTTGTCATCGGTTATTCCAAAATTCGCCAAAAGCTCGGCGACATGGCAGCAGGGACAGTCGCGAATATTGCGGGTGTGTCCGAAGCCTGCGGACAGGCGATTGACCAAGCTGCGAAACAGGCGGGCGTTCAGCCCGAGCAAGCCGTGATGGGAATCGCGGGCGAATTAGTTCGCGGCGCGACAACGACGATTTCGTATTCCCGTGAAAATCCGCAGGTCCGTATCGAAATGCCGGAATTGCGGGCAATTGTTCAAAGAGTGCAATCAAGAGCTTTCGACAAAGTTCGCCGGGAATTGTCCCGCGATACTGGCCACCGCGAGATCGATGTGAAATTAGTCAACGCCGCAATCATCGATTCCAAAATCGACGGACAGCGTTCGCCAAATCCGATCGGTTTTCAGGGCAGCGAAGTTTCGCTTTCGGTTTTCAATTCCTTCGCGCCGCTTGTCCACTTCGGTGCGCTACAAACTATCGCTGCCGAATTGGAATTAGACTTGCTCACGATCGCGGCCGAGCCGTTCGCCGTCGCGCGTGCGCTGCCAGACGAAGATCTGTCCGCGATTTTTATCGACGTCGGTGGCGGGACGACCGACCTCGCGCTGCTACGCGGCGGGGGAGATTTGACTACCAAAATGTTCGCGGTCGGTGGGCGGACTTTCACGAAACGTATTGGTCACACTTTGAATGTTTCACATGATGAAGCCGAGCAATTGAAACTGGATTACGCGCACAACAAACTTTCTGAGCGCAAACAAAAAATTGTCGCTAATGCCCTCGCGGGAGATATCGATGTGTGGTCGGCGGGAGTCGAAGTCGCGCTCGCCGAGATGATCGGTGATGCGGAATTGCCGCAGAAAATTCTGCTCTGTGGCGGCGGATCGAAACTTCCCGAGATCAAAAAAATTCTCACCGATCCGAAGTTCGCCGAAAATTTACCTTTTCGCGGTAAGCCCATCGTGAAATTTCTCTGTCCCGACGACATCACGAATTTCACCGATCAAACTGGACTGATTCGCACGGTGCAGGATGTCACGCCGCTCGCGCTTGCGAATCTCGGGATCGCGCTAGCCGGGGAAGAAAGCCTACTCTCCTCGATTTTGCGCAAATCGGTGAAGCTAATTCAAAATTAATTTGCTATAATTTAACTGCACTCACCTCTTCAAAATGACTCACAAAAAAACCTCTTTGGTGAAAAGATTGGTCTCATCAAGCGGAATTGTTTTCGCGATTTTGCTTGTAATCGCTGCGATCACGCTTGCGGCTTTTACGACCTGGTCACCGGGTGATCCACCCGCTTCCGATCCCGGCGACGGCAACATTTCGGCGAATTTTTTGATTGAGGCACGCACTTCTGATCCGGCTAGCCCTCAGGTCGGGCAAATTTGGTTGAGGACCGATCTGTAATTTGCCGTGTTTTTCATGTGCAAAAAATTTTTTCTCGGCATAATTTTTCTCGCGGTTTGTAGTTGTTTTAATGTCGCTCTCGCTTGGTCGAATCTCGACGGCGGCGATCATGGCGGGGCGGACTGGACGCCTACCAATGGCACCATGATTGCCGGCAATCATACGAATGTTGGCAACTTTACGATTACAGGAAATGTTTACGTCCAGCCTTACAATGGCTCTAGCTATGGCAGTGTGACTATCAGTGCCGAGAACATCTCCATCTCTGGCACGCTTAGCGCTTCCGGATCAGGTTATGCTGGTGGTTCCGGTGGTGGTGGTGGTGGATGCACTGGCGGTTCTTGTGGCCCTGGATTGAATGGGGTGACCGGACAGGGAGACTACCGAGGTTACGCCGGTGCTGGCGGCGGTTCGACGTGCTGCAATAAGGGGACAGCAGCTTCTTCAGCATCTTATTGCGGTGGTGCTACCTCAGTCTGCGACACTACGACAGATGAGAGCCTGAGAATGGGGTCCGGCGGCGGAGGCGGCGGCGGCCAGGCTGGGTCAGCAGAATGTCCCAATCGGTGTGGATCAAATGGTGGTTCTGGCGGTTCCGGCGGCGGAATAATAAAACTTTATTCCAATGGAAAAATGGATATCACTGGCAATATTCTCAGTGACCAGATTAACAGATACAATCTGGGAGGCTATGGCGCTGGCGGAGGAATCTTGCTCAAGGGCAAGTACATCAACATAGCTAAGGATGATGGAATTTCATCCTTGGGTAATGGAAAGACGACTGGTGGGACTTTGAAAGTATTTTATTCGGAAGGCTACAAAATATCTGACAATATCAAGAGTAACCTTGTCGGAAGGTTTTATTCTTCATGTGCAGCGCTGGATGGATATGACCATGGTGGAGACGACTGGACAGTTGAATCATCATGCATAGTCGCTGGAACTCACACCAATATCGGAAAATTCAAAATTAATTCTGGCGTGACCGCTTCGGTCAAAAAATACGACGGAACAAATTACGGTGCATTCGAAGTGGATGCCAACGATGTCGATATTGTCGGTACGATTGATGCTACTGGTGCTGGTTATGGTGGTGGTGGCGGCGGCGGTGGTGGTGCATCAGGTGGAGGATATTGGCCGGTAGTTGGGACATTTCCCGACTCCGGCGGAGTTGGTGGTTCTGGTTTATTTGGCGGAGCGCAAGGTAATGATGGTGGTGATTGTATAGATGGAGTTGAATGGACGATCGGTTCGGGCGGACAGGGTGGCCGTGGTGGTGGATCTTTTGGCGGATTTGGTGGCGTGGGCGGATCGTACTCTTATCCAGCAGGACAAGGTTTGCCGGGTTCGATCGGTGCAATAGGCGGGTACGCCGGTTCGTCAATTAATGGGGACACTTCCACGGACGAAAGTATTTTGATGGGTGGCGGTGGTGGCGGTGGTGGCGGTGGTGGTGGTGGACGTGGAAATGTTGAGGGCTGTTATTGTGGTGGTGGCTGCAGTTACGGTGGGGTCGGTGGTTCTGGCGGCGGTGGTGGCGCAGGTAACAGCGGCGGCGGTTTGGTCAAAATAAATGCTGACAATTCACTGGTCGTAAGTGGCAGTATCAAAACTAAAGGTGTAACTGGGTTGACTGGCAACGGCAGCCTCGGTATGAATGCCAACGCTGCGACCGATGTTCCCTCGACCGGAGGCAAAGGCGGGTCAGCTGCTATTTCCGGTACGAGCTTGGGAGTTACTGGTGGGACAGGAGTCAGTGTTTACTGTATGTCGGGTGGAGCTGGTGCGACGGGTGCAGCTGGTGCCGGTGGTGGAGTTTTACTCAAGGGCAGTTCAATCACAGTTTCCGGGGCTATTGATACGCGCGGTGGTGGCAATGTCACTACCAACGGTGGCACGCTCAAAATTTTTTCCTGCGATGCGGTGACTTACACCGGCACAAAAAGCTATCTCGGCAGATTTTTCTCCGCCCCGAGCGATTCGTGCTATCTCGATATCGGCCTACGGATTTACGATGGCAACGAGGTTATTAAAATTGCGGCCGAGCCGGGAGTCGCGACTTCGCCGCTACGCGTTTTCAAAAATGGGACAGTTTATGGTCTTCTGCTTGTTGAGACGACTGATCCTACCGCTTCCAAAATCCGGATTCAAACTTCGAGTGGGGTGAAAGCGCTGCGTAAGCTTTGAGCTTCATTTCTTTTTTGCTTCCGCTAAAATAGGCCGGCCGTGGGAGTTTTTGAAACAAAATTCGAACCGATTTATGTCGACCTCGATGATGAGGTGACCACGATTTTTGCGCAGATTCGCAAATCGCACGAAAAAAATATCGCGCTCATTATCCCGGCGCGGGCGCAGATTTTGCAAAGTTTAGTCAGTCTCAAAATTCTCCGTTTCAAATCCGAGCACGCGGGCAAAACTCTCACCATCGTGACGAAAGACGAAGCTGGTCGTGCGCTCGCCGCTGAAGCGGGTTTGGCAGTCATGGAAAATTTGCATGCGAAAAAATCTGAGCTGAAAAATTTACCCGCGACGGAGACGCCGAAAATTTCCCGTCGCAAGTTCAAAATCATCGAGCTGGCTTCCAAAGTTTTTCCGAAGCTGCAAAAACTAAATCGAGAGGACATTCCGCTCGCGAATATTGACTTCGCCGGCGGTGCGAAAAAAGTTTGGAAACGCATTTCCGGTGCGGCTTCGGTCGAAGAATTTGCGGACGATGGACATTCAGCCTTGATTGTTCGCGCGCCGAGTCGCCGAATTTTGTTCGGGCTGCTGACTGGTGGTGTTGCACTGCTCTTTTTCATCGTGTACATCGCTGTCCCGACGGCGACGATTTATGTGACACCGCGCGCCGATCCGCTTTCCAAAGTTGTGAATGTCAGTTTTACGAATCGTGCGAGTTCTGGCTCACAAGTTTCCGGGACGCACACTGTCGCTTCTGAATTTCTCAATCTTGATTTCAAACAAGACATTCGGATTGGCGCGACCGGGCAAATTTTCGATGGGCAATCCTCGCGTGGTGAGGTCACACTTTTCAATCGCTCGAACAAAGATAAATTTCTTGTGCCGTCGCGGTTGCGTTCGCCCGAGGGTTTAATTTTCAAAACCAAAAAAGCGGTGACGATTCCGGCGGCAGTCGGCGGTGAATACGGTTCGACGGTCGTCGAAGTCGAAGCCTGCGAAACCGACGACCAAAAATGCGACTGCATCAACGAGCCGGAAAGATGCGAAGGTAATTTTATCGGCGATCGCGGTAATCTCGTGCCGACCTTTTTTGTTTTTCCTGCGATTCCT
The DNA here is from genome assembly GCA_043799575.1 of Patescibacteria group bacterium. Classification (GTDB taxonomy): domain Bacteria; phylum Patescibacteriota; class Gracilibacteria; order JAHISY01; family JAHISY01; genus JAHISY01. The sequence goes on along the minus strand of JAZDNQ010000015.1, from coordinate 7,684 downwards.
TCACTTTCACCTTCGCTTTTTTGGGGCGAATCCGAAAAAACTTTCACTGGCGGAGTGACCAAAATCACGAAGTTCATCGCCAAAGACGATCTCGAAAATGTCCAAGCGACGGTCGCGAGCGAGGTCGTGAAGCTTGCCAAAAGTGAATTACAAAATTTGATTGACCAAAAAAATCAGCTCGAAAATCGGACGCTGACTTTGCTCGATGATCCGAGAGCGATCACGGTCGAGGTGCTCGCGATCAATGTTCCGGCCAATCTCGAAAATGTACAGCAAGATGATTTCGCGGTCGGGGTGACCGCGCGCGTCCACGCGATCGCGTACGAAGCGGACGATTTGCGCGCGCTGCTTTTCGAGCAGCTCGAGACCAAAGTTCATCCGCAAAAGTCTTTGGTCAAAATTAATTTTGACAACGCTGCGATTGATTTGGAGGATACCGATTTCAAAAACGGTCGGATCAAAGCGGCGGTCACGATTGATGGCGTCGAGGAATACGATATTTCCGATCAAACTGATGCTGGTGTGCAGCTGATTTCCAAAATCCGCGCGCGCATTCTCGGGCGCACGGTTGATGAAGCTGAGGCCTACATTCGCAATCTGCCGGAAGTCAGCAACGCGATTATTTCGAGCTGGCCGTTTTGGGCGCGGACGATTCCCGAGTTGGCCGAAAATGTGAAGTTTCGAGTGAAGAGATAAAATAATTTGACAAAAAATATTTACCTGATAAAATCAGAGCTTATTTTTATTTAATGGTTGAAACCCAAAGCAATCCTGAACGAGAGCGAGCAGAATTTAGACAGAATTTTCGTTATCTGCTTGGCGCTCTTTTAAAAAGTCCAGTTTTGCTTTCCAAAGGTTTTTGGAAAGCAGGGCTTGCGCCAGTTCAGATTCATGTTTTTAGTCAGCAGAAAATCAAAGGTTTGACCACAAAAGAACTTACCCAATTTAAAAATTACGATCCCAATGTTTTGCAATGTCTTTTGGTCAATGTAGGCAATGCCGAAAGGCTAAAAAGTCTTTCTCCTGATCTGATATGGTATTTAGGTGCTTATGATTTTAATCAGATTACTATGCTCCTTGCACATGTAGGAAATATAGATCAGATAATGCAAATTCCAATAACTAGAATTGGGCTACTTGGTTCGATTAGCGCTAATGCAATACCTAGATTTTTGAAGGCGGTTGGTGGAATAAATGGTCTGAAAAATATGTCAACAAAAGAATTCCTTGAAGCTTTAGACACTTTGCCGGGATGGGCAATTAAAAAATCTTGAGTAAAGCGCTAATTCGGAAAATTATTTTTCTTGGGTTGGGACAACTCTCCAGCGCACTTCTTTTTCCAATCTTCCCGGGACGGCGAAACCCGCCGCTTTCACATGTCCACCGCCGCCGAATTTTGCCGCGATTGCGGCGACATCAGTCGCTTCGTCGAGAGTTCGCAGACTCGCTTTCACCATTCCATTCCGCTCGCTTAAAAGAATCGAAAACTTCGCATTTGGCACGGCATTCACATAATCAACCACGCCGGCGAGATCTTCATCGCGCGCACCGGCCGCTTCGAAATCTTTTTTTTGTGCGACAGCGAGCGTCACGCCTTCACTAGTTTGCCGGAGACTTTGTAAAACACTGCCCCAAAGTTTCAGCGCGGGGAGCGGCGTTGACTGATAAAGATTTTTCGCAATCAAAAAATTATTCGCGCCTTTGCGCAAAAGTTGCGCCGCGATTCGCAGCGTTTGCGGTTTCGTATTCGAATGTCGAAACGAGCCGGTGTCGGTCGAGATTCCGCAAAGCAGACAAGTCGCGACATCCGGCGAAATCGGAATTTCGAGTAGCTCAAAAATTTTCGTGAGAATCGAACTCGTCGCGCAAAATTCGGGATGCACGATTTGTATTTCGCCAAATTCGCTTGCGACCGGATGATGGTCGATTTTCACCAACTTTCGCGAGCCGTCGAAAAGCTCGGATTTCGTTTTGTCGAATCCGGTTTGGTGCAGGTCGCCGCAGTCGAGGACGATGACCAAATCGAATTCGCGCGCGTCGAATTCAGTCGCGATTTTTTCCGACTCGGGCAAAAATTTCAAAATAGCGGGCGCGGGGTCGTGGCACGCCGCGACGACATCGCGACCAGCTTTCAGTAAAACTTGGTAAAGCGCGAGCAGCGAACCGAGCGCGTCGCCGTCCGGATTTTTGTGCGTCAGCAAAAGAATTTTCCGCGCCGCGAGCAGCGCATTTTCTAGTTCGGCGATTTGTTTTGGATTGAGCTCCATAAAAGATTCGATTTTAGATTTTTCGAAAGACAAAGCCAGCAAATTCACTTGCGCCTTGTTGAAAATCATTTTGCGAAATTATTCAGCGTGATATTTGCCTTTCTGCAGATCGCTCACTAGCTTGCCGCGCTCGATGCGAATCACGCGTTTTTTCACTCGGTCGACGGTTTCGCGATCGTGCGTCGCGAGGATGACAGTCGCGCCAGCTTTATTGATATCGAGCAAAAGGTCGATGATTTCCGCGCCGGAGTCGGGATCGAGATTGCCGGTCGGTTCGTCGCCGATTATTAAAGCTGGTTCGTGGACGAGTGCGCGCGCGAGCGCGGTTCGCTGACATTCGCCGCCGGAGAGCTGTGCAGGAAAAGCATTTTTGCGATGCGTCAGTCCGACGATTTCGATCACTTCGTCGACGCGTTTTCTGATGAGATGACTCGGATCGCCGCAAACTTCGAGCGCGAACGCGATATTTTCTGCGACGGTTTTTTTGGGCAGCAATTTGTAATCTTGAAAAATCACGCCGACTTTGCGCAGATACAGTGCGCGTGAAATCTCATCGAGTTCATTGATCCGATAATTGTCGACCGAGACAGTGCCTTCGGTAGGATGAATCGCGCCGGTCAATAAATTCACAAAAGTCGTTTTGCCCGCGCCGCTCGGTCCGACGACTGAGACGAATTCGCCGCCACCGATTTCACAATTCACTCGATCAAGCACGACTCGGCTGCCGTATCTTTTCGTTGCGTTTTCGAAGACAATCATCGAGACGCAATTTTAATTCAATTTCCTGAAATGCTAAAATTTCCGCCGTGGACAAAATCGCCGTTCTCGACTTCGGCGGGCAGTACGCCCATCTCATCGCGAATCGTATTCGCCGCGCCGGGATTTTCGCCGAAATCATTCTCCCGCAAAACCTCGTCGACCCGATTGCCGAGCTGAAAGATTACAAAGGTGTGATTCTCTCGGGCGGTCCGCAATCAGTTTTCGACAAAAATTCGCCCAAAGTTGATCCGGCGATTTTCGAAATCAAAAAACCGCTGCTCGGAATTTGTTACGGTTTGCAGTTCGTCGTGCATTCACTCGGCGGCAAAGTCAAAAAAGCGGCGGGCGGGGAGTTCGGTTCCGCGAAATTAAAAATTTCTAGCAAATCGAAATTATTTTCCGCTGTTCCTAAAAATTCAACAGCGTGGATGAGTCACGGCGATGAAGTCGTAAAATTGCCGGACGGATTCGTGAAAGTAGCCTCAACCGACGACTGCGAATTCGCCGCGATCGAAAATTCCGCCAAGCAAATTTTCGGTGTCCAGTTTCATCCCGAAGTCCGCCACACTGAATTCGGTGAAAAAATTCTTGCGAACTTTCTCACGCTGACGAAAGCAAAAAAAAGTTGGAGTCTCGACAAATTTGTGCGCTACGAAATCGTCAAAATTAAAAAACAGGTCGGGAAGAAAAAAGTTTTTCTGCTCGTGTCCGGCGGTGTCGATTCGACTGTCGCGTTCGCGCTGCTCGAAAAAGCGCTTGGTAAAAAAAGAGTTTTTGGTTTGATGATCGACACTGGTTTGCTCCGCGCTGACGAAGCGATCGAAGTTCAGAAGAGTTTGAAAAAAGCTGGTTTCGAAAATCTCAAAATCGTGAATGAGGCGGGACATTTTCTCGCCGCGCTGCGCAACATGATCGATCCGGAAGACAAACGCCGCGTCATCGGTCGCGTATTTCTCAAAGTTCAAAGAAAAGCTCTCAAACGCCTGCGTTTCAATCCGCGTGAGTGGTTGCTCGGACAGGGCACGATTTATCCGGACACGATCGAGTCGGCCGGTACGAAAAATTCCGACAAAATCAAAACGCACCACAACCGTGTCGAAGAAATCGAAAAGATGATCGAAAAAGGTTTGATCGTCGAGCCGCTCGCGGAACTTTACAAAGACGAAGTGCGTGAAGTTGGTCGGAAATTAAAACTGCCGAAAAATTTGATCGAGCGACATCCATTTCCCGGACCGGGTTTGGGAGTTCGGATTCTCTGCGGCCAGTCCGAAAAACCGAAAGCAACAAACAAAATCGAGACGGAGATTTATCGCAAATGGAAAATCCGCGGCAAAGTTTTGCCGCTGCGCTCGGTCGGTGTGCAGGGTGACAATCGCACTTTCGCGCATCCGGTCGCACTTTTCACCGCGAGCCGCGATATCGAAAAATTAAGCCAAATCGCGACGTGGATCGCCAATAAATTCTCCGAGATTAACCGCGTCATTCTTTGTCTCGATTCGAGCAAAGCGCCTCGCACTTTTTTGACTACTCCGGCGAAGTTGACGAATTCGCGCGTCGAGCTCGCGCGTGAAGCCGATGCGATCGTGAATAAAATTCTTGCGACGCAAAAACTTTATTCCAAAGTTTGGCAGTTTCCTGTCGTGCTTGCGCCGATTTTCGAAAAATCCGGCGAGGTGATTATTCTCCGGCCGATCAATTCCGAGGAAGCGATGACTGCGAATTGTGCAAATTTGCCGAAATCATTTTTGTCAGCGGTAACCAAAAAATTACAAAAACTCGACGGCGTCGAACACGTTTTTATCGACCTCACTTCGAAGCCGCCGGCGACGATTGAGTGGGAATAATCAAATCAGGGTTTGGCAATAATTAATAATTTCAGCAGCCAGACTTTCGATGTTCGGCGTGCTTAAAAACGCAAACGCAACTTCGGCACGCATAGCTTGTGCGAAGTTTGTGGCTTCCGAGTGTTCAATTCCCCAAAGCAAAACTTTGATTTTGCGATTGGCCGCTTTGACTAGCCCAGCAATCTGAGCAATTCTTTCTTCAGGGGTTTGTTTATGAAATTTAAGCACGGCATCTTCAAATATCCCGTATTGATTTCCATTGGCATAGCACTGACTGATCTGTGGTCGGCCTTCAATTAGAATCGCAAGCGGGTTGAATCCATTTGAAATGGCGAATTTAATTTGTCCGGGAATACCCAAGAGAGTTTGCCGAATTTCCGTATGTAATATTCGGCACAATTCAGAATGTCCAGGACTCAAAAAATTTGCAGTAATACTTTGCCGAATGAGCTCATCATTCGTAGGCTCGATCGGATTTTTCCAATCGAACGGGTAACCAACCAAGGCGATCTCGCCATGTTTTGAGTTCAAGGCGTAAGTTTGAATCTCAAATTATTCCTCTTGCCAGCCAAAAGCAAATTGTTACTTTTTTGAAAAACTCACGTAAAATTTAATGGCAAAATTAATCCACTAACCCACAAAAGATGAATCTCTTCAAAAACTTCGATTGGTCGTTCCGATCGATCGCCAAAATTTTAGGCGTGTTCGTTTTGGGAATTGTTGCACTCGCGATCATCGTAGGAATTGTTTCGTTCGCATTTCGCACGATTGTTTCACCCTTCACCTCGAATTACAGCAGCGGGTATGGTGCGATGCCTGAGATGGCGATGGATGCTGGTTATTCCAAAATGGCAGTCTCTTCCTCGCGCAATATTCTGCCGCCGATTCCTGGACCGAGCGGAGAAGTAGTTGATACGACGGCTGAAGATTACGAAGTTAAAAATTATTCGGCCAATTATCAGCCTAGCGACAAAACCAAAATTTGTGCGACGATTCTCAATCTCAAATCCGATCCGGAAATCGTTTTTTCCAATTCGAGTGAAAGCGACTCGAGCTGCAATTTCACTTTCGAAGTGCCAAATGAGCGTGCTGACGAGATTCTGAAAATTTTGAAAGATCTCGATCCTGAGGATTTGAATCAGAATATTTACACAATTCAAAAATCGGTCGAGGGGACGAGCGACCAGCTTAAAGTTTTGCAAAACAAATTGGAGCAGACCGAGTCGACTTTGACTGATGCGCAAAAAGCTTATGAGGACTTGATGCGACTCGCGACTAATTCGCATGATGTCGAGAATCTGACTCAGCTCATTACGCTCAAAATTAATTCGATTGAGCAGCTCGCGCAGACCAAAATTTCGATCACACAAGAAATCGAACAAGTTCAGCGCAGCCGCGAAGACTTGCTGCGCCAAATCAAAAATACGACTTTCAACATATCGGTTTACGAACAAAAATTCGTCGACTGGAAACAGATTTCAGAAAGCTGGAAAAATGCGCTCCGCGATTTCGTCAACAATCTGACCGACCTGACGCAATTCGTCTCGGTGCGACTCGTGAGCTTCGTGTTTTACTCCGCGGCCGCGCTGCTCTATCTCGCCGTCGCGTTCGGTTTCCTCAAAGTGCTTTGGTTGCTCGGCAAAAAAGTTTGGAAGCTCGGTATGAAAAAATAATTTTCCAAAATCGAAAAAAGACGCGGCTGCGGCTGCGCCTTTTTTTGTTGTAAAATCTCGCAAATGAAAAGTTTTTATATCACGACTTCGCTACCATACGTGAATGCCGCGCCGCATGTTGGTTTTGCGATGGAGGCGATCGAGGCAGACGCGCTCGCACGATTTTTGAGACAACGCGGCTATCAAGTTCGACTGCAAACTGGGACAGACGAGCACGGTCTCAAAATTCAAAAAACCGCGGCGGAACTGAAAACAACACCGTGCGAATTAACCGACCAAAATTCGCAAAAATTCCAAAATCTCAAAACTGCGCTCGACTTCGATTTCGACGACTTCATTCGCACTTCCGACTCGACGCGACATTTTCCGGCGGCGCAAAAACTTTGGCAGAAAATCGCTGTGGCGGGGAAATTAGAAAAACGCAAATACTCCGCGAAATATTGTTCCGGTTGTGAGGAATTCAAAAGCGAAAAAGATCTCGTCGACGGCAAATGTCCGAATCACCCGAATTTAAATTTGGAAGAGACCGAAGAAGAAAATTATTTCTTCAAGTTGTCGGATTTCTCGCAGCAAATTCTCGAATTGCTCGAATCGAAAAAAGTCGAAATTCTGCCGCACTTCCGCGCGAAAGAATTTCTCAATGTCGTGAAAGACGGACTGCACGATGTTTCGTTTTCGCGGAGTTCGGAAAAATTGCGATGGGGAATTCCCGTACCAGGCGACGATTCGCAAACTATGTACGTGTGGTGTGACGCGCTGACGAATTATATTTCCGCGATCGATTTTGAAAATGAAGGTGCAGAGTTTCAAAAATGGTGGCTCGCTTCCGAAAAAATTCACATCATCGGCAAAGACATCGTCCGCTTTCACGCCGGGATTTGGCTCGGAATGTTGCTCGCCGCGGATCTGCCGCTGCCGGACAAAATTTACATTCACGGTTTCATCACTTCGGAAAATCAGAAAATGTCGAAGAGTCTTGGCAATGTCGTTGACCCGTTCGAGTTTTCCGCCGAGTGGGGAAGCGACGCGCTCCGATTTTATTTGCTCGCCGAAATTCCGAACGGACAGGACGGCGATTTTTCGAAAACGCGTTTTGAAGAAGTTTACAATTCGCAGCTCGCGAACGGACTCGGGAATTTGG
>JAZDNQ010000065.1:0-2679 GCA_043799575.1 Patescibacteria group bacterium | reverse complement strand
TTTAGAACGAAATTAAAAATAAAAATTTTGCTTTCGCCTTCCTTTTGGTTAAAATTCTCTGCGAATTAACTTTAACCCCTCCCAAAATGTCCACCAAAATGAAAGCTCTCGCTTTAAGTCTGGTCGCCCTTTGCGGTGTCTCTGCTTTGGCGATTTCAGCTCCAGTCACTTACGCCGACGACATCACCCAGACCTGCACCCAATGGCAAATTGATCAAGGTCTTTGTAACGCCGGGTTGAGAACTTTGGTTTTAAGCATGATTAACTGGGTGTTGCTCTTTCTCGGCTTGATCGCTACCGGATTTTTGATTTATGGTGGTTTCCTTTACATCACTTCGGCTGGTAATGACGAGAACATCAACAAAGCGAAAAAGCTTATTATGTACGCAGCGATTGGTATTGTCGTGATTCTGCTTGCTTCTGTCCTCATAAATGCCCTCGTGGACATGGTCTCGGCAACCGGCGAAGCCAACGCCTAGTTTCATCTTTCAAAAAAACTAAAAGCCTCGCTTCGCGGCGGGGCTTTTTTTTGCTAAAATTCTGTCACAATGAAATCCGACCTCAAATTTCTCAAAATCTTTTCCACCACTTCCTCGCGAGATTTGGGGAAGAAAATTTGTCAAAAGCCGGAGTGCCGGAAGGCAAACTCCTCACTAAGAAATTCTCCTGCGGAGAAAAATATGTGCAAATCGGAGAAAGCGTCCGGGGTTGCAACTGCTTCGTGATTTCAAGCGCGACTCAAAATGTGGACGAAGATTTGATGGAGCTATTCTTGATCATTGACGCGCTGAAGCGCAGTCTCGCCAAATATATTCATGTCGTCATCCCTCATTTCGGCTACGCCAGACAGGACAAGATTACCGATTCGCGCGAACCGATTTCAGCCAAACTCGTCGCGAATTTGATCGAATGTGCGGGCGCAAAACACATCATCACTCTTGATCTCCACTCCGACCAGACACAAGCCTTTTTCGAAAAACCGGTCGACAACCTCACTGCCAAGAAACTTTTTCTCGATTATTTTGAAAAGAAACATCTGAAAAATCTAGTGGTAGTTTCACCCGATTCGGGAGGCGCCAAGAACGCCGACAAGCTGGCGAAACTTTTGGGAGCCTCATTGGCGATTCTTCATAAATTACGACCCGCCCACAATCGGGCCGAGATTCAAAAAGTTGTCGGCGAAGTCGCTGGGAAAACTGCAATTCTTTTCGACGACCTTGTTGATACCGCTGGTTCGGTCGCGGCGGCGGCAGAAGCTTTGCGGGAAAACGGAGCGACGAAAGTTTTTCTTGCCGCCACCCATGCAGTCCTGTCTGGCGACGCGCTCGCGAAACTAGCGACGGCAAAATTCGAGGAAATTATTTTCACCGATTCGATTTCCCAAAACTTTGGAAAACTAAAAAATGTAAAAATCTTATCGATTGCTGATCTCCTTGCTAAAACAATTCGCGGCGTCCACGAGAGCCGTTCGGTCTCGAAATTTTGGGAAGCTCACAAATAGTTTTTCTGCTGACATTTGGTCAAATCTTTTTCGAAGACTTTTGCGATCGGAATTTTATTTTCAGTGTGCAGCTTTTCGAGACGGGAAATTTCGGGGGCGAACATTTTCTCAAATTCCCCGAAACTTTTCTCCCCGACAATCGCCGCCAAAGCTAACCAATAAAAAACTTGCGATGACTCAAGGAGAAAATCTTTTTCGAAATCGTCGGAGTGGCGGTGATTGCCATCGACGACACCGGCCAGCTCGGCAAATTCTTCCGTCGCTCTTTTGCGGAAAAATTCGGAATTTTCTTTGCGGAGGATTTTAGCAGTCCCGGAATTCGGGAAATTACCATCGCGCAATTTTTCGAAAACACCGAAAAGTTTTTTCGCCAAAATTCTTTCAGCTTCTGTCACAAAATCTTTTTAAAAAAACAACTTCGCTTACCAGTGTGACAAGCCTTCAGTTTTTCATCGTGCTCAATCTTGATCAAAACTGAATCCTCATCGCAATCAGTGACAACTTCCACCACCTTGAAAACGTTTCCGCTCGTCTCCCCTTTTTTCCATAATTTCTGACGAGAGCGCGACCAAAAATAAACCTCGCCCGTTGCCAAAGTTTTTTGATAAGCTTCCGGATTTTGGAAAGCGAGCATCAAGATTTCTCCGGTTTTTGAATCCTGAACAACCGCCGGAATCAGCCCGTCCGTTTTTTCGAAATCGAGTTCAATTTTATTCATACCATAATTCTAACTGGAATTTTATTTTCCGCGAGAAATTTTTTGATTGCTCCGATTGAAGTTTCCTTGAAGTGAAAAATCGAGGCCGCCAGAGCTGCATCCGCCGAAGTTTTTTGAAAGACCTCGAGAAAATGTTTCGCCGAACCCGCCCCCCCGCTGGCGATGATTGGGATTTTGACTGCCTCGGAAACGGCGGCAGTCAGCGGAATATCGAAACCTTTTTTCGTTCCGTCGGTATCCATCGAGGTGAGCAAGATTTCACCCGCTCCCAATTTTTCCCCCTGCTTCACCCACTCCAAAACATCCAAGCCTGAATCTTTTCTCCCACCATGAGTAAAAACATTCCAATTGCGAACCTGCCTGCCGGTAGGCAAGGCTGCGAACTGCGAACTGCGAACCGACTTAGCATCGATCGCGAGAATCAAATTTTGTGAACCAATCGCTGCCGCGATTTCGGAAA
>JAZDNQ010000028.1:0-15597 GCA_043799575.1 Patescibacteria group bacterium | reverse complement strand
GAAACCCTCGGCGTGGATGTAGCTCACTTCCTGCAATTTGATCGCGGCTTCGAGCGCCATCGGGTAGTCCGCGCCTTTGCCAATGATGTACAGCGACTCGACTTTTTTAATTTTTTCCGCGATCTCGGCGAGGTGTCGCGAGTAGCGCGGATTCAAAAAATCGTTGATCGCGCTCGCGGTTTCCGCCAAAAGTTTTTTGCCTTCTTCGAGTTTTCCCGCGACGGCGAAAGCGAGCAAAGTCAGGATCGCGAGTTGCGCGGTCGTCGCTTTCGTCGAGGCGACGGCTTTTTCGACACCCGCATTTACCGGCAAAACCACGTCCGACTGCCGCGCGACGGAGCTGCCCGCGACATTCACGACGCCGACGGTTTTCACTTTTTTCTTTTTCGCGATTTTGTACGCCTCCAAAATATCCGCGGTTTCGCCGGACTGTGACACGGAAATTAGCAATGTCCGGTCGGTCAAAAATGCTTCCTGCGTGTCGAATTCACTCCCGAAAATCACATTCACGTGGCGGCGCGCGATTTTCGCGAAAAGATATTCAGCGGTCGCGCACACTTTTCCGGCTGTCCCGCAGCCGATGAAAAAAGTGCCGTAGCTTTTGTGAATCAAATCCGCGACGCGCTCGATGGCTTTTTCATCTTGATTCAGCGCGCGGGCGATCGTCTCTTTTTGCTCGAAAATTTCTTTCAACATGAAGTGCGCGAAGTCGCCTTTTTCGGCGCGGCTCGATTTCAAATCGATCGAAATGACGCGTTTTTTCACCGGTTTGCCGTCCGCGATTTTGCAAAAGTGCGCGTGAAAATGATCGCGTTTCGGCGATTCTTCGATCTCGACCAGCTCGCCGTCGTCGAGATAAACGACATCGCGGGTGAAATTCAAAAAGGCGGGGACATCGCTCGCGATGAAAAACGCGCTTCCGTCAGCCTTTTCCAAAAGACGGTCGTCAGATTTGGGACTTGTCCGCCGAAGCTTTAGCGAAGGCGGATAGAATTTTTCAATTCCGAGAATCAGCGGACTGCCGTTGCGTGCGGCAAAAAGTTTTTCCTCCCCGGCGATCGCCGCGACGAAAGCGAAGCGCCCGTCCAGTTTTTCTGCGGTTTTTCGAATCGCTTCCCGCGGCGAATTCCGTTTCAAAAAATCCGCGATCAAATTCGGAATCACTTCGGTATCTGTTTCGCTCACGAATTTCACACCCTTTTTTTGCAGCATTTTCCGCAGAACTTCGTAATTTTCGACGATGCCGTTGTGCACGACGACGACTTTTCCATCCGCCGAAATGTGCGGATGCGCGTTAACTTTGTTCACTTTGCCATGCGTCGCCCAGCGCGTGTGCCCGAAGGCGAGATTCGTTTTCGCGAAAGTTTTCGCGGTCGCGCGGAATTCCGAAATCTTCCCGACGCGTTTCACGACGCGAATTCCCGCGCCGACTTTTTCCGCGAAACCGAACGAATCGTAGCCGCGATATTCCAATTTTTTCAAACCGTCGACGACGATTTTGCCGGCGTTTTCGCGGTTGCCGAGATAGCTAAAAATTCCGCACATTTTAAATTTTGCTCAAATTCATCGCCGCGGGGTGGTGGAAAAAATTCCCCGCGATCGCTTTTTCGAATTTCGATTTTGCGTCATTCGTGCCCCACAAAATTCCACTCGCGAAATTGTGTACCAAATTTCCGCCGAGCTGCTGATTCAAACTCGCTGCGCGCGATTCATCGAGACTCGTTTCGTTTTCCCGCGCGAGGATTCGGTTCGCGGGCAATTTGAACTGCGCCGTGACGAGTCCGTTATCTTTCGAAAATTGCAAAATTTTCCCGCCGAACTTCACAAAAACAGCTTCTTTTTCCGTGTTTAAAAGCGATCCGCCGCGGATGATTTTTTCGAGTTCGGGTTTCCCGCTAGCGAAATCGAACGCGAAATATTTGAATTTTTCCAAATTCACTCCGGCGGCGCGACCGACCGACAGTGCCTCGTTGTCCGTGATTTTCAATTTCACAAAAAACTCGACCGTGCGTTTTTCCGCGGGTGCGATTTTTGAAAGCGGTTTTTTGAAATTAATTTTTTTCGCGGCTGGTTTCGCGACCTCGCCCGCGATCCATTTTCGCATCGACTGAAAAATCGGATCGCCGACGGCGGTTCGTTCCGGATGCGGCATCAGTGCCATTACATTTCCCGCGGAATTCGTCACGCCCGCGAGATTCAAAATCGAGCCGTTCGGATTTGTCGGAAACTCCGGACGAATTTCGCCATTCGCATCGCAGTACACAAAAGCATTCAAATTTTCGTCGACGATTTTCGCGATCGTGTCCGCGTCATTCGAAAAAAAGCGACCCTCCGCATGCGCGATCGGAATGCGCAAAACATTCTCGTTGAATTGATTAAACGCGTTCGCGCGTTCGCGTTGTGGACGAACGAAAATCCACTCGTTGAAAAAATTTTCGCCGACGACTTCACTATTTTTCACCCGGCGATTGCGGGTGAGCGCGAGCACCGATTTACCGAATTCGAAATTCGGCACGAGTCCGGTTTCGACCAAAATTTGCGCGCCGTTGCAGATGCCGAGGACGACTCCGCCGCGTTTCGCCAAATTAAAAACTTCTTTCAAAAGTGGATCTTTCGACGCGATCAGTCCGCTCCGCCCGCGATCTTCGTAGCTGAATCCGCCGACCAAAATCGCGCCGTCGAAACTCGCGAGCGACTTTTTTTCGTTCCACCGAAAATGCTCCGCGGACATTCCGTTGCGCTCGACCGCGCGCGCGGTTTCGAGCTCGCAGTTCGAGCCGGGGAATTGAATCACCGCGATTTTAGGCTGTTTTTTCACCGCGACATTTTAGCAGGCGACATTCGTGAATGTCGCTTTCGATTCAAATTTTCAAAACCCTCAATTTTTTCGGATATTTCGTCAAAACTTCCGCGCCGTTTTTCGCGACGACGAGTGTGTCTTCAATTCGGATTCCAAAACGATTTTTGAAATATAGACCTGGTTCGATCGTGATCGCATCGCCGATTTTCAAAATCGATCGCGACTTCGGGCCGACTTTCGGATTTTGGTGGATTTTTCGGCCGAGTCCGTGGCCGAGCGAGTGAATGAAGTTTTTCGCGAAACCCTTTCGTGCCAAAAAATTGCGCGCAAATCCATCCAAACTTTTGCCCGAGACTCCCGCTCGTGTTTTCGCGATGCCGATTTTCTGCGCTGCCAAAACAGTTTGGTAAATTTTTTTCTGAAAGTCAGTCGGTTTGGCTGTGAAAAAAGTTCGAGTGAGATCACTGCAAAAACCACCAACTTTCGTTCCGAGGTCTATTTTTATGATATCTCCGCGTTTCAGTTTCCGCGCGGTCGGTTTGTGATGCGGTGTTGCGGAATTCCGTCCAAATGCGATGATCGATGGGAAAGCCAGCTCGGCTTTTTTCACTTTGATCAATTTTCGAATCTCGCGCGCGACGGTGATTTCACTTTTTCCGAATCGCAAATTTGCGACGACTTCCGCGAGAATTTCGTCGGCGAGGAGACACGCTTTTTTAATGTTTCTGTTTTTCATCTCGAAATCATTCCATCTTCTGAACAAGAAAATGTGGTTATCTTTTCGATAACAATAACTTCAACTTCTTGTTCATATAAAACCCCAAATAAAGATTTATAAAATGAATCACTCAATATTAAATCACTTTTAATATCTTCTTTTTTTAAAAAATCTAAAACAACTTTTGAAATAAAAATTTTAAACTCTGCTTGGTTTTGAAGATTTGATAAATAGCGCGCAATTTCTGAATCGGACTGATTTTTATTTCGATCTTTTTTGAAATGTAATGCCCAATTACAGAGAAATTTTAATTCAGGGTAATTTCGCGTCGGCTTTTGTTCCATCATTTTTCGGGCTTCAGCCAAATAATAAACAACATCTCTTTCATTCCAGTTTTTCGTCGCTTTTTCTTCGATTAACTTTTGTAATTTTTCTTTGATTTCGTTTATCATGATTTTAAATTAAATTTTTTGGTGCTCCCGGCCGGAATCGAACCTGCATCACAAGTTCCTGAAACTTGAGTCCTATCCGTTGAACGACGGGAGCAAGTGGCGAAGCCAGCCGTAGCCCGAAAGGCGAAGGCTGGAGCGAGCGACGGGAGTCGAACCCGCGTCTCGAGCTTGGGAAGCTCGCATAATAGCCGTTATACTACGCCCGCAGCCGCGCTATTTTACCGGATTTGCTAAAATTTTAGCCAAATGATCGACAACGAATCCAATTTATTCATCTATCTCATTCTGCTCGGACTGATCGCGCTGTCCGCGTTTTTTTCGGCGTCCGAAGTGGCTTTCGTTTCGCTCTCGCCAGCGAAGGTAAAAGTTCTCGAAAGTCGCTCCAATCGTGCGGCGAAATTTGTCGTCGCGCTCAAATCTCGGCCGCAGCGTTTTCTTGCGACGATTTTGATTGGCAATAATTTGGTTAATATTTTCGCGGCGGGTCTCGCGACGATGGTCGCGACCAATCTTTTTGGCTCGTCCGGACTCGGGATCGCGACTGGCGTGATGACCTTACTCATTTTGATTTTCGGTGAAATTGTGCCGAAAGCCTTCGCGCAAAAACACGCCGAGGGTTTCGCGATGGTCGCGAGCTTTCCGCTTTTCGTGCTCGACAAAATTTTGCTGCCCCTGACTCTCGGTGTGGAAAAAGGGCTGCACGCTTTGGGTGCGGATCACATCAATAGAATGTCAGAAGAGGAGATTGTCGCGGCGGTCGATCTCGGGACGGAGTCGGGCGAGATCAAGAAAAGCGAGCAAGAGCTGATTCAAAACGTTTTGGACTTTACCGACACACGCGTCGACGAGGTGATGACCGCGCGCGTCGAGATCGAAGCTCTAGAAAAGTCCACCACAGTCGCGGCCGCGCGTAAATTTTTCCACAAGAATACGCATTCACGCGTCCCAGTTTTCGACGGTTCGGTCGACAAAATTATTGGCATCGTCACACTGCGCCAGCTTTTCGAATACGACGGACCGGACGATTTATCGCTCGAGGAGCTCGATCTACTCGAGCCGATTTTCACGCCGGGCAGTCGCTCGGTGCGTGCGCTTTTTCAAGAATTCAAATCGCGGCGGACGCATCTCGCGATCGTGATCGACGAGCACGGCGGGACACTCGGCATAGCGTCGCTCGAAGATTTGCTCGAGGAAATTTTCGGCGAAATCGAAGATGAAAAAGACATTCCCGAGACGCCGATTTTTGTCGTCAATCAAAAAACTTTGCTGGTCGACGGCGATACGCATCTCGCCGACATCGACGAAAAATTGGGCACGAAGTTGGCGGTCGGGGAGTTCGCGAGTAAAAACGCCGCTTTTCTTTTGTTGGAAAAACTAGGTAAATTACCCCAGCAAAATGCTAAAATCCGGGTCGATTCGGCTGAGCTCACGATCGAAGCAGTCTCCAAAAACCGTATTCAAAAAGTTAAAATTGAGAAAATTTAACCACCTTACAATGAAAAAACTCCTAGCAATCGGCTCGCTTTGTTTACTTGCGGGCTGCTCGGTCGGCGGTGTCGAGCTGACCAAAAACGCAGTTTCCTGCGAATACGACGAGATGATGTTTGCCCCGGGTGAGACAGTCGAATTAGCCGACGGCTGCAATTCCTGCGTGTGTTCTACCGAAGGTCAGCTCGAAAACTGCACTGCGAAGGATTGTGCAGAATTGACTGGGCTCGCTAATCCAGCTGCGGTGAAATGCTCCGTCGATGGTTTCAAAAATGAAATTAGGACGGCCGACGATGGTTCGCAGTCGGGAGTTTGCATCGACAAAGCCGGCAAAGAATGTGACGACTGGGCGTATTTCCGTGGCGAGTGCAAACTCGGAAAGCCAAAAGTTGAAACGGAAAATTCAGTCGAGACTCAAACTGACACAAACTCGACCGAACAAAATTCCGACGCTGCTGTCGACACCAAAGTCGAAAATTCAACCAGCGAAAATCCGGCCACACCAGCCGAATAATTCTAATTTTTTCCAATGAAAAAAATCCTTTTTGCTCTCGCGCTCACTTTTTTATTGACTGGCTGTGGTGCGCCGCCGCTCGCTGACGATGCCGACAAAGCCGTCGTGTTTTGCACGGACGATGCCAAACTTTGCCCGGACGGTTCGACGGTCAGCCGCGTCCCGCCGGATTGCGAATTTGCACTTTGTTCTAATAATTCCGCCACTATGCCTTCTCAAAAAATTTCACTCGCTGACATTCCGGTTTACGATTGCGAAAAAGACGACACGAAACAAGATCGCTGCGCGAAAGCGGGGGACACGGTCGCCGAGATTTCGACCGATTTGGGAGAAATTTGGCTGCGGCTGACGCCGACCGAGACGCCCAAAACCGTCGAGAATTTCGTCGGGCTGACCGAGCGCGGTTTTTACAATGGCCTGATTTTTCACCGCGTGATTCCGGATTTCATGATTCAAGGCGGCGATCCGCTCGGCAATGGGACGGGCGGTGAATCGATTTGGGGCGGAGAATTCGCGGACGAATTCGTACCGACTTTGTCGAATATCCGGGGCGCGATCGCGATGGCGAATCGCGGCGCGGATACGAACACTTCGCAGTTTTTCATTGATCAGGCTGACAACACTTTCCTCGATTTCAAACACACTGTTTTCGGGCAGGTGATTTCCGGTTTGCGCGTTGTCGATGACATTGCCAAAGCCGATCGCGATGCGAACGACAAACCGAAAAAGGATATCAAAATGCAGGTGAAAGTGTTTGAGATGACGGAATAATTTTTTTCACACAAAAAAGAGGAGCTTAATTCGCCCCTCTTTTTAAATTTAAAATTATTCTTTCTTCCCGCCGCGTGCCTCGATAATTTTCTCGGCGACATTTTTCGGTGTCGGAGCGTAGTGGTGGAATTCCATCGAGTAATTCGCGCGGCCCTGCGTCATCGAACGCAAATCCGTCGCGTAGCCAAACATCTCGGCAAGCGGGACATTCGCGCGAATCACTTTCGCTGTGCCGCGATCGGTCATCTCGTCGATCTGTCCGCGTTTCGAATTCAAATTTCCCATCACATCACCCATAAATTCTTCCGGTGTCGTGACCTCGACTTTCATGATCGGTTCGAGCAGAACTGGGCTCGCGGTGCGCGCGCCTTTTTGGAAGGCCTGTGAACCGGCGATTTTGAACGCCATTTCGCTCGAGTCGACATCGTGGTATGACCCGTCGTAAAGTTCGACTTTGACATCGACGACAGGATATCCTGCCAAAATTCCGCGGGTGAGTGCTTCGTGAATACCTTTGTCGACCGCGGGAATAAACTCGCGCGGGATTTTTCCGCCGACGACATCATTGACGAATTCATAACCCTTGCCTGGTTCTTGCGGAATTAAACGCATCAAAACATGGCCGTACTGACCGCGACCACCAGTTTGTTTCGCGTATTTTTCCTCGACTTCGACCGGTTTCGTGATTGTCTCGCGATACGCGACTTGCGGTGCGCCGACATTCGCCTCGACCTTGAATTCTCTTTTCATACGATCGACCAAAACATCGAGATGGAGTTCGCCCATTCCTGAGATAATCGTCTGACCGGTTTCTTCGTCCGAACGGACGTTAAAAGTCGGATCTTCCTCGGCCAATCGGTTGAGCGCGATGCCCATTTTTTCTTGGTCGGCTTTCGTTTTCGGCTCGATCGCGATCGAAATAACAGTTTGCGGGAAAGTCATTGCCTCCATCGCGACGAGTCGTTTTTCGTCACAAAGCGTGTCCCCGGTTTTCGTATTTTTCAAACCGACAACTGCGCCGAGACCGCCGCACGGAATCTCGTCGACTTCTTTGCGATCGTTCGCGTGCATTTGCAGGAGGCGACCGATTCTTTCTTTCTCGCCGCTCGCGGTATTGTAAACATAGCTGCCCGATTTCAAATTGCCAGAATAAACACGCACGAAAGTGATGCGCCCGACGAAAGGATCGGCGGCGATTTTGAAGCCGATCGCGACGAGCGGTTCATTCGGATCGGGTTTCACCATCACCTCTTTTTCTTCGTCGTCCGCGTCGTGAGCTTTCCAGTGGTCGACATCGAGCGGAGAAGGCAGGTATTCATTCACGGCGTCGAGCATCAATTGCACGCCTTTATTTTTCAGCGATGTGCCACAGAGAATCGGATAAAATTCATTTTTGATGACCGCTTTGCGAATGCCTTTTTTGAGCTGCTCGACGGTCGGATCTTTACCCTCCATAAAAAGACTCATCAATTCGTCGTCGTGTTCAGCGACTTTTTCGATCAATTCGAGCCGCCAGCGAGCGACCTCATCCGCACGATCAGCCGGGATTGCGATCTCTTCATAAATTTTGCCTTCGTCGTCTTTGTATTCCCAGGCTTTTTGTTCGACGAGATCAATAATTCCTTTGAAATCAGCTTCCGCGCCGATCGCGAGCTGGATCGGACTGGCTTTTGTCGACAATCTTTGCAAAATCGAATTCACCGACATTTCAAAATCCGCTCCGGTTTTGTCCATTTTGTTGATGAAACAAATGCGCGGAACAGAATATTTGTCCGACTGTCGCCACACTGTTTCCGACTGAGGTTCGACACCTTGGCTGCCGTCGAAAACTGCGACGCCGCCGTCGAGAACACGCAAACTTCTTTCAACCTCGACCGTGAAGTCGACGTGGCCCGGAGTGTCGATGAGATTTATCTGACAGTCTTTCCAAACACAATAAGTCGCCGCCGAAGTAATCGTAATGCCGCGTTCGCGCTCCTGCTCCATCCAGTCCATCGTCGCCGCGCCGTCGTGCACTTCACCGATTTTGTGCGTGCGTCCAGTGTAATACAGCACGCGCTCGGTAGTCGTCGTTTTGCCGGCGTCGATATGGGCAATAATTCCAATATTGCGGACGTGGGCGAGATCAAAGTTGGCCATTGTAGGGAGGGATTATAAAGTTGATAAAGAGCTTTAAGGATTATTAAGAATTGTTTTTTGCTTCAAGTTTCATGTTGTATGCGCTATGAAAACAGCCGGGGGATTTTATGAGAAAACAACAAAATAATCAATCTATACATTGGTTCCCCCGAAAACAAGAATGCCGTTCTCGGCTGATAATCCGAGATATTTCTCTAACAGGCCGGCTGCCGTTTGGCACCTTTTTGCGAAATCAGGGTTAATTTCCTGATTTACCGGACAAATTCGGTCTGGTTCGCATGTCGTAATGCCGACTCCTAAAATTGGCGAGGCATAAGGAAACATTTTGCAAAGAATTACCCTATCTTTGCCTAAGAGACAGATTCTTCTGTTTTGGTCGAAACAGCCTCGAATTCTGTTTGGTGTAATTTCTAGACCCCTGTTTGATAGCCGAAGGCCATTTAAGAAAGGTTCCTCGCCTGGGAATAGGCTGGCTCCACCAAGGCAGCAGCCATTGCATATCCTATCGCGTATGGCATTGCGGCAGGCAACAAATTCGCCGTCCCCCAAAGTTAGATGGATTTCTCTGATTTGCTCGAAACTGAGTGTTGATCCTGGCATGGCCGACTATTTTCAGCCATTTCGCAAAAAGCGCAAGTTTTAAATGAATTTCACTCCAAAAATTGGCGCGGCGATCGTGACGAGATTCAGCACAATCAAAATCCCAGCCGCGCTCCAGCCGAAGACTCGCAAAACACCTTTGAGCCGATAGCGCCCCATCAATTTTTCGTCTTCGGCCAACAAAATCAAATAAACCAAAAAGAACGGCAAAAGCAGACCGTTCGCGACCTGGGAAATGAACATGATCGAGAGCAGGGGAATTTTGGGGATCAAAATAATCGAAGCCGCAATCGCGATCATTCCGGTGAAAACGCCGTAAAACTGCGGCGCGCTGCGAAAACCTTTATCAATTCCGGTTTCCCAGCCCAGCGCTTCGCAAATCGTGTAAGCCGTCGAGAGCGGCAAAACCGCCGCGCCGAAAAGCGAAGCGTTCAACAAACCGAAAGCGAACAAAAAGCCGGCGTATTTCCCAGCGAGCGGGACGAGAGACTGGCCGATGTCCGCGACCGTCTCGACCGGCAAATGATTAACAAAAATCGTCGCCGCGACCGCGACAATGATAAAAAACGAAATGATATCGGTCGCGATGCTGCCGAGCAGGGCGTCGATTCGGCTCGCGCGCAGATTCGCCTCGCCGACATCTTTTTCGACCAAAGTCGAATTGTGAAAAAAATACATCCACGGCGTGATTGTCGTCCCGATCACGCCGACCATCGTCAGCAAAAATTTCGGATCAAGATCGAAAGTCGGGACGACCAAACTTTTCAAGGCTAAGCTCCAATCTGGTTTCGCCAAAATTGCCGAAATAATATAAGTCACATAAAAAAGCGCCAAAACAATAAAAGTTTTTTCGATGCGTTTGTAAGTTCCTTTCAAGATAAAAACCCAAATGAAAACTGCGCAAAGCAGGATAATTCCAGCCTGAAATAATTTTTCCAAAAGGGGAATCTGAGCAAAAGTGTCCGCGAAAAAAATTTTGAAAGAAGACGAAATTCCTGCGAACTCACTGGTTGTCGTTCCGAGATTCGCGATCAAAACCAAAAGCAAAAGCGGGAGTGTGAGTCGCACACGAAATTTTTCACGAATCAAAGCCGCTAAGCCAGTCCGTGTCGAGATGCCCAATTTCGTCGAAAGATCGAGCGTGAAAATCAAAAGCAGCGTGATCGGAATCAAAGTCCAAAGCAGACTGTAGCCGAAATGCGCGCCAGCCAAAGCGTAAGTCGCGATCCCGCCAGAATCATTGTCAACCGAAGCCGTGATCAGCCCAGGCCCGAGAATCGCCAAAGCGATCATCCACTTGCCGCGATTTTTTTTCCAACGCTGGAACATGATTCAAATTTAAGCGTGCGGCACGAGCTGACGCATGAGATCGTCGACTGTGATAATCCCAAGCAATTTGTGCGCGCTGTCCACGACCGCGACCGAGGAAAGATTGTATTTCGTCATGATGCGCGCGATATCGCGAAAAGTCGCTGCGACATGGACGACCTGGTGTCGGCGCACACGCTTCATGATTCGCCGCAGCGGAGTTTTCAAGTTCGCGATAAAAAGCGAGCGTAGCGAAACAGTCCCGACTAACTCATTTTTTGCATTCACCAAATAAATAAAATTGATCGAGCGGTGATTTTCCGAGACTTCACGAATGTGGTCGCGTGCAGTCGCGACATCCCAGTCAGGATCGCCTTTGACGAATTCCGTGCTGAGCAGACCGCCGGCCGTGTCGTTTTTGTAAGCAATCAATTTTTTGACCGCTTCCTTTTTGCGCACGGTGATTTTGCCCAAAATTTTGTGTCGCTCGTTCTCATGCAGCGACTTCAAATAATCCACAAGTTCATCAGTCGAAACTTGCGAAAGCACAGAAACCGCCTGTTTTTGATCCAAATTTTTCAGCGCGTGATGTTTGAAATGCGGCTCGAGTTCCTCAAAAACTTTCGCAGCGGTCTGCGAATCGAGCGATTGCATGATTTCGCCCGACTGCGCCGGATTGAGATCTTCCACGATATTCGCCAAATCCGCTGGATGCAATTTCACCAATTCTTTCGCCAAAGTCGAGAGGCTCAACGATTTGCCGACCATGCGAATTTTTTCCCAATCGATGAAGCGCGGTTTCAAAAAATTAAAAATCCGCAGACGATCAAGTCCGATTCTGCGCAAAATTCCGCGCGTGCTGATGTCGATTCCGACAATTCGCAATCTCCCGCCGACCGAACCGAGCCGTAGATCGTTCGCACGGACGACGCGCGTGCCTTCCAGATCCACGATTTGCTTGTCCAAAACATCGCGATATAGCCAGAGATCTTTTTTGCTCGGTTCGTAATTTTTCAATTTCGCGGCGATCGTGGTGAGATCGATTTCATCGCGGTCGAGATTCGCGAGTTGGTCGATCGGAATCAATTTCAAATTTTTCGTGCGCTTCTCTTTGTAAACCAAAGCTATGATCGGCGGAAATTTTTCGCCATCTAGCTCGACGATAAAATCAACCAAACGCCCCAAAATGCGGTCGGCGCTATCGGTGATTTCTGTTCCGATAAATTGCGAGACGAAAGCCATCGCCGGGATTTTAGGCTATTCACGATGACTTGAAAAAAAGAGAACGATCAATTTTTACCGAACAGCACGATTTTGACGCAATCGATTAACCATTTTTATCGCCTCGTGTGAAGGTACAAAAATCCCACCAAAACACCTCGCAAGCAATTGTCGTACTTTGGGCAAAAGAGCTACGCTTGCTTCTGCAATTTCTTTCGCTTTCGGACAGGCTAGTAGATTTGGGTGATCAAAAACCCTCGGTCCGTTAATTGTGTGGCCAACATATGTTAACGGAAAAAGCTGACATAGAGCTGGCTTGATTGTTTTGCACATTTTGCATCCTTTTTTGCCGCGACATGACACCATTTCGTGACCGACAATTTTAACCCCACCAGGAATAGCTAGATTTTCCTCTAGCCATGCTCCTTCTTCAGGTAAAAGAGTTGTTCCTTGGTTACAACACTGGCAGCCGTTGCAAATTCTGTTCCTGATTTCCTGACGGCAGGCAGCAACACCGCCGGGTGGGAGGATTTTGCCTAATTCTCTATGTAGCTCAGAGATTGCTGAAAAATCCGGTGTTTGAGGCATGAGTTGCCATTATTTCACAACTATTAACTTTTGGCAATTATTCTTTGTGTTTCGGAAATAAAACCACACTGATCGTTTTCCACAAAATTTTCAGATCCAGCCACACCGACCAATTCTCGATATACCAAACATCGAGCGCGATTTCGTCATCGAAATCGAGATCGCTGCGACCAGAAATTTGGCCCATCCCAGTGATTCCCGGTTTGATTTCCAAAACTCTTTTGTGATGTGGTTTGTACTTCGCGACTTCCTCCGGCAAATGCGGACGCGGGCCAACGAGACTCATTTTTCCGGTCAAGACATTCAACAACTGCGGCAATTCATCAATCGAATATTTACGAATAAATTGCCCAACTTTCGTGATGCGCGGATCGTTTTGGATTTTCACAAGCGGCGAATTTTTCCGAAAATTTTGCGCGGCGAGTTCAGCCGAGTAGCGCAGCGAGTCGGACTTCGCACGCATTGAGCGGAATTTCACGAACCAAAAACTTTTGCCGTGTTTGCCGACGCGGACGACTTTCGAGCCATCATCTTTGCGTGTGAAAAAAATCGGGCCGGGGGAGTCGAGCTTGATCGCGATTGCTGCAATCAGCCAAATGGGAGAAGTTAAAATGAGAAAAAACAAACTGCCGACGAGATCAAAAATTCTTTTGCCGAGGCGACCCCAGCCGTCGAGTGGGGTCGGGCGCAAAGTAATTAACGGCACGCCCGCGACTTCGTCGATCTCGACATTTTTCTGGGGCACCTCAAGCAGGTCGGGTACGAAGGCAAAATCGAGGTGATTCACGCGACAAAAAGCGAGTAGTTCACGCATTTTTTCGTTCGACAATTTCCGACTCGCGAGAACGATTTTGCCGATATCGCGCCGTCCGACGATTTTCTCGAGATCGGCGATTTCGCCGATCGGTTTTTGCTCAAATTTGTGTTTCAAATTTCCGACTTCGACAAAACCCGCGAAACGAAAGCGTGGATTTTTTGCCAAAAAATTTCCGAGCGCGAGCGAATTCGGATTCGTCCCGATGACCAAAATTTTCGTCACGCCGATCCCGGCCGACCAAAAAATTCGTTGGAAAAAACGAATCAACATTCTCCCCGTCAAAACAAAAATGGTCGACAGAACTCCGGCGTAAATCAGGGCGAGGCGCGAAAAGAAGAACTCTCTTCTGAAAAAGAAATACGCAGTCAAAAGCAAAAGCCACGCTGCGACTAGGAAAATTATTTTGCGGAAATCTCTTCCCAGACTTTGCGAGCGCATCCGGTACATTCCGTTCGCTGCGAAAATCAAAATCAGACCGAGACTTGCTAGCGCGGCGAAGCGTGCGAAATGTTCGAAAGACAAATTCGTATCCGCCGGAGTTTGGAAATTCGCGAGAAAAGTCGGGTGCAAGCGAATCGCGCGGGCAACGAAAAAAGCCGAGCCAGTTGCCAAAAAATCGATTGGCAGTCGGAGCGCGTTAAAAAAAATTTCGCTGCGTTTCACGACGAAAATTTTAGCAATTTTCTCGGACTTGTCTTTTTGTCTATTTTTAAGGAAAATTTATCACTTTCAATTTTTCACTTGCTTGAAAAAAGTAATCCGCCTGCCGAGTTTGAACTGACTTTGAACGAGTTGGTCACGCCGCACGGCGAAAATATCATCGCTGTGCTGGGCTACGGTTCGAATTTCGGAGGATATTCCAAAAATACACAAGACAGTATTTGGGACGCGATTGTCGTTGTAGACGATTTGAAAGGTTTTCACGCAAAAAATATTGCCGAGCGACCGCGGGATTATTGGAAGTTTTTGCGCTCGGCTAAAGTGCAGTCGTGGCTCAATCGTCGCGGAATGAATTATATTCAAAGCGAAGGTAAAGACGGGACAAAATTTAAATATGGTGTGATCGGACTGTCAGAACTCGAAGCAGATTGTGCCGATTCGCGGTTTGCCGATTACGCCGCCGGGCGACTTCAAAAAAACGTTTCGCTTTTGAACGCGACCGCCGATCCTGAAAAATTCGCGCGGCTCGACGCGGCAATTTCTCGCGCGCGGGTGCGCGGCGCGCTCGAGGCAATTTTGACACTCGGTCCAGGAGAATTTTCGCTCAATGACTTTTTGCCCGCGCTCGTTCGACTGTCGTACATTTCTGATGTTCGACTTGAGGACAAAAATAAAATTCAAAAAATTGTTGACCAAACTCGCGAAAAGCTGCTTGCAATTTACGAGCCGCTACTCGCCGAATTGATCGCAAAATCAGCGTGGCTCAAAAAAACCGATCATGGATTTTATTCCGAATTGCCGGAGTGCGAGCGCGACGAGGAGATTTGTGACCGCAAAAGGATGCGGCCGCGAACTGCCTTTTACAATTTTGCCAAAAATTTGCTCTCGAACACCCGCTCACTTCCATACGCTTTTGCGAAAGTCCAGAAATGGTGGCGTAGTCGTAGTCAGCCGCGTTCGTCGGGAGAATAAATTACGCCGAGCTCTTCCTCGGTCGGGTCGATCAATTCTTCTTTTTTGAAAAATCTTTCGACCTCGATTTCCGCTGATTCCGGCGAATCCGAAATGTGAACCAAATTATTCTGAATCGAGACGGCGAGATCGCCGCGAATCGTCCCAACTTCGGCTGCGCGTGCGTTTGTCGCACCAGCCATTTTGCGGGCGACTTCCGCCGCGTCGACGCCTTGCAATGCGAGCACAATCACCGGAGTGCGTTGCATCGCTTTCACGATTCCCGGGAAGAATGGCTTGTCTTTTAGGTGCTCATAATGTTCTTCTAGAATCTCATTCGAAAGTTTCATTTTTTTGAGACCGACTATTTTCAAACCTCTTTTTTCGAAGCGCGCCAAAATTTCGCCGACGAGTCCGCGCAAAATGCAGTCTGGTTTGAAGATCACGAGGGTGGTTTGCATGCTGAAAAATTTAAAAGTGCCGTGAGTTTAAAGCAAATTAAGCCTATTTCCAATTATTGCCTAAATTGACTATTTGTGTTAAAATACCGGGAAACAAAAATGAAAAAGA
>JAZDNQ010000024.1:0-13025 GCA_043799575.1 Patescibacteria group bacterium | reverse complement strand
GTCGCGAGTTCCGAGATTTCTGCGAATATGGCGCGCTTCGACGGGATTCGCTACGGCCCGACGATTAAAAACGAAGAAGCCAAAGATTTGGTCGAGATGTATTTCGAAAATCGCACGCGCGGTTTTGGCGACGAAGTGAAGCGTCGCATCATGCTCGGGACTTTTGCGCTTTCCGCCGGTTACGCCGACAAATTTTATAAAAAGGCTTTGCAAGTGCGGACTTTGATCAAAAAAGATTTCGACGATGCATTTGCGAAAATTGATCTCATCGCCGCGCCAGTCGCCCCGACTCCGGCTTTCAAAATTGGCGAAAAAATCGACGATCCGGTACAAATGTACCTCGCTGATATTTTCACCGCGCCAGCGTCGCTCGCAGGCGTTCCGGCGATTTCGCTTCCGGCCGGATTTTCTTCAAAACTCCCGGTCGGACTGCAATTAATCGCCCCGCAATTTGCCGAATCAAAACTGCTTGGTGCGGCACACGCGTTTCAAAATTCGACGGATTACCACTTGAAAAAACCGCAAATTTAAATGCCCGCCGCGAAATTCATAGCGCAAGTCGAAAATCATCGCGAGCTCGCGCGGGATATTTTCGAAAAAACTTTTCGGTTCGTCGAACCGACCGAGCTCGAATATTCCGCTGGAAATTATTGTTCGATTCGCGTGGCGGATGGTAAAAGTCCGATCGTTTTTCGCGCGTACACTTTCGCGACTGATGGCTCAGATCCTCAAACTTTCAAAATAATTTTCAAAGTTTTTCGTGATGAAAAAGGCGTCGAGGGTCGGGGGAGCGGTTATCTCAAAAATTTGAAAGTCGGGGAGACGGCGGAATTTTTCGGCCCGGCCGGTGAGGGGAGTTTCGTTCCGAAATTCGAAAATTTACCTTTGTTTTTACTCGGAACAGGCACGGGAATCGCGCCACTTTTCGCGGTTGCCCAAAAATTGACCCGCGCGAAATCGCCGCGCCCGATCAAGCTTTTTCTCGGGGTTTCCTTCGTAGAAGAAATTTTTTATCTCGACGAATTCGCAAAATTGAAAAGCGAAAACCCGAATTTCGATTTCGTCGTCGCAGTATCGCGTCCGCCGGAGAACTCTGTCCCCGCTGAAGCGGGGATCCAATTTGAGCGCGGACGGTTGCCTGCCGTGCTCGAAAATTCCGATATCCCGAAAAATGTCGAAGCGCTGATTTGCGGTTCGGAAACTTCGACTTTGGGCATTAAAAATAAACTCGTCGAACTCGGCGTTCCGGAGAAAAATATTGACGCGGAAGGCTACGGATTGACCTGATTGCGACGGCGGAAAATCCAAACAGCAGTAATTCCTGCTAGTAAAAGAATCATTCCAGCGAGTGCAGTTTTTTCGAGATCAAATTCCGCGACGAGTGCTGCCGGTTTCATTTTTGGTTTAGCCGTAGAGAAATCAATCACGCGCGCCGGGGAGCGCGTTCCGTCTGCGAGTTCGGCAAAAATCGTGAGTCGGTGCGTCCCGACTGCGAGTTCGC
This sequence comes from Patescibacteria group bacterium, assembly GCA_043799575.1. Classification (GTDB taxonomy): domain Bacteria; phylum Patescibacteriota; class Gracilibacteria; order JAHISY01; family JAHISY01; genus JAHISY01. Next base: position 11,524 of record JAZDNQ010000024.1, on the reverse strand, counting down.
GTGGCGGCCGGACGACGAAATCGCCGATCGTGTTGTCGGCGACGATTTCACTCGGTTGACCGTCGAAAAACGCGATCACGCGTGCGCCGTAAAAAGTGTTGCCATAAAACGCGACGCGATTGCCGTCAAAAATCTCCGAATTATTTGCGAAAATTTTAGGTGGAGTCAAAATAAAATCGAGATTGACAGTGACATTTTGTTTCACGACGACATTGTCGTTTTCCCGAATTTGAAATTCGTAATTGCCGGCGGGGAGTGCGGCTTCCGCCAAAACCGCGAACGCGCCGCGCGAGTCGGTCGGTGTCGCGGCTAGCGCGATTTCCGCTCCGTCCGTATTCACAGCGACGATTGTGACCTGTGCATTTGCCGTCGCTATCCCAGTCAAAAATGGGCGGGGATCGCCTAGTATTTTCGGCAAATTCGTGAAGCCGAGTGTCTTCGGTAAATCATTTTTGTTGGCCGAGCTACCGAGTTTCAAAAATTCCAAACTGTCACTGCGACCGTCTTGATCCGAGTCGGCGCGAAAAGGATCGGTACCGATCGTTAGTTCAAGCAGGTCGGACAAACCGTCGCGATCTGAATCGCGCAGTCCGAGTGTCAGTGCCCCGACAGTGATTGATTTTTCAGTTTGCCGCAGTGTGACTGAGTTGAAATTCAAAAATTGAGCCAGTTGCTCTCCATCGTGTAATTTCATTTTCGCGAATAAATCACCTAGTTCGTCTACCGACAAAAATTCGTCCAAAGTGAAATTCAATTTGTCGAGTTGCTGTGTGCGCTCCAAAATTTTCGCGAATTTCGGTTCGTCCGCTTTCGCGAAAGCACGAATTTCGCGGGCTAGTTTGAGTGCGGTTTTGAGATTATCTATTTCTTTTTTGTCCGGTAAGTCACTGGTTGGCAAGATCGCAGGATTCGCGAGTGCGAGCGTAGCCTGCTCGTCTTTCGAAATTCCCCAAACCGCGAGTGCGGCGGCGCGCTGTGTAGCGGCATTTTTCCAAACGGCGAGCTGCGCGTCTTGTTTTTGCGCGAGCGTGGCTGACTCATCAGCGTTTGCCGGGATACGCGCGACGACGACACCTGCCGATTTCATCGCGTTTTCGTCATTTTTAAAATCAAAAAGAATTTTTTGGCTGCCAAAATCGGGGAGCGGCACCGTGATTTCTTTCTGCGCGAAATCTTCCCAATCTTGATTCGCGAGCCGCATCGCTGTCGCGCCGATGGCCTGTGGCTCAACCTGCACGAAATCTTTGCGCGTTAAATATTTCCCATTCGCGATTTGCGCCGGGAAAAGTACAGCGACATTCGCTGCAGTGATCGCGCCCGCGATTTCACTCACCGCAGGTGACGGATTAATCAAAACCAATCCGGCATGATCGATCAAAAGTCCAACGATCGAAATAATTTCGGGCGGCGTGCCTTCAAACGCGATTTCAATAATCGCAGTCGGTGAGGTTAAAGCAGGGATTTCGAGTGTCTGGCCGTCTGCGAAATAAATTTCAAGCGCGTCATTCGACATAACTTCTTCCGAAAAATACAGCTCGAGTTTGTCAGGCTCGGTTTTGATTTTAGTCAGGCGGGGAGGTGTCTTATCATAATCGACAACGAAAACAATTTCACTGCCGCGTTCACCGCCTGCACCCGCTGCGCGAATGTGAAAATAGCTTTCACCTTCACTGATTTTGATATTGTCCACAAAAAAATCAGTCGTGAATTTCGTTTGATCATCGACTTCATTCAGAGAGTTCGCGAGCGGATTTTTATCAAGCGTGTAATAAAATTTTTCACCGACGCCGCTCCACACGAAGCTCACCCGATCGTCGTGGTCGATGTCGGCTGAGGAGAACCACTCGCCGCTTTCGAATTCGGCACGTTTTTCTTCGTTGCCGCCGATTTCGATTTGTGAGATGCCGGCGAGTTTCACTTTTTTTACGCCGACGACCGCGAAGAGCGTCATGTGGTCGACCCAGGCCGAAATTGTCTCGCCATCCGCCGAAATTTCCCCGCCGACTTTTCCGGTTTTCGAATCGATAGTCTCAACCCATTCATTTTTTTCCTCGTCGAAAAATCGCATTTGCGGATCTTGCTTTTTTTCTGTCGGTAAAGTTAATTTCACCGGTTGATCAAACTGAATTGAGCCACTCGAGCTACCGACGAAAAACGCATTAGTAACTTCCACGTCAGATTTAGTTTCAATTGCGGGCGGATTTTCGACAACCTCAGGGGCGTAAACCACTTGATTGTAACCTCCGCCGCCGCGAGTAATTGTCGTTCCGGCGCTGATTTCTGCACTTGCTTTGCTTGTGTCGGAAGCCAGGGTTACATTGACCGGAACTTTCCCACTACTTGGTGCCAAAACGGGATTTACAGTCACGACAGCGCTAGTCTGTCCTTCCAGTTTTTTTACCGGAACGACGTGTACTTCGACATTGTTAGCTTGTTCAGTGTTTGTGGTTTTGATATTTGCATTGCCGTTTTGGTCAACCGTGTAGTCTGTGAAACTTTTCCAGGTGTTTGTTTTCGGATTGATATATCCGACCTCAATAATTTTGGCCTCATCCGGCTTGGTGGTTTGCTGGGTTTGCTTGATCGCATCATTCAAATTAACAATCTTGGTTGCTGTATCGACGGGAATAATGGTCTCCTCCGGTTTTTTTATTGGAGCTATTGGAGTTGTGATGATTGGTGCGGTATAGACAGTCGAATCCGAAACGACCAGGGATAAATCACCAGATCGGCTTATCACGCGCGCCCAAACCTTTTTCAAACCTTCTTCGGTATTGCAACCCAAAATATTGAAATTATCAATTTGCCAGCTATCTGGAATAATTTGCCAATCGTTCCATTTTTTATTGTCGCAGCTCAAAGAAACCATGTAAGCACTATTTAAGAATGAGAATTTTAAAACCGGAGTCGAATTACTCGTTGAGCCGTCGTTGTCGACAATCTGAAAAGAGAGAATGACCGGAGTGGGATCGGTCGAGCTGCCGCCGGCAGCACGAACTTGGATATTTTTATTCGCGGCGAGTGAGCCGGCAGCGCCCGGTTCGGGCAAAGTTAGATTTGCAGCTCGGCCGTTGGCGAGACTGATTGAATCACCTTGATCCAAATTCAAGGCGCTGACTGAGGCGTAATCCAAATCGGTATCCGCTTTAGTAGCCTCTTCGCTTGTGCCAATTTCATAGTTGAAAGTCAGAATATTGGTTCCACTGCCGCTGTCATATGTTGCACTTGCACCATTATTCAAGTCCAAAGTTGGAGTACCTTCGACAAAAACATTCCCTGAAAAAGTGATTTCAATTGGGACCGTATCGTCGATCCAATAATCACCGTTTTCGACCGAGCTGGTTACATTGCTGATGACTGGAATAATGTTCGCCAAAACCTGAACCTGGTTCGCGATTTCGACGCTTGTGCTACCTTGATCCAAAGCTGCTCCAGCCGAATTTTTGGTTGCGATACTGATCGAATATTGACCTTCGGTTGTCGGATTGGTCAGCGCTCCGCTCGCGATCGCGACCTCGACTGCCCCCGCCGGGAAATTTTCCGTGAGAGTGAGCGTGATTTTTTTGTCTGTATTCGAATAACCGATTGAGCTATCCGGTCCGACCGGGACGATGATGTCCCCGGTATCGGTGAAGCTCATTCCAAAATCGGGGAATCGGAGTTCAATCGAATCTCCCGCGATGAGATTACTCTGCGTTATGAAAGAGATTGAATGCGAGCTGGTCGCACTGATAGCCGAATTCCCCAAAGAATCTCGGCCGATGGCGAGTTTCGCAGCCACCGCAAAGCTTGGTAGCTGCAGCGCAAAAAGCGCGATTACCAGCAGTCCGGCACCGATTTTGCGTAATTTCGCGGAAAATTTTCCCAAATTTGGTTTTAAAATCTTCCCATTTTAGCAAAAAACTGTCCAAAAATCAATTCTCTTGGAAGGAGATTTGGTCGGGGGAGTGAGCGATTTTTTATTTCCAAAACAAAAAAACTTTGCCAAAAAAATTCAACTAAAATCAATCAAACATTTTATTTAAAGATTTTTCCGGAAATTAGGGAATCAGCCATATTACCTCATACAAGATACATTGTGTGAGGTTAGCTCAAACTCTCCTCGGCTCGGATTATTTCACCGCGCAGCCGAAGCCGTGCGCCTTGCCCGAATGTTTTTCTTCGAAAGCTTGTTCGATTCGTCGCAAAGCCAAAATGTAACTCGCATTGCGAATATCAGTTTTGTACTTTTCCGCGATCGCGGCGATATCTGCGAAAGCCGTTTTTTGGGATTTTTCCAATTTTGCGGCGACTTCGGCTTCGGTCCATTTCTCGTCGCGAAGATTTTGTTCCCATTCGTAATAACTGACTGTGACTCCCCCCGCATTTGTCAAAACATCCGGCAGGACATGAATTCCCTTTTTTTCCAGCTTTTCGTGCGCTTCTGGCGTGGTCGGACCGTTCGCCAGTTCGGCGATGAGTTTTGCTTTTACCGCATCGCAATTGTCTTCCCGGAGCTGATTTTCGAGTGCGGCTAGTATGAGAATATCGCATTCCAAAGCCAAAATATCATCATTGGAAATCTGCTCCCCCGCCGCATTTTTCACGCTCCCCTGCGCGGTTTTAGATTTTTCAACAGCGGAAATCTTCAAACCATTCGAATCTTTGATTCCGCCTTGGGAATCGCTGACCGCGATAATTTTCGCGCCCATTTTTTCCAAAATCCGCGCCGCCCACATGCCGGCATTCCCAAATCCCTGAATTGCGACGGTTTTGCCTTTCAGATCTTCTTTTTTCATTGCAAAATAAGCTTCCAAAATGTGAACTCCCCCGGCGGCGGTCGCCGAGTCGCGGCCGAGCGAGCCGCCATTGTCCAAAGTTTTGCCGGTCACGACTGCGAGATAATCAGTCTCGTTCGGGTGAATTTTGTGATATTCGTCCGCGATCCAGTTCATGATTTGACCATTCGTGTAAACATCCGGCGCGGGCACATCGCGGCGCGGGCCGATGATTGGCGCGATTGCAGCGCAAAATTGCCGCGAAACTTGCTCGAGCTCGCATTCCGAATATTTGCGCGGATCGAGCTCGACACCACCTTTTGATCCGCCGTACGGAATATCGACGACTGCGCATTTGATTGACATCCAGCCTGCGAGTGCTTTCACCTCCCCCATCTCGACTTGCGGGTGAAAGCGAATCCCGCCTTTCGCTGGGCCGCGCAGTGTCGAATGCTGGACGCGAAAACCTTTCAACATTTCGACTTTGCCGTCGTCGCGGTGAATGTGAAAATTGACCTGCAAAATCCGCTCTGGTTCGCTCACGACTTGGCGAATCTCCGGCGCGAGCTGCATCGTGTCTGCAGCGCGATTAATCAACTTTTGGGTATTTTCGTAAAGACTCATGATAAAAAAATTAAAAAACGAATTGGATTGTACTCCCTTTTGAGAGCTTTAAAAGCCAAATTTGATTGACGTAATTCCAAAAAACTTGCCTTGGGATATTATTTTTTTGACTTTTGTCAAGCTAAAACACGAAAATAGCAGTCAAACCGGCCGCAATAATAATTGCGAAACTGACTAACGCCTGACGGAAAGTTTTCCGGTCGCCGAAAATCTGGACAATTGAAAGTTTCACGAGCGTATTCACGAGTACCGCGATCGTGATTCCATTCACCGAAGTCGCAGCGGCGAGACTCCCATCGCCCGCGAGCCGCGACAGCGAAATCGTGATCGCATCGACATCGGCGAGTCCGGAAAAAGCGGCGGTCGCGTACACGCCGCTCGCCCCGAAAAATTTATTGGAAAAATGCGCGACGAATAAAATCACGACATAAAACGCGGCGAATTTTAGCGCGGGCGAAAGTGAAAAAGGACTGGATAGCTCGACGCCTTTTTTGGATTTTTGGCGGCGATCTGCGCGACTCGACATTTGCCACAGAAAAATCAAAACGAGTGCGGACGCGGCAGTCATCATTCCGAGCGACAGCGCGAGCTGCGGCAAAAGCGCGCGGTTCAAGACGAAAACCTCGAAGCCGACGCGGACGAGCATCACCGCGCTTGCCAAAATAATCGCGATCGTAAAAGGCGTCGTAATTTTGGGATTGCGCTTCGATTCACTGGCCATCGAGCTCGCGACTGCCGTCGAGCTCGCGAGTCCGCCGACGATTCCAGTGAGCGCGAGTCCTCTTTTCGAGCCGACGACTTTGGTCAAGACATAACCGACAAAACTAATCGCCGAAATGAAAACAACCATCAGCCAGGCATTTCGCGGACTCACGATCCCCCACGGATCGACCGCGACATTCGGCAGGACAGGTAAAATGATGAAAGCGACGATAATAAATTTGATTGTCGCCAAAAATTCTGGCTCGCTGATATGCTGCAAAAAATCGCGAATCCATTTTTTCGTTGCCAAAATCAAAACAATCGCAACACCGATGACGGTCGCGATGAGCGGTGAGGCGAACGCGACTGCGCCGACGAGGAAAGTCGCGAGCGCGGCCATCTCCGAAGTGATGCCGAGGAAATTCTGTCGCCAATATTCCGCGAGCAAAAATGCGCCGACGATCAAAAGCATTCCGCCGAGTGCCCACACGCCCAATTTGTCGGCGAGATACGCGCTTGCGAAACCGAGCAGCGAGATCAAAGTGAAAGTGCGTAGGCCGGAAAACTCCAATCCTGCTGCGCGGGCTTTTTTGCCGACGCCGGTCACTTCGCGTTCCGCGCCGACGAGCGCGCCGAGGCCGATCGCGATTGCGAGATTGACGAGGAGTGCGAAATCGCCATTCATCGAGAAGAGATTCTATCGAAAAATTTACCCTCTTGAAAATTTGACAAGTAGGAGTAAATTCTTTGACAACTTAATTTCTTTAAAATGTCCGAAACGCTTGATTATGACCTTCTATCAGAAGAGTTCAAAGAATTTGGGAAAGCAGTTGTTGTTTTAAACGAGCATGATTATCCAGAAGACGGAGAACATAAATTTGACATGAAGCACATCAATCGTGTTTCCCGGGTTTTCCGCAATCCAGAAAAAATGCGAGAAGCTTTCAAGAGTGACGGGGTTGTGCGCTGTATGGATGGCGGGACGGAGGGTGGTTTACGCATGGCTGGTTCGGGAATTTTGTTGCCGCGCGCCAAATTTGTTTTACCGAAAAATCATCCAATGGCTGCATTTTTCCAAGAATTTGGAGTCGAGCTGACTGGTGAGTCGGCAGAAGTTTTATTGCCGAACGATCATTATCTGTCTATTTTGCAGGATAAAGTAGAAGAAGGAATTATCAAAGGTATTTCGGCCCACGCAGAATGTGGCGCGGCGAATCTTGATCTCGGCGAAATTTTTCAAAAGATTGGAGTCCCAGAAGAAGTCGTCAAAAAAATGACCAGTGATCAGAGATGGCAATCGGTTGTTGATGCTCATGCGAAATTATTCTCTGAAACGCTCGCCAAAAAACTTGGAGTTCCTTATTCGTGGATTCCACTTGATGATATGAGCCGCAAATCGCACAAACATGTCGAGGAGGCTTTTTATGTTGATCTAATTGGTGGGACGCGACCAGGTGTGGCATTCGATAGTTCCAAGCTTGTCGGTGAAGTTCCCAATGGATTTACGATCCATCCAGCAATTTCCGATTGGGAAAATATTTTTCATCGCATCGAAATTTCACTCGATATTGCCAAAGTCGGGAAAAGATTTAGCCCAGAAAATCCTTTTGTGGTTTTTTTGATTGATGATCCTCAGAAATCGCAAGTTACGCCAGAAATAATTGCTGGCATCAAAAAAGCAGTCAAAAAATTCGGCAATCACGTAATCATCAAACAGGTTGCACCTAATTTCGGCGACTAATTCGCCAAATACTCGTGAATGATTTTCGCGGCTGAGCCGACCTGCTCGGTCGTGAGATTTGGTAAGCTCGCGCGGGCGAAATTTTTCCGATCGGACTCTTCCCGATCTTCTTTCGAGAAAAATAAATTCGACGGGATCAAAACGACGCCGAGTTTCGCGAGATCGAGGAATTTTTGTTCCGCAGGAACTTTCTTTTTCGCGTCGCTCGCGATCGAATTCAGATCGACCAGCGAATAATAAAAGTTGCCTGGATTTTCGATGCCGAGATTTTGCGCCCAAACATTCATATTTTCTTTCACGATCTCGATATATTTCGCGCGCTCTTTTTCACCAAGTAGCACATGGCAAATCGCGAGAATTTGTCCCGGTCCGGGCACGAAAGTCGTGTGGCGGAATTCGCCGAGCACTCCGCCTGGCGCTTTCGCATCGTGGAGATAAGTTTTCACATCAAGTCCTTCCGGTAAAAATTCTTTCCACTTTTCGGAAATGAATTTGTTCGCCGCCTCGATGACGATATACTCACCGAAACGGCAGCCGGTCGCGCGTTCGATTTTCGACCGCGCGTCGATGCGGATCGTTCTCTTCGGCGCGAATTCCAAAATCGATTTTTTCCCAGGGAAGAAGCCAGAATAAACTTCATCCGACAAAATCACGGCGTCTTTTTTCTCCGCGAAATCAGCGAGCATTTTCAGACTTTCCGCATTTTTCGTCAGTCCGGTCGGATTGTCCGGATCGACGAGCACGATCACTTTCGGATTCGAATTCGCGACTTTTGCAAAAGCGTCTTTTTCGAATTGTCCGGTTTTTGGATTCGCCGAGACACAAACGATTTTGAGTCCGCGGGCACGCATGATGCCCATGTATGGGAAATAGACTGGCGAAGTAATCATCACTTCGTCGCCTTTTTTGAGCAGCCCGCCGCCTTCTGCGCCGAAAGCTTTGAAAAAAGTGCCGATCGCGTCCGATGCGCCGTGCGTCAAAACAAGATCGGAATATTTCACCGGCACGCTGAGACTTTGCGAATGCAAATCCGCGATCACGACTCGGCTCAAAAGTTCGCCGTACGGATCGTGGTAGCAGCCGCCCGAGACAGTCGAATACTTGAAAAGCTCAAAAAGTACTTCGAATTTGCTCCAGTTCAAACCCTGATTTTTCGCGGCAGCGATCACTTTTGCCAAAAATTCGTCCAAGTCGGCGAGCAATTCCACCGCGACTTTTTCGGCGTAATTTTCCCGCGCGAATTTTTCGATATCTGCGAGAATTGCTTTTTCCGCGTCTTTCGTGCGATCTTTGAAATGCGTCTCGAAATTATTCAGCTCGGTGTCGAGCGCGACGAGGAACGAATAAAAACGGCGCGAGCGGACATTCGGCGCGAAGCCGTAGCCCGGATCGCCGCGCGACAAATCCAAAACTTTGTCGATTCCAACCGCTTCTTTCGCGATTTTCGCGAGCAGTCGGAAAATTACGAACGGATTGTCCACCGCGAGATCGAAACCAAATTCATTTTGAGTAAGCATTTACAAGAGAATTAAGGATTAAGAAATAAGGAATAAGCTTAGGTGCGGAAGATTTTAGCGATTTCCATCGCCGAGGTAAAATTCCCAGGTGCAAATCATTGTCGACCTGCGCGCACTCGCGGGTGAACAAATCTCGGGAGTCAAAATTTACCTCCAAAATCTGCTGGCCGAACTGGCTCGCAGCGACAAAAAAAATCGTTATTTTTTGTGGTTCAATTCCGCGACGGAAAAATTTCCCGATTTGGCGATTCCCCGCTCGCCGCGTTTCAAAAAAATTCGGACGCGGTTTTCGAATCGCGTTTTGAATTTGAAATTGGGGCTGACCGGTGGTCCAGCTTTAGATGAATTGATTTTGGCGAGCGCGCACCGATCCGAGCGTGCCGATCTTTTTTGGTTGCCCGATCCCCGGCCGGTCGCGCTGTCCGCGAATTGCAAACTCGTCGCGACTTTTCACGATCTTGCGCCGATGCGTTTTCCCCAGTTTTTTTCGCGCAAAACACAACTTTGGCACAAATTTATCAATCTCAAAAAAATCGCGCGCAAGGCCGATCGGATTCTCGCGGTTTCCGAATTCACTCGATCCGAGCTTGAAAGTTTTTGGCACATTCCGGCGGAAAAAATCGCGGTTACTCCGCTTGCCGCGAAAATTTCACCGCAAAAAAGTTTCCCGAAAAATCTGCCGAAAAGATTTATTCTCGCGCTTTCGACACTCGAGCCGCGGAAAAATTTGCCGACTTTGCTGCGCGCTTTCGCCGAGTTGCAGCAGGAAAAGAAGGAAAAAATTGAGCTACTAATCGCGGGTGAATTCGATTCGAAAATTTTCGCTGATCCGGCCATAGTCGCGACTCCCGGTGTGCGGTTTTTGGGAAAAATTTCCGAAGAGGAAAAAGCTGGACTTTTGGCGCGCGCGGAGGTGTTTTGTTTCCCCTCGCTTTATGAGGGTTTCGGTTTGCCGCCGCTCGAAGCGGCTGCGGCCGGCCGGCCGATTCTCGCCGCGGATATTCCCCCGCTGCGCGAAATTTTGGGTGACGCCGCGCAATTCATCGCGCCGCAAAATCGCGACGCGTGGTGCGTCGGACTCGCTAAAATTTTGGCGAGCAAAAAATTGCAAAGGCAATTGAGTCGTGCGGCGAAGGCGCGCGCGAAAAATTTTTCCTGGCAAAAAACCGCGCGCAAAACCTTAAAAGCTTTTGAAAATGCTGTAAAATAGTATTCGAATGAATTTGCAAAAACAACTCGCCGCCGCGAAAAAAAGTTCGCGCATCGTCGCGACGCTTTCGACTGTGGAAAAAAATTCTGCGCTCGAAAAAATCGCCGCCGCGATCGAAAAAAATTTCGCCGAAATTGAGCGCGCGAACCAAAAAGATTTGCAAAAAATCTCCGCGGACAAATTCGACCGGTTGAAATTCGACAAAACCCGGATCGAAAATTCGGCGCGCGAAATTCGCAAAGTCGCTTCCCTCCCCGATCCGGTCGGTCGAGTTCTCGAAAACGCGAAGCCGTTGTCGAGTTTCAAATTGCAAAAAATTTCCGTCCCGCTCGGCGTCATCGCGATGATTTACGAGTCGCGGCCGAATGTGACGCTCGACGCGATTTCTTTGGCACTGAAAAGTGGCAACGCGATCGTGCTGCGCGGTTCGGCGGACGCGCTGAATTCGAATCGCGCGATTGTCCAAATCGTAAAAAAAGCACTGAAAAATAGCGCGATTCCTCTCGACACGATTCAGTTTCTCGATTCGCCGGATCGCAAAATCGTCGGCGAACTTTTGAAAGCGCGCGCATTTGTCGACCTCGTGATTCCCCGCGGCGGTCGCGGACTGATCGATTTCGTCGCGAAAAATTCGCTGATTCCGACGATCGAAACCGGCGCGAGCGTCGTCCACATTTTCGTCGGCTGCTCCGCCGATGTCGACGAGGCGGTCAAAATTATCGTGAATTCGAAAACGCGACGAACTTCGATTTGCAACGCGCTCGACACTCTGCTCGTGCACGAAAAAATTGAAAAGAAATTGCTCGCGAAACACGGAGTCAAAATTCATCGTGGCAAAAATGCGCAGTTCGATCGCGAGTGGTTGTCGCTCGATCTCAATCTCAAAATCGTGAAAAGTTTGGATGAAGCTTTGGCGCACATTCAAAAATATTCGCTCAAGCACACAGAGGCGATCATTTCGCGCGACCAAAAA
>JAZDNQ010000003.1:0-5244 GCA_043799575.1 Patescibacteria group bacterium | reverse complement strand
CGAGACGCTGTTCGAAGGTCGGCTGCAGTATCTTTTTGAGCTGGAAAAAATGGGCGCGCGCGTCGAAGTTTTCAATCCGCACCAAGCTGTTGTTTTCGGCGGCGTGAAGCTGAAAGCTGCGAATGTCGCGAGCTGCGATCTCCGCGCAGGTGCGGCGATGGTGCTCGCGGCGCTAAGTGCGAAAGGCATTTCCGAAATTTCGAATATCGAGTACATCGACCGCGGCTACGAGAATTTTGATTTGAAGCTCCGAAATCTCGGCGCGGAAATTGAGCGAGTTGAATAAATAAAATGTTCTGGCTGGGTTGACAATTTTGATTAATTAATCAAAATGAGAATCCTTTAATTTAAATTAAAATGTCCAACACGGAACTTCCAAGCCAAAAACGTTTTACTCCTTTCAAAGATTTTTGTGACATCATTGAGGTTGTAACTCAAGGCGTTTTGAGCCCACAAGAACTGGCAGATCGGGCAAAAGCATTGGATATCCAGAAACGCAAAAATAGAGGCGAGCTGATTACTGATAAAGAATCAACATTCATGAGAGATGTTCTCACAGCAACAGGAGAAAAAATTATGGCTGCTATAGGCGTACCACCGATGTCCTTCGATGAAGAATAGCATCTTGGAAATTGAATAGTAAAATTCCGGCGTGAAAATCCTCGTCGCGATCTCGGGCGGAGTGGATTCGGCAGTCGCCGCTGCGCTTTTGCAAAAGCAAAAGCATCAATTGATCGCGGTGCATCTCGATCTTTTTGGCCGGACGAATGAAGTCGAAGCCGCGCGCGCAGTCGCCGCGAAGCTCGAAATCCCCTTTTATGTTTTGAATTTTCGCCAAGATTTCGAGCGGAAAGTGATCCGGAATTTTTTGGAAAATTATGCGCGAAATCGCACGCCGAATCCGTGTTCGATTTGCAATCGCGAAATTAAATTCGGGAAGCTTTTACAAAAAATGCGCGAACTCGGCTGCACGAAACTCGCGACCGGACATTTCGCGCAAATCAAAAACGGCAAACTCGTGCGCGGCGTCGACGCGGAAAAAGATCAGTCGTATTTTTTGTCTCGCGTCCCAGCCGAGAGATTTAAGAAAATCGTTCTGCCGCTCGGCGGAATGACGAAAACCGAAGTCAAGAAAATCGCGCAAAAAATAGGCTTTGCGCAGCTCGCGGCGAAAAAATCGAGCGCGGGAATTTGCTTTTTGCAAAAAGTCGAACTGGAAAAATTTTTGCTGGAGAATCTACCAAAAAAGATTTTCAAGAAAGGTTTGATCAGAAATTTGGAAGGTAAAATTGTTGGCGAACATCCCGGTTTACCCTTTTTCACGATCGGCCAAAGACGCGGCGTCGAGCTCGGCGGCCTACCGCGTCCGCATTTCGTCGTCGGCTTCAATCGACGGAAAAATGAAATTCTGGTCGGCGAAGATGCGGAATTATTCGCGCGAAAAGTCCGCGTGAAAAATTTGAATTGGCTCGGGACGCCGCCGAAAAACGGCGCGCGAATTCTCGCGCAAATCCGCTATCGACATCCGGCCGAGCCGGGAAAAATTTTTTTGGAAAAAAATCGGGCGACTTTTGAATTCGCCGAACCAGTCCGCGCGATCACACCCGGACAAACGATTGCCTTTTTCCGCAAAAATATTTGCCTCGGCGGGGGCGAGATTTGCTAGAATTATTGAGTAAAAGATTTATTCAGTTGAAAAAGCTGCTGGCGAAATTGCGACCAAAGAAGAAAAAGAAAATCAAAAGCTTTTTGCCGTTCTTTCTAATTTTCGCGCTGTTTTTACTTTTGGAAGCTGGTTATTTTGTTTTGCAAAATCGTCTCGCCGACCGATTGCCTTTCGGCATCAAAATCGCGGATGCAGAATACTCGCTCGTCCCGGCGCGAACTGCGATCGCAGAGCTAGAGACGCGGGCAAAAAATTTCGCGCTGCAGCCGATCGAGTTCGAAGTCGGCGGGGAAACTGCGCAAATTGCTCCAGCCGAATTCGATTTGAATTTCGCAGTGGCGCAGGGAGTCGGATTGCTCCGAGGCGAAGTTTTGCATTTAGGCAGCGTCGCATTGCCAGTCCAGCTCAACGAAAAAAGATTGCGGCGCATTTTGTTGTCCCATTTTCCCGAGCTGGAATACGGCGCGACACAGGCGAAAGTTTATTTGAATGAAAAAGGCGAGCTGCAAATTTTGCCGGAAAAAACGGGTCGGGAAACTGATTTCGCCGCCCTCGCCACGCAAATCAAAGAAAACACCGGCGAATTCCGCAATCCCAAAATCGTGATCGAAAGTCACGCCATCGAGCCGACGATTTTGGCGAAAGATCTCGAACCTTTTCGCGCCGAGCTGGTAAAAATAATTGCCAAACCGCTCGTGCTGCAAAAGACGGCCTACGAACGTTTTGAAATTAATCTGGCCGACCGAATCGCGTGGTTCGGCTTCGAAGACGGAAAAGTGATTTTGAAAAAAGAACTCGTCCAGCGCTTCGTCGAGCAAGAACTCAATCCCCTTTTGACCGAGCTGCCGCACGACGTCGTGATCAGCAAAGACGCAAGCGGGCAAATTGTTTTCGAGGGCGTCGCGAAAAATGGTCAGACTGTCGACGGCGACGCGCTTTTTGAAAAAATTTCCGACGCGCTGCGAAAAGACGACCGGCTGATCGATTTGCCTTTCCAGATTTTACCCGCGCCAATCAAAATCGCCGACGAGTTAAAAGATTTGGGAATCCACGAATTAGTCGGCGAATCCGTCACGAATTATTCCGGCTCGCCCGCCAATCGGCAATTTAATATCAAAGTCGCAGCCGCAAAATTGAACGGCAAAATAATCGAACCTGACGCGGAATTCTCTTTTATCAAAACGCTCGGCCCGATCACGACTGCGACCGGCTATCGGCAAGAATTGATCATCAAAGACGGTGATATCATCCCCGAGGTCGGCGGCGGAGTTTGCCAAGTCTCAACCACAGTTTTTCGGACCGCCTTGGATACCGGGCTGCCGATCACGGCACAGCGGCCGCATTCGTTCAAAGTGGTTTATTACGATCCGCCTGGACTCGACGCGACGATTTATCCTGGCTCGGCTGATTTGAAATTCGTGAATGACACTGGCGCGCCGATTTTGCTGCAGACTGCAGTTGAGGGTACAACTCTCCGCGTAAATTTTTTCGGAACGAACGACGGGCGCGCTGTGAAACTCGCCGGACCGTTTTATCCGAATGGCGATCCGGTCACGAATTTGAAATTAGCAGGGCTGCGGATGTTTTGGACGCGCGAGGTCGACAAAAAAGACGGCGAGGCGATTTCGGAAACTTACAAAGCAAGCTACAAAATCATGCCGAAGCACTAAAAGTACAAAATTTAGAATTAAAAATTTAGAAACAACCTCGCCATTCGCCGGAGATCAATCGCGCAAAATAAAAACGGTGCCCCGACATTGCGAAATTTTTGTCCACCGGATTGCCGACGAGCGGACGACAAAAAAATTCAGTCCGCGTAGCGGACATTGAATTTTTTCGGAAGCGAGTCGAAGCAATCCGCAAAAATTTCGGATAGTCGGGCGCTTTTTTGCTCCACTTTTTTGGCGTCAAAAAAGTGGAGTCCCCGCCCCGAAGGGGCCACTTCGTGGCGATAGTGGAAATAACTAACAAAAAAGCCCCGCCGAAAACAGCAGGGCTTTTAAATTTGAAAAGAAATCAAAGACTAGTTGAGAGCGTCCTTGAGAGCTTTGTTTGGGCGATATTTGAGGACGGTCTGTTTCGGTTTCGCTTTGAACATCATTTCCTCTCCTGTGAAAGGATTGACACCTTTGCGAGCCGGGCGAGCCGGTTTGATCTTCTTCGAGAAGATCCCGAACGGAGTCGCGACTTTGTCGTTTTTGACGAGCGCTTTCGCGAGAGTCTCGAGCGCAACTTTGGCCTCCTTTTTGGAGACACCAGCCGCGTCCGCGATGGCGGCCACAGTTTGGGCCTGAGTGAGGGCTTTAGCCATTTGAATTGGGGTTAAAAATTGCGTGAATGCTAAAACCCTTTTTTTCATGAATCAACGGCTCGCGCCGAAAAAAACGCTTGTCAAAGCTTTTTTGTGAATGCAAAAATTGTTCAAGCTTAAAAAATAGGGCTTTTTCAAGGCGTTTCACGAAATGCCTTAAAAATAGTATTTTAACTTGACGCGAAATTTTTGTAGTTTTAAAAAAGCTATTTTTGCAGGCTTTTTCGCGGCAAAAAGTATTGACCAGCCTGATTTTCGAAATTAAACTCCCTGCGATTTTTTGATGGCTAACTCTGAAATGCTACCGCTAAAAGTGATTGTGGGAATGAGTTTGCAGCTCGGCGTCTCAGTCGCGACAACCACAGTCCTTTGCGTTTATGGCGGCTACTGGCTAGATCAAAAATATTCAACTCATTATTTCTTTTGGGTCGGGCTCGGCCTCGGACTGGTCGCCTCACTCTATCTCGTCTGGAACATCGTGAAGCCGTTGCAAAAAATCGCGCGCGGCGAAACCAAATAATCCCACCCCGATGCATGTTTCTCTCACTGCCGAAAAAATCTTTGACCTCGGCCCACTGCACGTCACGAATTCTCTGCTCACTTCTTGGTTGGTTCTAATTGTGGTCGCGCTCTTCGCGCTTATTTTTCGATTAAGATTGAAGAAAAGTCCGCACGGTGCGCAAAATGTCGTCGAGCTGGCGGTTGAAGGTTTTCACGGACTCGTCGAGAGTGTGACTGGTAATTTCAAACAGGCGCGGCAATTTTTCCCAATTGTCTTCACGATTTTTCTGTTCGTGCTTTTCAATAATTGGTTCGGCTTAATTCCTGGTGTCGGTTCGATTGGTTTTTATGAAAATGAGCCTGTGAAAGAAGAATTGGCGATCCCCGAGACTCCGGTCACACACGCTCTCGAGGAAACTGTCGACGAAAAAATTCCATCTGAACATGTCGTCGATCTCGGTGAAGATTCCGAGGGCGTTCCCGAAAATGCGCACGCAGGAGAAGCCACCGCGCACGAACGTGTTTTTGTCCCGATTTTCCGCGCTGGTTCGGCCGATCTTTCATTCACTCTCGCACTCGCAGTGGTCGCAGTCGTCCTCGTCCAAATCATGGGACTCGCGGCGTTGAAGTTTGGTTATGTCAAAAAATTTATTAATTTCTCGAATCCGATTCACTTTTTTGTCGGCATTTTGGAAATCGTTTCGGAATTTTCAAAGATGATTTCCTTTTCGTTTCGGCTTTTTGGGAATGTTTTCGCAGGCGAAGT
>JAZDNQ010000071.1:0-19004 GCA_043799575.1 Patescibacteria group bacterium | reverse complement strand
GCTTTCGGGAGTCCACATCTCGCGCTCCCAGGCACGGCGCGTACTCGCCGGACTGGAAAAATTCAAAGTGATCGTCTTCGATTTCGATAAAGTTCCCATGATCGGTCAGGCTTTCGCCGACGAAATCTTCCGTGTTTTTCACGACAAACATCCGCAAATTCGACTCGAAACTGCGAACATGAACGAGGGAGTGGAATTTATGATCAAGCGTGCGAAACGGGCGAATTGATTATTTTTGGCAATAAACTTGCCAGGATCGCCAAACCAGTCGATTTTTATTGAGCAGTCCCAGCAGCCTTTTCGGCCAATCTTTTTTCAATTTCTTTCCGCAAATGTATTCTTTCCGTCCGAATGTCCATTTCTTGTGTGTTCAAATTAATATCTCGGTTAGCAGCCACTAAAATCATAAGATCATCAAAACTTATTCCCAGAGCTTTGGCAAAAGCTTTGATCTTCTCTTCATCGCCAAATATCTCTCTCAGAATTTCAAGTAGGTTTTCTTGCAGTGTTATTTCTGGATAGTAACAGACTCCAGCGCACTTTAGCGCCGTTGGATGTTTACTGCCATTGATCAGTTTTTGCTGACTGATAAATGCTGCAAACTTGTCATGTAGTTCTTTCCAAAGTGCTTGCAGGACCGTATCTCGTTCCAGAGGCGTAATCCCTTTTTCATCACGCTGGCCAACTTCGGAGGCATCGGACATTTTAATTAAATTAGAAGTGGTATATTTTAGCAATACTAAATAATTATTGCCAAACAATATTTGCTTTTTGTACATGTACTCTTGTACAATTTTTGTGTTCATCCTTTAACCCCCTCAAAAATGGATACAATCGCACTCGCCCAAATTCTGGGCCCGGTCCTGGCTGCTGCCGGAATCGGCTTTTTGCTGCATCCGAAGTTTTACAAAAAAATCATGAAAGACTTCGAGGCGCACCAAGGTCTCACATACTTCGCCGGTATCCTCGTCATGGCTCTCGGTCTCATGCTCGTCCGCAATCACAATATTTGGGAATTATCAGCAGCTGGTATCATCACGGTCATCGGCTGGGGAGCACTGATCAAAGGTGCAGTTTTTCTCATCGCGCCGAACATACTTTTCTCCACATCCAAAGCTATCCTCAAAAGCACAGTCTTCATCAAGGTCATGATGGTTGTTTTATTGATTGCGGGAATTTATCTGACCTGGACTGGTTTCGGTAATCATTTTGGTGGAGAGCTCGGACACGGTTTTGCCAATATGCAGAATTTTCGTTAGGCTCATCCGCGTTTCGAACTAAATGAACAAACTTGTAATCGTTGAGAGTCCGGCGAAAGCGCGGACGATCACGAAATTTCTCGGCAAAAATTTCACCGTGCGCGCCTCGATGGGGCATGTCCGTGATTTGCCGAAAAGCAAAATCGGCGTCGACCTCGAGACGGGGAGCTTCCTCCCGGAGTACATCACCTCGCGCGACAAAGTAAAAACGATCGCCGAACTCAAAAAACTCGCCGACAAAGCGGACGAAATCATTCTCGCAACTGATGAGGACCGCGAAGGTGAAGCGATCGCGTGGCATCTTTTGGCCGCGCTCAAAATTCCGAAAACGAAAAAAACACCGCGGATCGTTTTTCACGAAATCACCAAAGACGCGATTCTCCACGCGCTCGAAACACCGCGCGAACTCGACCGCGATCTCATCGACGCGCAACAAGCGCGCCGCGTGCTTGATCGCCTCGTCGGCTACGAATTGTCTCCGCTGATTTGGAAAAAAGTGCGCTACGGACTTTCTGCGGGACGCGTGCAGTCCGTCGCCGTTCGCCTGATCGTCGAACGCGAGCGCGAAATCGAAGCTTTCAATCCGGTCGAATATTGGACGGTCGGCGCGCAGTTCGAGACGCCGCGCGGCGATAAATTTTCCGCCGAGCTTTCTAAGATCGATGGTAAAAAAGCTGAAATCGGAAAGAAAAACGAGGCCGAAAAAGTCGAGCTCGATCTCAAGGGCGCGGAATTCAAAGTTGAAAAAATCGACAAAAAAGAACGCGTGCGCCATCCCGCACCGCCATTCATCACTTCGACTCTTCAAGCCGAAGCCGCGCGCAAACTCGGATTCTCCGTCAAGAAAACGATGATGCTCGCGCAAAAACTGTACGAAGGCGAAGATCTCGGCGAAGGTTTGATCACTTACATGCGTACCGATTCCACGAATCTCGCCGAGTCGGCAGTCAAAAAAGCGCGCTCCGTCATTTCCGAAAAATTCGGCAAAAATTTTGTCCCGGCGGAAGTTCGAGCGTTCACGAAAAAGGCGAAAGGTGCGCAGGAAGCGCACGAAGCGATTCGCCCGACCGACCCCGCGCGACTGCCGGATTCACTGAAAGATACGCTCGAAAACGACGCATTCCGACTTTACGAATTAATTTGGCAACGCTTTCTCGCGTGCCAAATGGCGGACGCGCTGCTTGACCAAACCGGAGTGGACATCGCCGCCAAAAATTATATTTTCCGTGCGACCGGACAGGTCGTGAAATTCGCGGGCTGGCTCGCGGCGTACTCCGTCGGCTACGACTCCGACGAGGAAGCCGCGGCCGATTCTGAAAAATTGCTGCCCGAGATTCTCGAAAACGAAGTACAAAAATTGCTCGCGCTTAAAAGTGAACAACATTTCACGAAACCGCCCGCGCGCTACACCGAGGCGACGCTCGTCAAAAAATTGGAAAGCGAAGGCATCGGACGACCGTCGACCTACGCGCCGACGATCTCGACGATCCAGACGCGCGGCTACGTCGAAAAAATCGACCGCGCGCTCGCGCCGACCGACACCGGCAAAGTCGTGAATGATTTTCTTGTCCAGCATTTTCCGAAAATCGTCGACCTCCAATTCACGGCGAAAATGGAAGAAGAATTCGACGAGATCGCCGAGGGCAAAGCGAAGTGGAACAAAATGATCGGTGAATTTTACAAACCCTTTCATTCCGAAATTCTCGAGAAAACCGACTCGATCAAAAAAGAGGATGTCGTGAATGAAACGACGGACGAAGTGTGCGACAAATGCGGGAAGCCGATGGTGATCAAGCTCGGACGTTTCGGCAAATTTCTCTCGTGCTCGGGTTATCCCGACTGCAAAAACGCTAAGCCGCTCGACAAAAAACAGGAGGCCGCGGAAGTCGAATTAAACGCGAAAATTAAAGATCAAAAATGTCCCGAGTGCGGCAAACCGCTCGCGGTGAAACGCGGACGCTTCGGCATGTTCGTCGGTTGCTCGGGCTATCCAGACTGCAAATTCATCGAGAAAAAAACGAACTCGACCGGCATCAAATGTCCGGACTGCGGCAAAGGTGAGATCTCAGAAAAATTCGCCAAGAAAACTAGAAAGAAATTTTGGGGCTGCACCAATTATCCCGACTGCAAATTCGCATCGTGGGACGAGCCGCAAAAAACGCCGTGCGAATGCGGGGGAGTCGTCGTGCTCAAACGCAGCAAAAAAGAAGAGAAATTGATCTGCTTGAAGTGCGGGAAGGAACGGAAGACATGAAACATTAAGCATGAAACATGAAACAGTGTTTCAGGTTGTGTGTTCTATGCTTCATGATTATGCTTGTGCGGCGATATCGGTCATGTCCATGATCGGCTGCATGATCGCCGCGACGAGACCGCCGACGAGCGTACCGATGACGACGATGATGAGCGGCTCCATGATTGTCGAGAGATTTTTCACAAAGATATCAATTTCTTCATCGTAAAATTCCGCGATCTTGTGTGTGACCGAGCCGAGCTGCGCAGTTTGTTCTCCGACCGCAATCATACTCACGACGAGATCCGGGAAAAGCGGATCGCCCTCGATATTTTTGTGAATCGGAACACCGCGTTCGACATCTTCTTTCGTGAGCAAAAGTCGCTCTTTGTAAACTTCGTTGCCGACGGCATTCGCCGTGATCTCGAGCGCGCGAATAATCGAGACGCCGGAGTCGGAAAGCAGGGCGAGCTGCCGCGCGAAAGACGCGAGCGCCGCTTTTTGATTTAGCTGGCCGAAAATCGGGAGTTTCAGCATAATCCGATCCCAAACTACTTTGCCGGACGGAGTTTTTTTCCAGCGGGCGATGAGGATGACCGTCGCGATGATGCCGATCAACAAAAGTAGCCAGTTGGCGAAGCCGAGCGGTTTGGCGACAAACCAATTTGAAATATCGATCAAAATTTGCGTCGAGAGCGGCAACTCTGCACCCGCACCCTCGAAAAGTTCGCCGAGTTTCGGGATGACCATTGTCATGATCAAAAAGATCGCGCCAACCAAAACTGTCAAAACCACAGCCGGATAAACCATCGCCGATTTGATTTTGTGTGAAAGGCTGGCAGCCTTTTCGGTCTCGGCCGCGAGACTTACCAAAGTTTTGTTCAACTGACCCGAAGCCTCGCCAGCCGCGATCATACCTATTTCAGCCTCGACAAAAATTTCACCGTACTCAGACAGCGCCTCCGAAAAGCTATTTCCGCCTTCGACCATTTTCGCGACGTCGGTGAGGACGATGCGCAATCTTGGATTTTCGCTTTGTCTCGACAAAATTTTTAAAGATTTGACGATCGAAAGACCGGCATTGATCATGACCGCGAGCAACCGAAACATGACTGCCTTGTCTTTCGGTTTCACTTTCGTGTGTACCGCCAAATAATCGTTGATTTTGGCTATGAAATCTTTCTTCGGTTCTTCGGTTTGGCGCGACTCGAATTTCTCAGTTCTTTCTTTTTTCTGATCAATCTGGTCGAGCGAAATCACATTCAGCTGTTTTTCGTTGAATAACCGGTCGGCGGCTTCAAGTTTGCTGGCCGAGACGATCGTGCCAGAAACTTCTTTGCCTTTTTGGTCGCGAGCCTTGTAGTTGAATTGCATTTTGAGGGATTATTATTTGATCATTTTGCCGGGTTCGTCAGTTTCTTTGTCGAGATGCTCTTCTTCAGTTGAGCGGGCTACTGAGTAAACTTCTTCGGGAGTGGTGATGCCGGCGAGAATTCTTTCGACGCCGTCGTGTTCGAGCGTTTTCATGCCCTGCGCGATCGCGTGTTTTTCGATTTCTAGTGGAGTGCCGTTTTTGAGAATCAGATCTTTCAGATCATTGGTCATCTCGAGAATTTCGTAGAGACCGATTCGTCCTTTGTAGCCAGTGTGGCCGCAGTCTTCGCAGCCTGCGCCGTGATAAATTTTGATCGGATCACCGTCTTTCAGTCCTAGTCTTTCGCGCTGCGTCTGATTCATTGATTTGATCGCATTGCGCAATTTTTGTTCGATCGCTGGCTGGATTTTGTCCTCGACTTTGCATTTCTCACAGATTTTGCGGACGAGGCGCTGGGCGATGATGGCATTGACCGTCGCGGTGATGAGAAAGGCGGCAGCGCCCATGTCGAGGAGACGCGTGATTGTCGAGACGGCCGAGTTGGTGTGAATGGTCGAGAGTACGAGATGTCCAGTGAGCGCCGCTTCGATCGCGACGTCGATCGTTTCTCGGTCGCGAATCTCACCGACCATCATGATATCCGGATCTTGGCGGAGACCAGTCCGGAGTCCGAAAGCGAAAGTATAATCAATCGCTGGGTGGACCTGACTTTGATTGAGGCCGTCCATTTGAATTTCGACCGGATCCTCGATCGTCATGATATTCACATCGTCAGTGTTCAGGATGTCAAGGCAGGAGTAGAGCGTAGTCGTTTTTCCCGAGCCAGTCGGACCAGTCGTGAGCAGAATTCCATTCGGAGCGGCAATCGCTCGTTTCAAGATTTTGAGGTTGTGGGGTTCGATACCGAGTTCATCCAGTTTCGGAATTTTTCTCGAGCGATCCTGGAGACGCATCACGATTTTTTCGCCGTGGACAGTAGGGAGAGTCGAGAGACGGAGGTCGAGTTCGCGTCCGTCTGGAGTGGTGATTTGTACGCGTCCGTCTTGCGGGATGCGACTTTCATCGATTTTAAGGTTGCCCATGATTTTCAGACGGCTGACAATGGCCGCATGTAGCGAAGGGGGATATTCTATGATCGGACGGAGGATTCCATCGACACGGAAGCGGATTCGAATCGTATATTCACTTGGTTCGATATGAATATCTGAGCTGCCGACTTCAATCGCAGCATCGACGACATTAGCTGCAATCTGGGGAATGTCGCTGGCTATGATAGCGTTCTGAAGGTTGGCAATTTTGTCGCTCATTTTATTTTTGTTTTTGTCACCGAAACTGTATTTGACCAATTAATTACTTTTGTTGTTTTTGTTGTTCCTTCAAGGCAATTTCTTCCGGAGAAGGCAAAATATAAGCATTGGCGGAGATTTGGACTTTGATTTCGTTTGTGTTTGCTCGATTGTCAATTTGCATATTGACGTCCTGAATGTCGATCAGCCTAGTAGCTTGATCATCGGTAGTTGATAAGCCTGTTTTTTCGAGATAGCGAATGAAGGCAAGTAATTTATCTTTTGTGCCAACCAAATTGATCTTGATCGGGAGAGACAGGTGGTCCACATCTTTGATCGGGCTCGGAGAGCCAATATTGACTGAATCCAAAATTAAACTTTTCTCTTCGCCACCAAGCTCGTTTGCTCTTTGTTCGAGCATGCGGACAATATCCGTCTCGTCGGCTTTTTCTGGCAGGATCGTGGCAATCGTGTTCTCGCTGGTATTAGCCTCAAGCCCATATTCGTTTTTCAGCAGACGATATTGGTTACGCTCGGCATCAAGCTCCAATTCTGACGAACTGAGCTGTTTATTTAGCTCTGAGATGTTCGTTTTATCTTGCACGAGCTGTTTGTAGTTCGGCCAAATTAGAAATATTGCCGCAATAAACAGAATTCCGGCAGCGAGTCCGAAGCGAATATTTGCTCCTTTTCGCAATCTAGAGGTGTAAGTTGTCATTTTTAAGGAATTAAATTTTTTGATTATTAATTGAGGGTTGAATCAAGTGCACCGAAAACCGTAGTCAATTCACTTGACGAGGTGGTCGTACTTTGCGTAGCGCTGTTTTCTTCAGTTGCTTTACTGTCGTTAGCGTTAGCATTGTTTTTGCTGAAGTCGAATTCAATATTCTTAATATCTTCGGGATTAATTGTTTCTTCAGTGACTGTCGCGTCAGTATTGCCGACACTCTCCACGGGCTTAGTTTTTTTCACAGGCACAAAATCTCGCTCATCGCTCGTTGCAGGATCCTGGAGGTTGAGCTCGAAATCAAGCGGAGAAGAGATACCACCATCCCGATTCTCTTCGCGCGAGAATGAAAATCCGCTTACGTTTTTGAAGTATCTGCTGCCCTCAAACGCGTCGATCAGATCGGATAAAAGTGAGAAAGTTCTCGAAGAATAATTATCTTTTCCGAATGCTTCTCCGCGAATCTCGACGCTGCCATCTTTTGTTCTGCCAGCATATGAGGTTAGCATGACGAGCTTGCCATCCGGATCAATGTCGCGAGTGGAGTCAGTCGGTGTACCATCAGTATCGCGCGTGAGATCAGATCCAAGACGGATGACCTTTTCGGCGTGCTCGATGACTGTCGACCAGGCAATTCGGTTGGCGCGAAGTTTGTTGATCGTATTGATGCGTCCAAGATTTCTAGTGATGATCGCTGCTGTCATCAGATCAGAATCACTCTTTTCGGTTCGCGGATCACCAACTATTTGGATTACTTTTTGATAAACATCATTGTCGGAGATCTTGGAAATATCGAGTGCGCGAATTTCGTTGTAAGCTGTTTCAAATGTGCTTGGGCGTTGCTGAGAAAGCTGCGACAAGCTTTTTTTGATGCTTTCGATAATCTGCTTGCTGGTACTATCCAGATTGGTCGTGTCGATCAAGTCAGATTGCTTTTTGATGTCTGCTACGAGATTGTTTAGATTTTCGCTTTTTACATTTTTCAAAATTTCACTGGCAGCTGATTGAGCCGCGGCGAAATGTGATTTCAGTGTAGCTGATGGGAAGTCTCTCTCAGACGAAAGGTCGATAGCAGCTATTTCTGCGATTATAATATTGAACTGATCTTCGATTGCACTATCGACCTTGATAACTCCCTCCAAACTTTTAGCTTGAGTGATGATCTCCTCAATCGCTGATTTAGTGGCATCGATGCGCGTATTTTTTGCTTTCTCTAGGCTGACGACTTCAGCTTCTGAGAGGTAGACGATCTCGCCGTTATCGTTGACTGTCTTTATCAAGACATTCGTTGAACCTTCGCGTGCGACAACTTTTTCTCCTTCTGGGCGTTGGTAATTCAGGATCGGACTTTCGAGATCAATTTGGGTAACACGATCAGCAAGTTTTTCTATCTGTAGAAGCTTGCTGAATTTTTGCGTGTCTCGCGTGTCAGTTCGAACTTGCTGCAGCAAATCAGTTTTGCGTCCCAATTCGGCAGTTAGATTTTCCCTGCCAAATTTTCCAAGCAGGTAATTACTCTCGCCAAGAACAGCCGTGAAGTAAACCCAAACTCCCAAGATCGCGATAATAGTGAAAGTGAGTAATGTTTTTGAGTTTGCCAATAAATTGCGAGCAGCCTTTTTCTCATCACTTTCAGACGTAGTTTTCTCAGTATATTGAGAATACGACTTCGACTTTTGACTTTCCCCACCAGCTTCCTTTTCGGCTTGCCGCACGATTGAATTCACGAGGGAATCGTCGTCATCTTTGAGTTCACTGTGTTTGCTCAGCTTTTCCCAAAACGACATTTTTTTCTCCTTGTCGTTGGGATCTTTTGACGGGGTGGACATAGGAATTGGATTAATTTTTGGTAAAGTTTTCCTGCCATTTTAGCATATTTTTGGTTGAAAAACAATCATCCTCGTGTAGAACAACCAAAGAAAAGGAGTTGAATTTAATATTTTTTTATCCACGTGTCAATAGCTAATTAAATTTTCCTGAAATAATTTCTCCGGGCTGACAATTTGAATTTCGGTTCGGTTTTTCCTAAAATATTCGCGCCTCGTTTGCGGGGCTTTTCTTTTCCCTCGATGATTCTAGACGGCAAAAAGCTTTCTGCGAAGATTCTCAATTCCGTGAAACGGAAAGTAGCCGCGAAAAAATTAAAAATCGGACTGGCCGTAATTCTCGTCGGGGACAATCCGGCTTCGGTTTCGTATGTCCGGCAAAAAAGATTGGCCGCCGAAAAAGTCGGTTTCACTTTTCGCGAAGTGAATTTGCCACGTTCGATTGCCGAAAAATCTTTAATTGCCGAAATCGAGAAACTCAATAAAGATCCTAAAATCCAGGGTTTTATCGTTCAGTTGCCGCTGCCGCCCAAAATTGATTCGCAAAAAATTCTCGAAAAAATTTCTCCGGCGAAAGATGTCGACGGATTTCATCCGCTCAATTTTGGTCGCGGATTTTTGAATTTGCCCGCGCTGCTTCCGGCGACTCCGGCGGGGATTCTCCGGCTGCTCGACGAGTACAAAATTCCGCTGCAGGGTCAAAATGTCGTTGTCGTCGGTCACTCGAATATCGTCGGCAAACCGCTCGCGATGTTGCTGATTAATCGCAATGCGACTGTTTCAGTCTGTCATGTTTTTACGAAGAATTTAGCTGAATTTACGCGGAATGCGGATATCGTGATTTCCGCGACGGGTGTGCCGAATTTGATTCGCGCGGAGATGCTCAAAAAAAATTGCGTCGTTGTCGATGCGGGTTGCGCGAAAGTCGGCGAGCATTTGGTCGGCGATGTCGAGTTCGCCAAAGTTCAGAAAATCGCGCGCGCGATCACGCCCGTCCCGGGCGGAGTCGGACCGATGACCGTCGCGACTTTGATTGAGAACACTTATTTTGCTTCACAAAATAATTTTTAATTTTTGTAATTTTTAAATAAATCTTAATTTCCAATTTTTAAAAATTTGAGTTTGAAATTTATTTATAAAATTAAAAATTAGAAAATTTAAAAATTTTTAAAATGTGCGGAGTAATCGGCATCGCGGGACATTCGGAAGTCGTCGGTGAGATTTACGACGGCCTTGCGACGCTGCAACATCGCGGGCAGGATGCGGCTGGGATCATGACTTTCGACGGTGCGCAATTTCACACGAAAAGGGGAGCCGGGTTAGTGCGCGATGTGATTGGCGCGGCTGATATTCTCGAATTGCGTGGAAAAATTGGCATTGGCCATGTGCGCTATCCGACCGCGGGCAGTTATTCGGCCGAGGAAGCACAACCGTTTTTCGTCAATTCGCCGCTCGGACTCGGACTCGTTCACAACGGTAATCTCACGAACACCGACAAATTGCGGCGCGAATTGCAAAAAGAGGGGAGACATCTCAATACTTCGAGCGATTCAGAAATTTTGCTGAATGTCTTTTCTTTGGAATTGCGGAGACAAAAAATGACGAAGTTTTCCGTGCAAAAAGTTTTCGCGGCAGCGAAAAAAACAGTTGAAAGGGCAGCTGGGAGTTTCGCGGCGGTGATTCTCGTCGCCGGACACGGCATCCTCGCGCTGCGCGATTCGCGTGGGCTGCGACCGCTCTCGATCGGGATGCGCCAAAATTCTAGTAAAACTGATTTGATCGTCGCGAGCGAAAATCCGACTTTCGCGGCGCTCGATTTCGAGGATCTCGGTGATGTCGCGCCGGGAGAGGCGGTTTGGTTGTCCGCCGACGGAAAAATTTCGCGCCAACAACTCGTCGCGCCGAAGTGGGCACCGTGCATTTTCGAATATGTTTATCTCGCGCGCCCGGATGCGAATTTGGACAATATTTCGGTTTACCGATCGCGACTGCGCGCTGGTGAATATCTCGCGCGAGAAATTCGCAAAGCGAAAATTCAAATCGATGTTGTCGTTCCCGTGCCCGACACTTCGCGCTCTTCCGCACTCGCGCTCGCCAATGAACTCGGAATTCGCTATCGCGAAGGACTCATCAAAAATCGCTATATTGGTAGGACTTTTATCATGCCGACGCAGGCGAAACGCCAAAAATCTATCAAGCATAAATTGATTCCGCTGCCGCTCGAATTGCGTAACAAAAATGTTTTGCTCGTCGACGATTCGATCGTCCGCGGCAATACTTCGCGCAAAATCGTCGAGCTGGTTCGCTCCGCTGGCGCGAAAAAAGTTTATTTCGCGAGCGCGTCGCCGCCACTCAAATTTCCCTGCGTGTACGGCGTCGATATGCCGAGCAAAAAAGAATTCATCGCGAACAAACTTTCGATTCCGCAGATCGCGAAAAAATTGAAAGCTGATCGTGTTTTTTATCTACCGCTGCTCGATCTCATTCGTTCCTGCGAATTCAAAAAAACCAAGATTCCGCATTTTTGCACGGCGTGTTTCGACGGCAAATATCCGACGCCGGAAGTGAATGCTAAATATCTCGCGCAAGTCGAAAAATGTCGCGAATGTTCGCGACGCAAAGAGGGTTCCGACCAGCAAATGACTTTACTTTAATTTTTTTTACAATGAAATTTCTCCTCGTTGGCAACGGCGCGCGCGAGCACGCGATCGGCGCGGCTGTCGTTCGTTCGCCCCAAAAACCCGAGCTGATTGTTTTCGCGGACAAAATCAATCCGGGTCTCCAAAAAATCGCGACGGTTTATCACAAAGCTGATTTTCTCGCCGATCTCGACGAGCTCGAAAGATTCGTCGCGAAAGAAAAACCGGAGCTCGCGGTCGTCGGACCGGAAGCGCCGATCGCTGCCGGAGCGGCGGATTTGCTCGAAAAAATGGGCGTCGGCGTGGTCGCACCGCGCAAAAGTCCGGCGCGACTTGAATCATCGAAAGGTTTCACGCGCGAGCTGCTTCAAAATTACGGTATTCCCGGCAATCCGCAGTTCGCGGTTTTTCTCGACAATCCCGAGTCGGCGAAAGCGATTCGCGATTTTATGGAAATGGTTGACGGTCAGTTCGTCGTGAAAGCGGACGGATTGAAATCGGGCAAAGGCGTGAAAGTCGTCGGCGATCATTTGGCTGGGATTGAGGACGGTTTGCACTACGCGCTCGAATGTTTGCGCGAGGATGGCCGCGTCGTCGTCGAAGAAAAATTAGTCGGGGAGGAGTTTTCCGCGATGTTTCTCACCGATGGCAAAACGCTAGTCGCGTTGCCAGTTTCACAGGATCACAAACGCGCTTTCGAAGACGACAAAGGTCCGAATACTGGTGGGATGGGGACGTACTCCGACGAAAATAATTCGCTCCCGTTCCTCGCACAAAGTGATTTGGATTCGGCGCGGGAAATTACCGAAAAAGTTTTGCACGCGCTACAGACCGAGACTGGTGAGACTTTTCGCGGGGTGATGTACGGCGGATTCATCGCGACGAAAGACGGCGTGCGTTTGATCGAGTACAACGCGCGTTTCGGCGATCCGGAGGCGATGAATGTTTTTCCGATTCTCAAAACCGATTTCGTCGAAATTTGTCGCGCGGTCGTCGCCGGGAAATTAGCCGACATCAAAATCGAATTTGAAAAAAAGGCGACGGTCGTGAAGTATCTCGTGCCGGAGGGTTACCCGAATATTCCGGTCGCCGGACAGCCGATCCGGATTCTCGGACTGCCGGACGACTGCGAAATTTTTTACGCGGCGGTTGACGTCGATTCTACAGGTCAAATTTTGACCGGAACGAGTCGTGCGATTGCAGTGGTCGGCATCGCGGAAAGTCTCGAAAAGGCCGAAAAAATAGCAGAAAAAGGCGTGAACCAAATTGATGGTCGGTTGTTTCATCGCCGCGATATTGGTACGCCCGCTCTCGTCGAAAAACGCATTCGCCATCTCAAAAGTTTGCGTGGATGAACCCAATTTTTTACCTCATTGCGATTGTCGTCGCGCTCGCAATTTTCTTCGGATTTCTGATCGCGCGTCGCAAAAAAAAGTTGACCGATGGTGAGGAATCTTTCGTGCGCAATCAGTGGCGGATGATTGGCCTCGGTAAAAATCCGAAAAACGATTTGCTTGAAGCGGACAAACTGCTTGATTTTGTTTTGGGTAAATATGGCTATCGCGGTTCGCTCGGCGAAAAACTGAAAAAGTCCGCACGACTTTTTTCCGATATCAACGGAGTCTGGTTCGCGCATAAAATGCGGAATAAATTCGCACATGAATTAAATTTCGAGCCGAGCGAATTTGAATTTCGCAAAGCGCTCGAGAGCTTCCGGCGGGCGTTGCTAGACTTGAAAATAAGGCTTTAATATGTTAAAATAGCTGCGAATAAAAACTAAAAACTAAAACCGGAAAGTGACGAAATTTTATTTCACTGCCGTTTCCAATTCTGCCAAGAAAAAATTCTCTGGCAGTATTACAACAGAAGACGATAAAAGCGCTCGTGAAAGCTTGAATAAGATTGGACTTGCGATTTTGTCGATGTCGAAAGAACAGCCCGCTGATTGGGAAAACGTTTTTGAATTTTCTGTTGTCGATAAATACAACCAAGAGGTCGGTGGTGAGATTATCGCTGATGACACAGAAGAAGTTTTTGACCGTCTGGCTGACGAGCTTGAAATTCGCAAGATTGTTTACATTTGTCCATCAAATTCTTCCGAAGAGGAAAAACTGCGAGCACGTGAAGATAGCGTCAGAAATATATTGGAAGAGAAAAAGAAGGAAGAGGAACAAAAAACTGAACTAGAAAAAAGAACTTTGACTGGTAGCTTGAAATCGCTTGTTAAGCTTGGGGATGATAAGAAGCCAACCAAACTTGACGAGAATATCAAAAAATTCTCAAGTGAATACACGGGGGATCACGCCGAGAAAATGGCCACTGATTTTGCTGACCAGGCTCAGTCTGATGCTGCTGGCGTCAACAAGACTAATTCGGCGGACGGTTCCGATTCAGAGGCTGGACCGCATAAAGCAAAAACGACTGGATCAGACGAAGAACCGGATTGGAAAACTCAGTTGGCGAATATCAAAGACAGGCTGACACACTTTTTCCCGGACATTGTCGAAAAATTTTCAAAGTTTTATTTTTACGCGACCGAAATTATTATGCCGCCGCAAGGTAAAACACGTAAGGATGGTTTCCGTGAGATGTGGGAATTTATTTTTCCGCCCAAAGCTAAGGTTGAGATTAAGGCACAAATTATTAGTGAGGATAAAAAAGCTCTGCGCCGCAAAGCTGTTTTGGCGAGATTTTGGATTGCTTTTGAAGAGATTATTGATCTGCTCGCAGCGGTTTTCATCGCCTATCTCGGTCTCGGAATTCTTTCACTTTATATCGAAATTCCGCGTGTGACTGCGCTTGCCGAAATGACTTTGCATAACAATCTCACGATTCATTATTTCGCGGGCGCCTTTGTGTTTATCCGGATTTTGCTTTTTCTGCGCGAAAAATTCACGAGTTGGAGTTTTGTTCGCACTTCGTTACTTTTTGTTTTTGGCGGACTGATTCTGCTTTTTGCGGGGATTAATTTGCTTTAATTTCGGCTCGTCTCGGCGTAAAATTTCCTGCGATGTGGCCATTTTTGGAAATCGCGGGGATTTATTTTCCGGTCTACAATCTCATGCTTGCGCTTGGTATCTTGGCGGGAGTAACGCAGCTTTTTATCGCTGCGCGTCGCAAAAGAGTAATGCTTCAATTTCTAGCGGATAATTTTCTGTGGCTAACGCTCGCGACTGTTTTTTGTGCGCGACTGGCTGAGGTTTTGCTCCGCAACTTTCCCATTCTCGATTTTCCGTTTGTGTGGGGCGAGACGGCCGGATTCAGTTTTTTCGGCGGCGCGGTCGGACTTTTGATCATGCTTACGATTTTGACGCGCAAGTACAATGAAAACTTTTTTCTCTGGCTGGATTTGATTTTGCTCGCGATCGCTCCGGCACTCTTTTTTCACCACCTCGGGACGTTCTTCGCGGGGAGTGAATATGGCAAGCCGACGGCTCTGCCGTGGGGCGTTGTTTTCACGAATCCAGACGCAATCGGCTACTCGACGATTCCGCTGCATCCGACGCAGATTTACGCGGCGCTAGCGACACTCGGACTTTTTGCGGCGGCGTGTTTTATTTTCAAAACGACGACACGGGCGGGGAAAGCCGGGACATTTTTATTACTCACGCTTTCGACGACGTATTTTTTCCTCGACTTTCTCCGCGGCGATTCGGCTCCGACTTTCGGACCGCTGCGCGCGAGTCAATATTTCACGCTTGTTTTCGCGGTCATCGCGGCCTTGTTGATTATCAAAATTCGGCTGGTCGCGCGTGAGGAGCGGCGTGGCGAGCTCCAAATTAAAACCCAAGAACAATGAATCAAATCATCGACTACCTGATTAATTTTGATCCAACGGATTGGATGGCGATCAGCCTGCGCGGTGTTTTCGTATATCTTTTTGTCGTGCTCGTCGCGATCGTGATTTGGGTGGCGCGTGATGTCGTCGCGCGCTCCAAAAGCCTAATTTTTCAAGTCGTTTCGATTTTGCTTGTCATCGCTCTCAATCTGCCCGGACTTTTGATCTATCTCATCATTCGGCCGCAAAAAACTTTAACTGAAAAATTTCACGAAAGTTTGGAACAAAGAATTTTAACCGAGGGTGAAGATGTTTGTCCGAAATGTGAACGACCGCTGCCGCTTGATTTTCAGTTTTGTCCGGGTTGTGGCGAGGAGGCGCGCAAACACTGCAAAAAATGCCACAAACTTGTTTCGAAAGATTGGTCAGTCTGTCCGTACTGCGGTACGAAAAAATCAGCCCAAAAAAAGATTGAGACCGAAAAGGCCGAATAATTATTCGAGTCCCATCTTTTTCCTCAAAGCGGCAGCCTCATCATCGTCTTTTTTCTTTTTTGCATCTTGCTTCGCTTTCAGCTCGATATCGTTCCAATCGTTTTTGTGCTTGGCTTCGATCTCTTTGAGCTGGTCTTCGTGTTTGGCGTTCAACTCGGCGAATTTCTTTTGCTCCTCCTCGAAAATCCGCATCAGCTCGTCGATCTGATATTGGCTGAGTTTCGGAATCGAATCGATAATGCGTTGTTTCTCGGTTTTCGTCAGGGAAATTGATTTTGCTAAAAGCTCGAGAAATTTCTTTTCGTCGAACTGCGTATTGGGATGTGCCGGGACGGGGACACTCGCGATGAAACTGTGATCGTCGCCGCCAGTGATGAACTGATCCTCAGAAATCTCGTCGTCAGACTGCAGAGGCGAGACTATTTTTGGCTGTGCAGCACCGTCGGCGGGTGGAGTTGCCCCGTCGGTCGGGGGTGGCGGAGTCGTGCCAGCATCCGCGGGCGGGTTCGGATTTTGATTCTCGTCGTTCATCGAAAAGATTTTAAACTTTTTCGACCGAAAGACAAGTTTTTCCGCTAAAATTTCGCGGAATGAAAACAATAATTTTACTCGGTTCGACGGGTTCGATCGGGCGACAAACACTCGAAATTATTCGCGAAAATCCGCGTGAATTTAAAATTGTCGGACTCGCCGCCGGGGAAAATTTCGCACTTTTGAAAAAACAAATTGCGGAATTCAAACCCAAATTTTTCTTCGCGAGGAGCGGACATGTTCGTTCCCTACAAAATTGTCGATTTCTCGATCTCGAAAAACTATCCGCACAAAAATGCGGTCTCGTCGTTTCGGCGATTTCCGGGGTCGCTGGGCTCGCGCCGACACTCGCCGCGCTGCGTGCGAAAAATTCGGTCGCGCTAGCGAACAAAGAATCACTTGTTCTCGCCGGGAACATCGTGATGTCTGCCGCGCGAAAATCCGGCGTGCAGATTTTTCCGATCGACTCGGAGCACTCAGCAGTTTGGCAGTTGCTCGCAAAAATTCCGCGCGAAAAAGTTCGTCGCATAATTCTCACCGCGTCCGGCGGCGCGCTCCGCGACACGCCACTTCGCGATTTTCCGAAAATTTCCCCGGCAAAAGTTTTGCATCACCCGACGTGGGCGATGGGTGACAAAATTACGCTCGACTGCGCGACGCTCGCGAATAAGGCCTTCGAGATCATCGAGGCCGCGCATCTTTTCGACTTTCCGCTCGACCAAATTTCCGCGGTGATTCATCCACAATCACTCGTGCACGCACTCGTCGAGACCGTCGACGGTAATTTTTTCGCACAAATTTCGCGGCCGTCGATGAAGCTCCCGATTGCGCTCGCGCTGCGCGGCGGCGTTCGCTCCGAAAATTCGCTCGCGAAACTGGATCTCGTCGGACAAAAATTTGAGTTTCGGCCGATCGAAAAAAATCGCTACCCGCTGTTTTTCACGATTCTTGACGCGGCAAAACGGGGCGGGATTTTTCCGGCTGCCGCCGCTGCGAGCTCGGAATTTTTTGGCGAAAAATTTCTCGCTGGCGAGATCGCGTTTCCGGAAATCGCGAAATTGACCGCGAAAAGTTTGCGCGAAATTTCCCCGCGTCCGGCGAATTTGAAAAATATTCTCGCGACGGTAAATTCTTTCCGATGAAAATTTCCGCAATTTTGCTCGCGGCCGGGTCGGGTGAAAGGTTGAGCAAAAATCGACCGAAAGCCTTCGTCGAAGTTGGTGGGCGACCGCTTTTCGTTCATTCGCTCGAACTTTTCGAGTCCGCGCTGGAAATCTCTGAAGTGATTCTCGTCGTCCCGAAAGCAGAAATCGCCGCGGCGCAAAAATTGTCCGCGAATTTTTTGAAAGTGAAAAAAATCGTCGCGGGCGGAAACTCGCGCCAAAAAAGTCTCGAAGCCGGATTACGTTTTTCTTCGCAAGAAATAGTGCTTTCGCACAACGCCGCGAATCCATTTGCCACCAAAAAAGAAATTTCCCAGCTTGCAAAAATTATTCAAAAGTTCGACGCGGCCGCGGTCGCGCACCGCGCCGACTCGACTGTTCGCGAAAATTTGACAACGCTTGATCGCGCGAAAATTTGGTTGATGGAAACGCCGCAGCTCGCAAAAAAAGAATTTCTCGCACGCGGATTGAAGATTGTGCGCGCAAAAAAAATTAAATCAACGGACGAAATTCAACTCGCAGAATTCGCCGGTGCGAAAATCAAAATTATCCCCGCGGATTCGAAAAATCGGAAAATCACTCGCGCGCACGATTTGCCGAGCAAGACGCGCGTCGGACTCGGCCACGATTCGCACCGATTCGCCGAAACGCGCAAAGCACTATTTTTGGGAGGTTTAAAAATTTCTGCGCGCGACGGACTGGACGGGAACTCTGACGGCGATGTCGTGCTGCATGCGCTCACGAACGCGATTTCGTCCGCGCTCGGCGGCGGCTCGATCTCGACTTTTGCTGACGCGATGTGTGCGCGCGGCGAAAAAAATTCGCAAAAATATTTGCAAAAAATTCTCGCGCAAATGCGCGCTGCGGATTTCGCGATCGAAAATGTCGCGATCTCGATCGAGGGCGCGCGCCCGAAATTGGAAAAACATTTTCCGAAAATGCGCCGAAAATTGTCCGCACTTTTGAAAATTTCCGGCGACCGAATCGGACTCGTCGCGACGACTGGCGAAAAATTAACCGCATTCGGACGGGGAGAAGGACTGCAAGTTTTCGCCTTAATTTTGCTCAAAAAATGAAAGTCCGCGCCTTCGCCAAAATCAATCTCGGACTCCGCATTCTCGCGAAACGCGCCGACGGATTTCACGAAATCGAAACGATTTTCGCGCGGATCGGACTTGCCGACGAGCTCGAGCTGCGCGCGCGCGAAGATTCGAAAATTATCGTCACGACCGAAAATGCGGAAATTCCGACTCGCGAAAATCTCGTTTTTCGGGCGGCTTGGCTGCTCCAAAAATTCGTCCCGGGGAGTCCCGGCGTCGAGATTTCGCTACGCAAAAAAATCCCGCTCGGTGCGGGACTCGGCGGCGGGAGCGCGGACGCCGCGGCGGTTTTACGAAATTTGCCGCGAATTTGGGGCGCGAAAATTCCGCGCGAAAAATTAAAAAAAATCGCGGCGGAGCTTGGCTCGGATGTCCCGTTTTTTCTCGAAAAAACAGCGTGCCGGGCGCGCGGTCGCGGGGAAATTCTCGAACCGATCGTGCTGCCGAAAAAGTTTCCGCGGGAAATAATCGTTGTCGTTCCGCCGGTCGCGATCGCGACTGCGTGGGCGTACGGGAAAATTAAAATCCCCCCGTTCCGCCTTGGCGGAACGACCCCCTTTGCGAAAGGGGGTTTACTGCCTCCCTTGTGGAAA
>JAZDNQ010000067.1:0-22475 GCA_043799575.1 Patescibacteria group bacterium | reverse complement strand
GCGCACCGCTTCGCCAATTCGCTGCGTGAAAAATTGCAAAATCCGGTAAAAAAATAGATTAAAATTAACCCGTGGCAGCTCTCCAAACTTCGCGCTACCGCTTTGGTTTTTGGGTCAGTATTTTGATCGGCGTTTTCGTGGTCGGGCTTTTGTTTCAGCACATCGATGAAATGCGCGATATTTGCGGCGGGGGAGAAATGGCGAATTTTGTTTATTTCATCGTTTTTCTGTTGCTCGGGAGTCTCAGTCTCGCGGCGTGGGCGGTGCGCAAAATCGTGACGAATCAGCTTATTTACAATCGCGAACTCGAGGCGCGCACGCAAAAAATGCGCGAGCTAGCCACGATCGATGGTTTAACCAAAGTCTACAATCATAGATATTTCGAGCACAAACTCGAAAAAGAATGGGAACGCTTCGAGCGTTTTCAACACGCGCTGGCTTGCGTGATGATCGACCTCGACAATTTCAAAGCAATCAACGACACTTTCGGACATCGCGGCGGCGATACGGTTTTGCGCGGCGTTGCTGATTTGCTCCGCGAAAATTTGCGAGAAATCGATATCATCTCGCGCTACGGCGGGGAAGAATTTACAGTTATTTTTTTCGAAAAACCAAATACAGTTTCCGGGCTAAAAAAGATGATGGAAAAAATGCGACTCGGTATTGCGAATAAAAAATTCGAGCTCGACGGCCGCAAAGTCCAAATCACGGCAAGTCTCGGCGGCGCGCTCGTCCCGAACCCGAAAATCGTTTCGCCGCAGCAGCTCGTGCATTTTGCAGACAAAGCGATGTATTTTTCGAAAAAACACGGCAAAAACCAGAGTGCAGTTTTTGAGGAGGGCGATTGTTGCTAAAATTGACGAATGGAAATTGTCCGGATTGCTGATTTCGAAAATTCCAGGGTTGCGGATTTTCTCGCGCAGCAAGAATTTTTACCGATTCAGCAGACTCCGATTTGGGCGAAATTTCAAAAGAGTTTGGGAGTGGCGAGTTTGCGTATCGCAGTTTTCGAAGATGGGAAAGTCGTCGCGTTTACACAGATTTTCCTGAAAAAATTGCCGTTCGGTTTGAGTAAAATCGAGATTCCGCGCGGACCGCTTTTTCACGCAACATGGAACATGGAACATGGAGCAAAAATTTCGGATTTGTTGCTTGCCGAAATCCAAAAATTTGCCCGAGAGAAAAAGGCACTTTTTGCGCGTTTCGATTTTCAAAAAGATTCGTCTTTCGATGCAAAAAATTTAAAAAAAGCGCGTGAGGAAAATTATCCACTCGCGACAGTGCGGATCGATTTACAAAAATCGCTTGAAGAAATTTTGGCACAAATGAAGCAAAAAGGGCGCTACAACATTCGTGTCGCGGAGAAACACGGCGTCAAAATTTCCGTGGAAAACTCAGTCGACGATTTTTTCGCGCTGCTGCAAAAAACAACCGCGCGGGACGGATTTTCCGGTCATCCAAAGAGTTTTTACGCGAAAATGCTGGAAGTGCTCGGCGACGATTGTGCGCTGCTCGTCGCGCGCAAAAATGGCCAGCCGCTCGCCGCGATTCTCGTCACGTTCGCGGGCGACACCGCGACTTATTATTTCGGCGCGAGCGATCACGAATTTCGGCCTTTGATGGCGCCGTATCTTTTGCAGTTTGAAGCGATGAAAATAGCGCAAAAACGTGGTTGCCACTTTTACGATTTTCTCGGGATCGCACCGGAAAATTCCAAAAGACACCGGCTCGCGGGCGTTTCGGATTTCAAAAAAAAGTTCGGCGACGAAATCGTCACTTACCCGCGACCAAAAATTAGCGTTTTCCGCTCGTTTTTTTACTGGCTTTTTCGGCTCGCGAAATTTCTGCGGCCTTAATTTTCGCTTTATTTTCTTTCCAAAGTCGGAGCGCATCTTCGGCGGTTTTCACTTTTTTCCGATCCGGGCCAAAAACCCAGCTGTGCCGCGCGATAATTTTGCGCTCGATTTTCTGCAAAATTCCACTCATTTTGAATTTCTTTTCCTCGGTCGCGATCTGCGCGATCATAACGATATTGAAAAGCAAATCGCCGAGTTCCTCCTCGAGATTCGCGAAATCTTTTTTGCGAATCGCCGCGAGCGCTTCGTCGGATTCCTCTTCCAAACTTTTTGCGAGCGACAAAATCGTCTGTTTCCGATCCCACGGACAGCCGGTCGGGGAGCGCAATTTTTTCGCTACATCGATGAGTTTTTGAAATTGCTTCATTGATTAGGGTATAGGGTTTAGCGTATAGGGTATAGAAAAAGTTGAGTTCGGCTTATTACTTTCCGTAGTTGCGTTGTTGGTTTTTGAACCAATCTAAAATTTTGATCAACTCTTGTTCATCGAATTCCGGCCACAATTTCTCGGAAAAATACAGCTCGGAGTAGGCGAGCTGCCACAACAAAAAATTCGAAAGGCGCTGTTGTCCGCCGGTGCGGATCAAAAGATCGGGATCGGTTTGTTTCCCGGAAAACAAAAATTTCCCGAAGTTTTGCTCGGTTGCTCGTTTCCCGCTCTTCACGAATTCATTCGCGGCGCGGACGATCTCGGCGCGCGCGCCGTAGCCGAGCGCGAGATTCAAAACCAATTTTTTGTGCTGTGCGGTTTTCGCGATCAACTTTTGCAAAGCTCGTTTCGTTTTCGCGGGGAATTTCGCGATATCGCCCAAAACATTGATTCGAATTTCGTGTTCAAAAAAGTCTTTGTCGTCGGCGGAAAATTTCTCGATCAACTGGAAAAGATTTTTCAATTCAATCGAATTGCGTTCGCGCAAATTTTCGGTCGAGAGCGCGTAAACCGTGAGGTGGGTGATGCCGTTCGCGATGAAAGCTGGCAAAAGCTTCCGCAAGTTCTCAACACCGCGGCGATGGCCGAGCAGCCGCGGCAGACCGCGCCGCTGTGCCCAGCGGCGATTGCCGTCCAAAATTAGCGCGAGATGAAAGGAATTTTCCACAAAACTATTTCCGCTTTTTGGTCGCCTTTTTCATTGCTGCGCGGCCTTTTTTATCATCAGTTTTTTTCTTTACATCACTTTTCTTTTCCTTTTTTTGCGCGGCGGCGTCTTTTTTCGCCGCATTCAAAAGTTTCGAAAGATCAGCTTTTTCGGCGGCTTTTTCCATTTTTACCACTGCTTCATCGACCGAAATCTCCGCTTTCGCTGGGACAAGTTTTTGCGCGGCGGGTTTTTTGCCGTCGCCGGACAATAATTTGTCGACTGCGCCGGAGACTTCCTCGATCGCATTTTGAATTGCCTCAGGCATTCTCTCGAGCAGCGACACTGACGCGACAGAATCATTTTTCAGTCGCATCAGAATAACGCCCTGCGTCGCGCGTCCGCGCAGCGGAATCGAATTCACATCCATGCGGATCGTCTGTCCGCGTTTCGAAATTAACAGCAAATCAGCTTCGAGCTTCGGCGGGAGGACTTTTGCACCGACGACTTTCCCGGTTTTCGCCGTCACATTCAAAGTTTTCACGCCGCCCGCACCGCGGTGCGTCGCACGATATTCCGAAATCAGAGTCGCTTTGCCGAGGCCTTTTTCGGTGACGGTCAAAAGCTTTTCTTTCGTCGGATCGCCGACGACATCCATCTCGACGACGTGATCTTTCGAATCGAGTTTGATTCCTCGGACACCTGCCGCTGCGCGACCCATCGGCCGGACATCTTTTTCGTTGAAGCGGCAGCATTTACCCTCGTATGAAATAATCACGATTTCGCTCGCGCCGCTCGTGCCTTTCACCCAGTTCAGTTCGTCGCCCGAGTTCAATTTAATCGCGATCAATCCCGACTTCCTGACATTCTCGAAATCCGCCATCGGTGTCTTTTTCACAGTCCCGTCCTTCGTGCAAAAGAATAAAAATTGTTTTTCGGCTTTGCCATTTTCGCGCAAAATACGCATCGCGGTGATGTACTCGCCGTTTTGCGTTTGGATCAAATTCGCGATCGCGGTGCCTTTCGCCTGCCGCGTCGCCTGCGGAATTTCGTAAACCGGCAAGCGGAACACGCGACCGGTATTCGTGAAGAACATCACATCGTCGTGATTTTTCGCGTGGCGAATGATTTTTACCTCGTCCTCTTCTTTCGTCGTGAGCCCGATCACACCCATTCCGCCGCGTTTTTGGGAGCGGAATGAATTCGGTGCGACGCGTTTCACATAATTTTCCGTCGTGAGCATGATTATCATTTCCTCGTTCGGGATCGTGTCTTTCGCAGAGAATTCTCCAATTCCCCTTGCCAAAACTTTCGTGCGGCGCTCGTCCGCGAATTTCTCTTTCGATTCGGCGAGCTCGGTTTTGATCACGTTCATCAATTTCTTTTTGTCGGCAAGGAGACTTTCCAAATATTTGATCAATTTATATTTCTCGGCGAGCTCGTCCTCGATCTTTTCGCGTTCCAGTCCGGCGAGTGCCTGCAGGCGCATCTCCAAAATCGCTTTCGCTTGCGCGTCGGACAATTTGAATTGCTTCATCAACGCGGCGTGTGCCTCTTCCTTCGTTTTCGATTTTCGAATCGTCGCGATCACTTTGTCGATGTGGTCGAGCGCGAGTTTCAGACCCTCCAAAATATGCGCGCGATCTTTCGCAATGCGCAGGTCGTATTCCGTCCGGCGAGTCACGACTTCGACGCGATGCTCGACAAAATGTTCGAGAATTTGTTTCAAATTCAGCAAATGCGGCTGCAGTCCGCGATCGGTCAGGGCGATCATGTTCACATTGAAATTGCCCTGCAGTTCCGTCATCTTGTAGAGTTGGTTCAAAATCTTGTTCGGATACGAATCTTTTTTCAGTTCGATCACGACGCGAATGCCGTCTCGCGTTGATTCGTCGCGGATGTCGGTTATCCCGACAAGTTTTTTGTCTTTTACGAGATCCGCGATTTTGATCACGAGATTCGCTTTATTCACCTGATACGGAATCTCCGTGATCACGATCATCGGCTTCCCAGCGCGACCTTCCTCGATCTTCGCGACGCCGCGACACGGGATCGAGCCGCGCCCCGTCGAATATGCTTCTAGCACTTTTTTCCGATCGTAAATCACGCCGCCAGTCGGGAAATCCGGACCTTTAACAAATTCCATCAAATCGGGGACTTCACAGTCAGGATTATCAATTAAATGCACCACGCCGTCGATCAATTCGCCGAGATTGTGCGGCGGAATATTCGTCGCCATACCGACCGCGATACCGACCGTGCCATTCAAAAGCAGATTAGGCAGTCGGGCGGGGAGAACGCTCGGCTCTTTGCGCGATGCGTCGTAATTGTCGCGCCAGTCGACGGTCTCTTTCTCGATATCCGCCAGCATTTCCTCCGCCAATTTCTGCATTTTCGCTTCGGTGTACCGATACGCCGCGGCGGAGTCGCCATCGATCGAGCCGAAGTTGCCCTGTCCGTTCACGAGCTGATAGCGCATCGAAAAATCCTGTGCCATGCGTACCATCGCGTCGTACACCGAGCTGTCGCCGTGCGGGTGATATTTTCCGAGCACTTCACCGACGACGTTCGCACTTTTTTTGAATTTAGCGCCGGCGCGGAGTCCCATCTCGTGCATCACGAAAAGAATTCTCCGGTGGACGGGCTTCAAACCGTCGCGAACATCGGGGAGCGCACGCGCGACGATGACCGACATCGCGTAATCAAGGTAGCTTTTTTGCATTTCCTCGACGACTTCGCGAGTCGGCGCTCCGTCGTCCGGAGCGTGAATTCCAGTATCCTCGGCGGGATTTTCTTCGATATTTTCGTTTTCTTCAGCCAAAGTGAAAGATGATTATTTTACTTATTTTACCGCAAAAAATTCAAAAATTATTTGCGGAGTCCGAGTTTCGCGACAATCTCATCGTAAATTTTGCGCTTGCGAGTTTTGAGATAATTCAAAAGTCCGCGACGTTTGCCGACGAGCATGAGTAGACCGCGGCGCGAGTGTTCGTCTTTTTTGTGCGTTTTGAGATGATCGGTGAGTTGCGTGATCCGCGCGGTGATGATCGCGACTTGGACTTCCGGGCTACCGGTATCTTTCGCGTGGCGACCGTGATCCGCGAACGCCTTCTTTTTGTCGTCGTGTTTCATGTGAATGGGGTTAGGATTGCAACTTTCGCACCGAAACTCGAATGCCAAAGTAGCCTAATTTTCCGAGATTTTAGCGGAAAAATTTTTGACCGCAAATACTAATCAACTTTTTCGTAGTTGCTGAATTTGAAGAGCGTTTTTGATTTTTTACCGGCCTTTCTTAAAGCTGCCTCAATTTTAGCTTTTGATGTGGTTTCTAATTCAATAAAGAATGCAAATTCGTTTTTATCTCTTGGAATGGAGATTATTTTTGAAAGATTTATTGCAGCATCGCGGAAAATAACCAAAACATCGGCAAGCTGACCAGGTTTATTATTTTTAAACTGAAATGCGACCATTGTATGCGTCATAGCTTTACGACTCCAGTTTTTTGCGATTACAGCAAAAGTTGTTTTATTCTCTGTACGGTCTTCGAAATCACTTTCAACAATTTTCAGCCCCCTTTTTTCAGCCGCTATTCTTGGTCCGATTGCAGCGGCATTTCTTAAGTGCTCAATTTTATCCAATGCTTCGGTTGTGCTACTCGTAGATATCTGTCTTGCTCCAGTGTACCGCTGCAAAATATGTTCAGTACATTGGGATAGGGCTTGAGGGTGAGAATAAATTTCTTCGATTTTAGTCGGGTCTGTTTTTTGTGATACAGCTAACACATGCTGGATTGGATTGCTGATAAGTGCGCGGATTTTAATCTTGCCCTCATTTTTCAGTAGTTGGTCGAATGTTTCTCGAATAATACCGCCAGTCTCATTTTCAAGCGGAACTATCCCATTCCTGGCCTCATCGTTTTTTACTGCATCAAAAACGCTTTGGATGGAGGGAAAATATTTTGAAAAGCTGCTGCTTCTTTCTATCTTCCAAAAGAATTTTCGTGCGGCCATATCTGTATTGCTATCCTCTCCGCCAAAAATAGCACTTGGTTTCTCATTTCTTCTTGGTTTTCCACGTGGTTTTTCAAACTCTTCTAATTTGCGATTTCTTCTCGCGATTGTTTCTAGGAAAAGCTTACTTTCCTCCTTGCCTTCCTCTAAAAATCGATCAAAGAATTTTCTGTTTTTTGAAATTGCCGATTCAAAATCATTTAAACGACCAGAGTCTATTAGTGAAGTCCATTTTTCAAACGCAGCTGCTAAAAGATCACGCATATTTTTATTGTTTGGATTGGATTTTTGGATTTCAAAAACCAAATCTGAGTTTTGAGATATCACTCTTGCTGCGAAATCTAAAAAAATCTTTGCGTTTGGTGTAGCTAATTCACGAACTTTATCAATACTTGTGCCGCTTTCTTTAAGTGCTTCGGCAAAAATGAAACCTAATAGGTGCGGTAAAGCCTGTAAAAACGGGACTCTCTTATCGTGTTCTTGTGGCGAAAGTTCAACAATTTTAATACCCTCTTCTTCTAGCATTTTTTCAAGCCAACCCTTCCACTTTTTTAATCTAACCGGACATACGACCATCACTTGTCCGGTAAAAGATATTTCTCCACCGAACATCGGATGAGTACCAAGAACTTCAGCTTTGCTTTTTAGCATTGCCTCTACTTGAGGTGTTTTTATTGAACTGAGATCAATTAAAAGTTGGTCTTCTTTTAAGAGTGGGGCAATTTCGTTTATTACCTTTACCGTGTTTTCAAGCGTGACAGAAATAATAACAACATCGGCCTTTTGAGCGAGTTCTTCGTTTGAAATGATTGCTTTTCCATCAGGATGACGACCAGAAATTAAGATTTTTTTAAAACCCCGCTTTCGAAAAAAATTTTGAAAGCAGACGCCCATCTCGCCACGGCCACCGACAATTCCTATTATCGGATCTTTTATTGGAGGCTCCATATGCCTTATTTTACCCGAAAAAAATCGCGCTCGCGATGGCGACGCCCGCGGTTTCCGTTCGCAAAATTCGTGGGCCGAGCGAAAAAGTTTTTGCGCCGCGCTCGCGTGCGAGCTCAATTTCTTTTTGGCTGAAGCCGCCCTCTGGGCCGACAAAAATATTTGTCGCGCCGTACTCATTGATTTCCCCAAAAAAATCGCGCAATTCCGGTTCACGCGAAAATGAATCGGCTACGAGATTCAGCCCGGCTGGCGGTTCGTCCCAAAGTTTTTTGAATTTCACTGGCTCGAAAATCCCGGGAATTTTGCCTCTTTCCGACTG
Organism: Patescibacteria group bacterium; assembly: GCA_043799575.1. Lineage (GTDB taxonomy): Bacteria > Patescibacteriota > Gracilibacteria > JAHISY01 > JAHISY01 > JAHISY01. The sequence goes on along the minus strand of JAZDNQ010000067.1, from coordinate 14,266 downwards.
CTCGGCTGCTTCCTGCAAAATTTTTCCCAGCCGCTCCGGATTGCGCAATTTACTGATTTCGCTGCGTTCCGCAATTACGGGAAAAAAATTCGCAATGCCGACTTCTGTTCCGTGTTTCAAAATTTCTTCGAATTTGCTAATCGAGTTCGGCAGCGCCTGAAAAAGATTAATCTGCAATTCTGGCTCGGCCGCATTTTCTCTTTTGTCCAAAATTTTCAGCGCGATTTCGTTGCGCTCGATCTCGACGATTTCCGCCTCAAATTCAAAACCAGAATTATCTAGCAAAATAATTTTGTTGCCGGTATTCAGCCGCAAAACTTTGCGAATTTGGTGAATCGTCTCGGGATTGCGCAACACGAAATCTTCATCGAAGATCGAGCCGGCCGGGACGAAAAAGCGATTCATCTAAGGTTCTAGGTTTTAGGGAATAGGGTATAGGAATTCTTAATTCTTAATTTACCAATTTTAAATTTTTCTTAATCCTTTCAGCCGCCTCGCGCACTTTCGCGACAGTCGGGACGAGCGCGAAACGCACGAAACCTGCTCCCGGATTCAGCCCGTCCGTAGTTTTGTCCGAGATCCAACTGCCCGGCGTTGCGACGACCGCGATCTTCGGGTCGAGCAATTTTTTCGCGAAATCTTCACTCGACATTCCGTCGGGGACTTTTTGCCAAATGTAAAAAGTCGAATCAGTTTGGGCTTTTGGCAAACCAACCGACGCGAGCGCTGCGATCAAAATGTCGCGCTTTTCCCGGTATTCCTCGATTGAATCCAAAACATGTTTTTCATCTTGCAAAGCCGCGATTGCGGCTGCTTGCAAAAAATTCGGCGTGCCGGAGTCGATATTCGTTTTGACTTTTTTGAACGCCGCAACAAGTTTCTCATCGCCGACGACGAAACCGACGCGATAACCGGTCATTCGACTTCGTTTCGACAGCGAGTGAAATTCGATCACATTTTCGCGCGTGAATTGCAAAATCGATTTCGGCGGTTTGCCGAAATAAATTTCCGAATACGCGAGATCGCTCGCCAAAATAATTTTATTCTCTGCGCAAAATTTCACCGCTTGCGCAAAAAACTCATCTGGCGCGTCGCGTCCGGTCGGGGAGTTCGGATAATTCACCCACAAAATTTTCGCTTGTTTTGCGATCTCGACCGGAATCTTTTCGAAGTCGATCAAAAAATTATTTTCCTCCAAAAGTGGTAAAAAATAGGCTTTTCCGCCGGAGAATTCCGTCCCGCGCGCGTACGGCGGATAGCCCGGCGTTGGAATGAGCACGACGTCGCCCGGATTCACGAAGGCGAGCGGAAAATTGAAAATCGCTTCTTTCGAACCAATCGAAGAAGTAATTTCAGTTTCTGGATTCAGCGCGATGCCGAATCTTTTCGCGAACCATTTTGCGATCGCATTTCGAAAATTCGCCGAGCCGATGTACGACGGATAACCTGCGTCCGCGAAATCGTCGACCGCTTTTTTCGTCGCGTCGCGAATGAATTCCGGAGTCGGATCGACTGGATCGCCGACACCGAAATCGATCGGTTCGACGCCCGAATTTTTCAACTCAGTCACGATTTTTTCCAATTCCGCGAAAGGATAACCGGGCAAATTCGCGATGCGTTTGGCGAGTTCCATGGGAGGAGTAAGGATTAAGAATTAAGGAGTAAGGAGTAAGAAACAAGAAATAAGAAATATTAATGCTTGAATTATAGAAAAAACAGGGAATTAATTTACCCAATCTTAAATCTTCAATCTTAAATCTTCAATCAAAAGAAGCTTTCGAGCGCGTTCGCCAAAATCACCGCAATCTCGGCGCGATTGACCGGCTGCGCCGGATGAAACGAACCGTCTTTGTAACCATTCACGAAACCGAGACAATTCGCTTTGTTTACAAAATCGGCGAACCACGCGTTCGCCGGAACATCGGTGAAGCCAGCCGGAAGACAAACTTTCTCCAAAACTTTTTGATTCGCGAGATCGGCGAAAGTCGTCAAAACCATTTTTACTGCCTCGGCGCGATTGACCGGAAGCTGCGGTCGGAAAACTTTCCCTTTCTTGCAATCATTGGATTGGTAGCCCGAGAGCCAGCCGTGCGCGAACATGAATTCCACTGCCGGTGCGAAGTCGTCAGTCGGCGCGACATCGCAAAAATGCGTTTCTTTCACTGCACTCGGCAAAAATCCTGCGACTTTCACGCCGAGTACCGCGAGCTCGCCACGCGTCAGATTTTGACTCGGCAAAAATTCTTGCACGCCGCTCGCCGTCAAAGTTTGATTTTCGTAAAGTCGGCGCACCGCTGGTTCGTACCACGCGTACGGCGCGATATCCGAATAAACCTGACTCGCGTTTTCGAGATTCCAAACTGGTGCGAGCGCGAAATCAATCGTCGCGCTGTCGAAATCCGCAATCGTGCTTGAATCCACAAAACCTTTTTTGTGCAGTCGAACTACATCACCAGCAGTTGTTCCGAGAATCGTGAATTCACCGTTGATCCCGGTATAAGAATGAAACTTACCGTTCCACCAAACTTCGGCGCGCACGACAGGCACGCTCGCCGAACTCGATGTTGCTTTACCAGAAATAACACTTTGCGCCGCGAACACGCTGCTCACTGCAATTATAAGCGAAGCGAGAAAGATTGATACGCGCGCGGACATCAATTACTTTTTTTTGGCAGGCTTGCGAGCAGCTTTTTTGACCGCCTTTTTAATTTTCTTTTTCGCGGCCGTCGCTTTTTTCGCTACCTTTTTGTTGACAACTTTTTTTACTTTTTTTGCGTGTTTTTCCATCTCTGCCAAAACCTCGTTCGCCTTTTTTTGTGCGAATTTAACCGCACTGCCACCTTCTTTTTGTGCCTTTTTTTTGAGCTCAGCTAAAATTTCTTGACCACCTTTCATCAACTCTTTCACGCTTTCGCTTTTTTTTGCCTCCTCGATCGCTGACTTTCCAGCTTTCAAATATTCTTGGAAAAGCGCCTCGAATTTTTTCTGCGGCGTCTTCGCAGATTTCAATTTTTCGCGCAAGTTTTGGCCGGCTTCGCGCGCAAACAAAAGGCCGACGACCGAGCCGATAATCGAGCCAATCAGGAAGGTCGACTTCCGAGAAAATAGAGTCATTGTGAGTGCGTTAAATCGAGTAAAATTTTAGCTCAACTTTCGCACGACTTCAAACAATTCCTCCATTTTCGCCAAATCTTTTTTGCGCGGATTGCCTGTGACTTCGATGCCGCTGCACACATCGACCACATCCGGCTTCAGCTGCTCAATCGCTTTCTCAATATTTTTCGCATTCATCCCGCCGGCCAAAATAAAAAATGGCAGCTCGTCGCGAATTTTGTGGATCAATTGCCAATCGAAAGTTTGCCCCGTCCCGCCGAATTGCCCGCGTTTGTACGCGTCCAAAACGATGCCATCCAATTCCAAAAATTGCTGCAGCTCGTCGAACGAATTTTCATTCCGGACACGAAAAGCTTTCCAAATCGGTAAGCCGAATTGCTGACAAAACTCTGGCGACTCGTTCCCGTGCAGCTGCAAAACATCCAGTTCGCAAATTTCGGAAATCAGTCGGATTTTCTCGGGATTTTCATCGACGAAAACACCAACGAGCGGAAGGCGCGGAAATTTATTTTTGATCTCACCCGCGAGATTCGCGGCGTCGTCCGGATGCATCCCGCGTGGTGACTCGTCAAAAAAATTTAAACCGAGATAACTTGCGCCCAACTTAACGGCTGCAGTCGCATCTTCCATGTTCGTAATTCCACAAATCTTGATTTTCAATTCTCCAAATTAGTCAGCTCGGATAATTTACTCTCGATATTGTTGGCTTGCAAAAGTGCGGTCCCGATGAGTGCCGCGTCGACTTGGCCGGACAAATTTCCCAATTCCGCTCGTGTCGAGATTCCACTTTCCGCTACGATGATTTTATCTTGCGGAATTTTCGGCAGAAGTTTTTCGAAATTCCCCAGATCAATTTCGAGTGTGTCAAGGTTGCGCGAATTCACGCCGATGATCTCGGCGGATGAATCGAGAACTTTGTCGAGATCGTCTTGGTCGTGAATCTCGACGAGCGCGGCCATTCCCAGTTTTTTGGCCTCCAAAAGCAGTTTATTAAATTTAGCTTTTTCCAAAATTCGGGCGATCAAAAGAATCGCGTCGGCTCCAAATTGACGCGCTTCGCAAATTTGATATTCATCAATGATGAAATCTTTACGCAAAAGTGGAATCTCGGTTGCGAAATTCGCTTCTTCCAAATCTTCGAGACTGCCGCCGAAAAATTCGCGATCAGTCAAAATCGAAATCGCGGCGGCTTTTTGATTGTAAATTGGGACGATTTTTACGACGTCCAAGTCAGGCAAAAGTGCTTTTTTTGAAGGGCTTTTGCGTTTGATCTCGACAATCAAGCGCGGCAATTTTTCTTCCCGGCCGCCTGCCAAAGCCGCGCGAAAATCGCGCGTCGGTGGTTCGCAAATTTCGCGCAGCGTCTCGATCGGACAATCGCGCTTCGCGTGGGCGATTTCGGTCTGCTTCGTCGCGACGATCTGGTCCAAAAGCGAACTCATTTTATTAAACAATAATTTATAATTTTGGCAAGGGCTTCAAATTGAGAAAACCTCTCATTTTTGCTAAAATGGCTGGATAAATCGTCTAAAAACAAAGTCATTTTACAAAAAATAAACACACAGCGCATCTTGACTTATAGAAGCCAAAAAATCGTCGAAGTGTTACGAATAATCGCGTCGCGGCGGGGAGTCGCAGTTTTTTTGATAGCTTTGATCGCGTTTTTGAATTCGCCTTTGCAAGTTTTCGCTGCGGAAACAGAATCTTCGCAGCCGCAATTTTTGGCGAGCGATATTTTGACAAGTGAGATCGAAAAGCTTGGTGAAGTGAAGCCGGAGTTGACTGAAAACTTTGCTGATACACGCAAAGAAAAAATCCAGACTGCGAGCAGTGATGCAGAAAAATGGACCGAGCGGCTCGTTTTAGGCAAATTGGAAAATGGCGCGACGATTGGCGACGTCGTTGGCAAACGGAAAGACGCTGAAAAAGTTGTCGCCGACCTTAAACAATCAGGCGCGATCACGACTTTGTCTGACACCGCGACTGGCGCGGAAACAGAAATTGATCCGACACTAAAAAAATCCGCGAGCGATATTCTCGCGACGACGGCGACGCCGTACTCTGCGGAAATTTCGACGATTTCCAATGAGCCGCTCGTTTTGTCCGAAAATTCCGCGGCCGCGGGTGATGTCGTTTCCGCCGTGTCGAACGACCAGCAAGTTGCTGCGGATGCGACTCCCGAGACGCGCGAAGAAGTTCGCTATTTCAACTGGAACGCGAATCAGGTCGACGGCACGCACGAGGACAACAAAATTTTGTATCCCGATTTGTGGGATTCGACTGACTTGCTCATGACTGCGGGTGAGACTGGAATGAAAGAAGATTTGATTCTCAAAAATGCGCTCGCGCCGACGAGTTTTAATTACATCGTCGAGACGGTTGGTCTGAAATTAAAAACAACTGATGACGGCGGATATGTTTTCACCGACGAGCTTGGCAATGAAAAGTTTTACACGCCTGCGCCAAATCTTACCGACGCGAAAGGCCAATTCGTCAAGGATGCGCTGCACTTCGAATTGGGCTGGCCGGAGAAGGTTGCGCCAGATTCGACTGCCGCGACTGTCGCCGCGCCCGATCCGATTTTGTCCGAAATTAAATTTGACCAAGAATCGAACGAAAAATTTCTCGACGAAAAATCAGACCAAGTTGGCACGATCGCGGGAGGACAGTGGCTCGCCGACGGAATTTGGGGCGGGGCACTCGCACTCGACGCCGCGGACGGTTCAGCCAAAATCGTGCGCGATTTCGCTACTCCCGCGACGACGACACTTTCTGCGTGGGTGAAAGCTGGCGCGTATCAAAACGGCCAAATCGTCGGTTTCGGCAACAATGCTTTTCGACAGGTCGAGAACAAAGGTTTCGAAGTGACTTTCCGACTTGGCGATAAAAATTTCTTTGTCGACTGGGATAATTCGACTTTGGTTCTCGGCCAGTGGTATCACCTTGTCGCGACTTTTGATGGTGCGAAAATTCATTTTTACGTTGACGGCGAAGAAAAAAATTCGCTCGAAGTCGCGAACGCGAATGCGCTCACGCCGACTGCCGACCCGATTCAATTCGGTGGCAACTTCACTGGCGCGGTCGACGAGTTCGAAATTTTCGATCACGCTCTTTCTGCCGAAGAAGTCAAAAATTTGCACCAGCAATATCTCGATCAAAAAATTATTAGCCAAAAAACTTTCCCGGCTGAGGAGGAAGAAATTCAAATCATCGAAGAGAATCAAATTCCGGACGAGATCGAGGTCATCGATGAAAGTGAATTGAAAAAACAAACAGTCGAACAGAACGTTGTCGAGGAGGGAAATTTGGACGAAACGAAATCGATCGAGTCAGCTCCGACTGAGCAAATTGATCAGACTGAAGCTACTGCGCCGGAAGTCGTGGATCCTGCAGCAACTGAAAAACAAGCAGTTGAGCCAACTGAGCAAACTGAAACTGTCGCGCCGACTGAGGAAGCTGCACCGACCGAACAAACAGAGCCAACCACGCCGACCAAATCGGTTGAAGAAAATACTCAGACCGAAGAAGTTGCGCCTACCGCTGTCGATCAAAATTCCGCGACGGAAAAAACTGAACCTACTCCGGCCGAAGAAGTACCAGCAGTCGAGTCGAACGCAACTTCGTTTTTTGACACCCTCAAGAAATTTTTCGCACCGATCGCATTCGCCGAAATTCAACAGTTCGACGATCAAGTTTCGATCGAAAATATCATCGATTCGAACGATACCATTGAGACGAATCGCGACGCGGTGATCCCGACCGAGGAAGCCGTGCCGACCGATACAGTCGAAAATTCAGAGCCGCTGTCGCCGGAAAATGTCGAACCAGAACAACCAGAAACTACTGCGCCGGAAGTCGTGGATACTACAGCGACTGAAAAACAAGCAGTTGAGCCAACTGAGCAAAATGAAACTGTCGCGCCGACTGAGGAAGCTACACCGACCGAGGAAGTCGTGCCAGTCGAATCGACCGATCCGGAACAAACAGAACAGCCTGATTCGACTGATATAACCGCGCCGGAAGAAGTTCAGATCGTCGAGGAAGCTGCGCCGACCGAAACAGAAATCAACGTTATAGAGGAGAAAGACATTGAGCAATTTTTCTCGCCGGAGACGACGCCTGTCGAGCCGATCGTCAAAATCGCTCCTGACGCAGATATCGTCGTCGTCACCGAGCAGGAAGTTTTCGCAGAGTCAAACAAAATTTTTGAAGAAATTCCGCGCGCTGATGGTGCGATCGTGCGTCGTTACAAATTGCGACTAGTGATCGATGCTGTCGCGTCCGCAAAACCTGCCGAGGTTGTCGTCGCGCCGAGTTCGCCAGTTTCCACTTCCGACATGACCGAGTCGGAACCGGAAAATGTCGAGCCGGAACAAACCGACACAACTGAACCGGAAACTACCGAAGAGCAGGTTAACGAACAAACTGAAACTACCGATACAGTTGAGCCGAGCGAACAAGTCGAGCCGACTGACTCGACCGAATCAGTCGATCAAACCGAACAAGTCGAATCGACTCAGATTAATACAGAACAAAATTCGGAAACTCCGGCTACCGAGCCAGCTTCGACCGAGGAAGGGCAAACGATTGCGCCGACTGTCACCGAAGAAAATTCCGACAGTGAGGTTCAGGTGATTGACGAAAATCAGCCGCAAGTTGAGCCAATTTTGCCGACCGAAAATTCGACTAAGCCGACCGAAAATTCGACAGATTCTGAAGCGAAAGTTGAGTCTGTGCCAGCTGATTCAACTGAAAAGTCAGACAATGTTCAGGCCGAAAATTTAACTGCGGATGTGCTCGCGACCGAAACAAAATTTGCTACGGCTCAGTCGACTGCTGATTTACCCAAAACTTTGCTGCTCGAAAATGGTCTCGAGCTGACTTATCCGATCGACATCGATCCGTCGACTTTCGTCACCTTGGTCAATCGCGGCGCGCGAACTTTCGATCCGAATTTCGCGGATGGAGTCGCGACGGGAGAATATTCCCAAACGAATGTCTCGGGCTCGATCAATCGCGGGACGGAGGCGGCAAGTGCGGCGCAAGTCGCGCTCGGTACTTTGCCAGAAAATTTGCAGCAAGGTCTCGTCGGCTACTGGAAAATGGACGACGACTGGATTGATTCATCCGATAATTCAAACGACGGGACGGCGAGCGGTGGCGCGACTTTCGACACGTCGGGAAAATTTAACTCGGCGGGAAGTTTCGACGGAGTGGATGATTATATTGATGCTGGCACAAACATAAGCGATCTTACTTTCCAGAGAGCAGTTCCTTTTTCGGTCAGTGCTTGGATCAAACCCAGTGCGGGAATAGTGAATTATGCTGCGATAATCCAAAATTTGGATGGGGCTAGCTACGATGGATTTAATTTCTTCATTTATAGCAATAGCGGTTTGGGGTTTAGGCTTGGCTCAAGCGGAGCAGATAAATATTTGGTTTATGCTTCTAGCGGACTCACTTTATCGAGCTGGAATTATGTGACTGCAACTTATGACGGTTCGGGAGACGCTTCTGGCATTCACATTTTTATCAACGGTGTTTCGCAAACATTATCAGTCGGCGATAATGATTGTGGCACGACAATTGATTATTCGGCTGCCAAAACTCAAATTGGTCGTTATGCAGCCTCAACCTATTTCAAGGGTCAAATAGATGATCTTGCAGTTTTAAATCGCGCACTTTCTGCGAGCGAAATTGCCGCGATTTACGCGGGTGGACGGATCAATGCAGTCGACTCGAAAGTTTTCGCAGTTGACTCGACCGGCACGGAATTTTCCGCAACCGCACTGACCAATTCACAAGATTGGAGTTCGGCAAACGACATTTTGGAAACGAATTCCGTCGGCGCGAAAATCAAATTCACCACCGAAATCACCGCGAGCGAAATTTGGGCGGGGCTCGATTTTTCTCCCGCTGGTGGAGTCGTCCGCGCGACGATCGACAAAGGCACCGACCAAGAAATTTCGACCGAAATCGACACTTATTCTTCGTCGCTGCAAACTGCGCAAAAAGTTTTGCTCGCGACGGGACTACGCAATTCGACGCATTCAATCGAGCTTGAATTATTGCCGCAATCCAATCCGCGTCATGATTCAGCTGATGCCAATTCACGCTTCGCGCTCGAATATTTCGAGACACGCGCGAGTGGTGCGGAGACTTCTGGCGCGAGTATCGCGTCGACCGCCGATTCGGGTTCGACGACAACTTTGACCGACGCTGCGCTCACACAATCCGACGATTATTGGAAAGGTTATTCGCTCGAATTCACTTCGGGAGCGAACAACGGACAGACTGTTTTCGTCACTGGCTTCGACGCGGCGACAGACACTTTGATTTTCACTCCCGCTGTCGATACTGCGGTTTCGGACGAAACATTCAAACTCGCGCCGGACGGAATTCTCATTAATTCTCGTGCGACGCGCGGACTCAATTTCAACTCAACAAACGCGCAGCGAGCGACTTTCGAAAATCTCGACAACTTCCCGACGGAGGCGGATGGCACGGTGAAAAAAGGCACAATTTCTATCTGGACTGCGCCGGATTTCGACTCGGATGCGGACACAGCGAAACATTTTGTCTTCGACAATGGAATCGTGCGCATTTATTACGACGGCGCGGACGACAAATTCAAATTCGAAATGTGGGACGGTGACGACTGGTCGACGGTCGATGTCGCGTCCGCTGCGCAGTCATTCTCCGCGGATGACACGATTCATCTCGTCGCCAGCTGGGACAATCTGACTGGCATCAAACTTTTTGTCGGCGGAATCAAAACCGCGAAGAGTGTCGCATGGACGGCGCAAAATATTTCGACCGCAGACACGAAAATTTCTTTCGGTCGCTGTGGAACGCGCTCGGGGACAGTGCTGACTGCGAGTCAAACTTATTTCGGCGGCGTGCTCGCCGAGCCGCAAATTTGGAATTATGTTTTGCTCGACTCCGAAATTTTCGGCATCTTCAATTCGACTATCCCGTCGGTCGGACAATCGCATGCGCAAAAGATCGAAGCGAATTCGACTGAGAATACAGCACTTTTATTCAATGCGCCGCTCGTGAATTCGTCGAATGATCGCATCGGTTCGCTCGCTGGCGCGGCGAAATTGGATTCCAAAATTGTGGGCGAAGCGGCGACGATCTCTGCGACGAATGGCCAAGAGCCGAACTGGATTTCGGATGGGCGAGTCGCGTACTGGAAAATGGACAATAATTGGAAGGATTCGTCGGGCTCGAACGACGGGACGGCGAACGGCGGCGTGAATTTCGCGAGTGGGAAATTCGGTTCGGCGGGAAGTTTTGACGGGACGGATGATTATGTTGGAGTTGCGGATGATAATAGCCTGAAAGGAATGTCCGCCATTTCTGTTAGTTTTTGGGTCAATCCATCCGAATCCCAGACTACTGGAATAGTCGACAAAAATCGTTACAGTGAATGGAATGTCCACTTACTTAGCAACCAAGTGAGGTTCGAGGGGAAGAATGTTAATTCGGACTCAATAAGATTTACTTCAAATTCGACAGTAAATTTAAACCGTTGGACTTTTGTGACCGTGGTTTATGAAAATAACACAAAAAAGATTTATTTCGATGGAGTCGAGCAATCAATTACTATCGACGATAATGGCACCGGAGCTATTTATGCGTCCACAAACCCAATTTATATTGGTCGGGTGCACGATGGTCATTATTTCAAAGGCTCCCTCGACGACGTCGCGATTTACAATCGCTCACTTTCGGCAGCTGAAATCGCGCAACTTTATCAAAAGGATGCCCTGAAATTTACCGGTGATCCGCTCGCGCAGTTCGGCGGAGTTTTGAATTCAGATAGTTTGGTTGGTTTTTGGAAAATGGACGGCGACTTCACAGATTCGTTCGGTTCGCTCGACACGACAGCAAATGGTGGCGCGACGACTGCGACCGGCAGGTTCGGTTCGGCTGCGAATTTAGACGGCTTGGATGATTATCTCGACATTGGCGACACGAGCCAAAATATTAATTCGATCAGTTTTTGGATTTTGCCCGAAAATGCGTCGCGCGATGTAATTGATCTCGATGGTGGCTCACACTATATCTCGCTTTCGAGCGGGACAATTTCTGCGACCGGGTTTACCGCGCCGAAAATTTTTGTTGACGGTTATGAGACGACCAAAGTTTCGAATAATGTTTGGCATCACATCGCGATCACTACTTCGACTGCGATCGACGCAAATGCATTTAAGATAGGCAAAAAAACAACTTTCTTTGATGGAAAACTCGACGAAGTTGCGCTCTTTTCGCGCCAACTTTCTGCAAGCGAGATTGCTACGATTTACGCTGCCGATGCCAACAATTTCGCGAACTACACGACACCGGACGCGACGACCGAGCTTGTCGGCGGCTTCGACACAGGACCGGATCGTGGCATCGCGAAAATTACACTTGACGCTGGCACTCCGAACGAAATTCGCACCGAGGTCGACACTTACGCCGCGACTACCGCGACCAACCAAAGATTTTTGCTCGCGACGAATCTTGATGCGAAAGCACACACGGTCAAAATCGAAAATACGAATGTTAAAAATTTGAGTGCGACTGCTGCGATCGTTGTGCCGAAATTCATCGAGACAAATTCGAGTTCGACAGTGGTGACGAATTCACTTGCGCCGAATGCGCGACTCGTCGATCAGACCATCGTCCCGGATTACGACGACTTCCCAAATGGTCTTGTTTTCCCGGCGAAAGGCAATATTTCCCAAATTCAAAATACTGGCACGCTCGAATTTTGGGCGACTGGTGCGCTCGCTTCGGGCGACCATTTCTTCGACACGCGCGACGCGTCCGGTCATGATGGCGCACGACTATATATGAACTCGGCGAATTCACTGACTTTCGAATTCCAAAATGCAAGTTCATCTGTCTCGATCGTCGACGCCGATTTTGCCTCGGCTTATTCATCGAGCGCGGCGAATCACATCCTCGCGAGTTGGTGGCGCCCGACCGCGACGACGTTCGGCTTGTCCTTGTATTTAAACGGCCAAAAAGTCGCGGAAAATATCTCGCAAGATTTCACGCCGTCGACGCATTCGCAAATTGTCATCGGTAATGATTCGACGCCGGACACGACCGCCGACTTCGATGGCGCGATGTCTGACTTCGCGATTTATTCCGCGGCGCTTGATGACGGCGGAGTCGCGCTCGGTTCGTTCGCTATTCCGAATTCACAAGTCTGGAAGGCATACAATTCCCGCGCGATAGAGACGCAAAATTTTGCGTCTCTACAAATTGATTCAGACACTACTTTGAATGCCACTGACGGCGTGAATAAGAATTTTTATCTCAGTCGCGGAGCGGTCGGGCAAAAAATTATTACCGCGAAAAATTACGAGCCGCAAAATCGCGACACTGCGATCGAGCTGCGACTCGGCGCGACCGACAATGTAGCTCTCGCTCAGCAATTCACAGTCGACTCGGCCGGGACGATCCCCGCGATCAGTTTGTGGTTGAAAAAAGTCGGCACGCCGACAGGAAATCTATCTCTCTCAATCGAAACCGACGCGTCTGATCTACCGAGCGGCACGACAATCACAGATGGCGCGGCGACCACGGTCGCGGTTGATTCACTTTCGTCCGACGATTTCGAATGGGTCAATTTCCAGTTCGCGACGCCGCCGACTTTGTCAGCCAATACGAAATATCACCTAGTGCTCGAGGGCGATTTCGCCGCTTCCGCGACGAATAATCTCGTTTGGGCTGCGGATACTAGTACGCCGAGTTTCGTCGACGGGACGAGCGAAATCAAAGACAGTGCTTGGACTGAATCGTCCGAAGATTTCATTTTCCGTATTTTCGAAAATCGTACGCTCGCGAATTCAGTCTCCGCATTTGTGAATGGTCGGGGAGTCACGGTCGCTTCGGCGAACGCTGGTTCATTCGCGCGAATCAATTTCGCCGACGGAATTTCTCCGATCGACACTTCGTTCACGGCTGACTCGATTGTTGATGCGTCCGCTATCCCGAGCTCTGGATTCCTGTGGCTCGGCAATCCCGGCTCACAATTCAAACGCGAAAAAGTTTATTACGGCAGTTATTCTGCTGGCACATTCTCCGATTTGAAACGCGGCGTTGACGGCACGACTGCGGGCGCGTGGGGCGACAATACGATTGTCGAAGTGGTCGGCGCGATCACGCTCGCGAGCGCTCCGGATATCGATTCCGATCTTTTCGTGCAGTACGAATTCTCCGGCGATGTCGTCGACCGTGATCATGCAACATCGAACACAGAACACGAAACATTATTTTTGGATGAGACTGAAGGTTCGAGTACGGGCTGGGCAAAAAGCGGCACGGATTCCGACAAAATAACTACGGTCGGTGGACAAACAGTCTTGGCGAAATTGCGTGGCACAGAAATTTCCGCGGTGCTTGATTTCGTGGCGACGAGTGGCGGTGTTTCGCAATTCACCCTTGACGAAGGTACGCGCAACGAAAAACGCATTCTCGTCGACTCGGGCGACACGACTGCGCTCGAAAAAATCAAATCGCTCGCGACGAATTTTGCCGACGGTCTGCACTCGCTGCGGGTCGTCGCCAATATTTTCGCTGGCGAAACGCATTTTTCGGCTTTGATCGCGAATGGTCACGCGCCGATTCTCGTCCCGGCGGCGAGCTCGGAAGTCGAGTATGCAGAACCGCTCGCCGATCTAAACCCCGAGGAGACTCCCGAAAATTACATTAATCTTGAAAATGCGATCGGCGGGAACGACGCACACACAAAACTTTTGATTCATTCGGACACGACCGACGGCTCGACGACTTTCGAAGATTCTTCCAAATCCGGTCATGCGATTACTGCGGTCGGCGGGTTCTATCATTCGACTACTACCCAAAAGTTTGGCACTAGTGCAATTCAATTCGATGGCGTAGACGATTATCTTTCAGTTGCTGATTCGGACGATTGGAATTTCGCTGATCAGGATTTCACGATTGATTTGTGGGCACGCTTTAATAATATCGATCAAAATTATGCTTTGATGGGACAAAAAACAGACAACGATAATAGATGGGACTTAAATGTTGATTTTGGCTCGAGTCGCGGTGCCTACTTTACTATGGGTGCAGGTGCTTCTATAGTCACGATTTCGCAAGGTAGTAATTCTGGCTGGGCGGCCAATAC